>CAYJUK010000361.1:0-1522 GCA_964373335.1 uncultured Planctomycetales bacterium | reverse complement strand
CTTACATTAATTATGTTCTGCTACCCGATGTGAATCCCCAATTTTGGAAATAATTGAGGGGAATTGGTTTTTTTTAAAAGAAGTTTTCAACCGCTCGAATTCAATTATTATTTTATTGATTATCAAATACCTATTGCCTCAAAGGGTTTGAAAGAATTTTTTCTCACCTGTTCATATCGGTTTATAAGTTGCATTGGCTTTGTTGCATGAATAAATTTGAGATATGATATTTTGTTTTAATAATTTCTTATGCGGCACTTCTCACTTTGTAGGATTGCGGTTTTCCAACCTTAATCATCTTATTAAGAATGATCGTATTTAAAATGACTTCTATTTTTTGATTCTCTGAGATTCTTGATTTCAAATGCTCGCCAAACACTGTCTTATATCTGAAAAAGAAATTTTCACTGAGGCTTCTCCGATGATACCCGCTATGAATTTTCCATCCTTTTCTTCCCTTCTTGCGGATCATGCGTATCGTTTTATCCCTTGCCAACGGTTTGCCACGGCTGTTTCCATGTTTTTTAATCCGCGCATTTCTCTGAGGCGGAATGATTGGCTTGACTTTAAGTTTTTCAAGAACTTCGTATACTTTCCATTTATCATATCCTCCGTCTCCATAGAATTTTTTCAGATCAGGCATTTCGTTTTGCTCGAGCATGCTCTTGGCTGCGTCCGCATCATGAACAGAATTCGGAGTTATATCCACCACCTGAACTTCCTTTCCGTCAGGATCCAGACCGATGTGAAGCTTGCGCCACGTGCGCCTTTTGCCCGGCCCGTGCTGCCTCACTTTCCATTCTCCTTCTCCAAAAACCTTAAGACCAGAGCCATCAAAAACAATATCGGTAATATTCTTTCCGGGCTTAATTTGCGCCGGAATATTTCTCATTCTCCTACACAGAACCGTATAATCAGGAACTTGTACCTTCATTTCCATCAACCGGGTAATCGACTTCAAGAAGCCTTCGGTTTGTCTGAATGGAAGA
Source organism: uncultured Planctomycetales bacterium (assembly GCA_964373335.1). GTDB lineage: Bacteria > Omnitrophota > Gorgyraeia > Zapsychrales > CAYJUK01 > CAYJUK01. Next base: position 533 of record CAYJUK010000361.1, on the reverse strand, counting down.
TGAAATATTTGCCTGATGGTAAGTCCAATCTTAATGGCTTCATCAGAGTAAACAAACTGGGCGCCCCGCTGGGCGGGACCTTCATGATACCAAGCCTTCTCACTTCCTTCTTCTATCCACATCGTAATATTTCCTCTATTAACTAATGCTTCGTTATATGCTGACCAATTCTTTACTTTGTACCGCGTCTTCGGACGCACGGAGCGGGATGCATGTTGTTTCATTGTGTAGTAATTTTGAAACAAAGGTGTCCCGTCTTCTTTTACATGCTACGCGGATATTCAGGTTTCAATCAACAAGTCAAGTTTAATAAGTTCGATCCGATAGCTATCGGATCATGCAACAAAGCCAATTATGAATATGATTTTGGAGATTCCTGGAGGCATAAAATCATTGTAGAAGATGTTATTACAGATACCGGCGAAATGACACCGCTTTGTATTTCCGGTATTGGAAATTGTCCACCTGAGGATTGTGGTGGAGTTGGAGGGTTCAATGAGCTCGTTCAGGCAATGCAAAAAGGCAAGGGTGAA
>CAYJUK010000360.1:0-1523 GCA_964373335.1 uncultured Planctomycetales bacterium | reverse complement strand
CAGCACTGCGGACTCCTGAACCCAAGGTCAGCCCAATGAATACGAAAGAACCAAATAAATCAGATGAGATTATTTGATTTTGAGAATGATCGTTTGATTTTTGTGACTCAATTCCACTTGGTCAATTGAAATCCTCTGAATATGCATACCTCTTATATATTCTCCCTCTTCATAAACTTCATCATTAATCAGAGCCGCTGGTTTATTTTTCATCATCATAACTCCCTGAAGTTTTAAAGGAGGAGAATATTCATCTTTCTGGGAAGTGTGTGGCTTCTGAGGAATTAATATTTCTTTGGTTTCTCTGCGATCTACGATAATGGCAGAATCAGAGGTCTTTTTGATGCTCAAAGCTAACAGGGTAAAGATAATAATAAAAAGAATAAGGAACCCCAAGATGAGAAAAATTAAAGGCCAATGAGTTGGCTGGGAACGAATTTCTTTGGAGGGAGGATCAAGAGTGGCTGAAACAAAATGATTAGACTCTGAGAAAGGAGTTAAAGTCGGTTCTTGAGGGGAGGTGGGGAGAGCGGAAATTTTCTGCGCTGTTTGTAATTTGGATTGAGTTTTCTTTAAGGCCTCATTAATAATGCTCATCGGAATTGTCCTACCTCTCGGGCACAACGAAAGATAATATTTTCATCGATACTGCAGGATTCAGCCACATAGCCGGCTAAAAGCGCTCGGTCACAAAGAACATTAACCAGCCGCGGTGTTCCCAGGGTGATTTTAAAAATATGATCAATGGCACCATCGGTAAAATTAATCTTGATGGTGTGATTATTGGACTGACTAGCGATCCTAAGTCGGTGATATATATATTGCTTCATCTCTTCTTTGTCCAAGGGGAGCATGTGATATCGCACCGTGACTCTTTGATAGAGTTGTCGTAAGGAAGAGAGCTTCAATTTATCCATTAATTCTGGTTGTCCCACCAGGATGATTTGTAGAAGTTTTTGTTTTTCTGTCTCTAAGTTGGAAAGAAGTCGAATTTGTTCTAATTGAGATACATTGAGATTCTGTGCTTCATCAATGATAAGAACAATGTTGTGACCTTGAGAAGATTCTAGCAATAAGAATTCATTCAAGGCATTAATTAAATCGAGTTTGTTTTTAAAGGTCCCTTGAATTCCGAAATCTTTGATAATAAGCTGAAGCAATTGTAATTGAGAAAAATAAGGGTTGAATATAAAGGCAGTTTTGGTTGTCTGTTCCAATTGGTTCAGGAGATTACGACACAGGGTTGTCTTTCCTGTCCCGATCTCTCCTGTAAAGACAATGATCCCTTTTCTTTCTTGGATACCATATTGAAGATGAGAGAAGGCTTCTGAATGTCGAGAGCTGGCAAAAAAGAAACTAGGATCAGAGGTGACATTAAATGGATTTTCTTTCAAATGATAAAATTCTATATACATAGAGGTATATTATAACACTTTCATAAAATCTATAAAACACATTTACCCCAAAATTTTGGGAATGATACCATTGATCCTTACCCCCTGATCCCTGCGGAGGCGGCAAAA
>CAYJUK010000359.1:0-1523 GCA_964373335.1 uncultured Planctomycetales bacterium | reverse complement strand
CTAGTACATTGTTAAGTTAGTTACTAATGGTTAATGGGTTTCGTGGTATTATCTTCTAAAGAGAGGAGATAATCCATGAGCCAGAAAAGCCATTGCGTTAAATTAAAAAAACATGCCCGAGAGTATTTACAAAAGATCGTTGAATCAGGTGAAGATAAGGCCCGTAAAATCACGCGATGCCGAGTTCTTCTGTTAGCCGATAAAGGCAAAACAGACCAAGAAATATCCGACGCGTTAAACGTATGTTTGGCAACCATATTCAATATCAGACGACGTTATTGCAAAGGAGGATTAGAGCGTGCTATCAACGAAGATGCGCGCTCCGGGCAACCCCAAAAATTCAAAGGTAAAACTATGGCCAAAATCACAGCGCTTGCCTGCAGCCAGCCACCGGAAGGCCGAGCCCAATGGAGTTTACGTTTATTGGCTGATCGTGTCATAGAACTGGATATTGTTGAGACCATTTCGCATGTCAGTGTACACAACATTTTAAAAAAAACGAACTCAAACCTCACTTAAAGAAACAATGGTGCATTGGAATCATCACGTCCGAATATCTCTGGCGGATGGAACAGGTTTTGGATACCTATGAGCAGCCCTATGACCCTCAACGACCGGTTGTCTGTTTTGACGAACGCCCTTGTCAACTGCTGGGAGATATCCTGATGCCGATACCAATGAAGCCGGGGCGCGTTGAACGTCAGGACTATCATTATAAGCGCAACGGAACGTGCGTTGTGCTTATGGCCGTTGAACCCTTGGCCGGACAACGTGTTGTTAAAGTCACAGAACAAAAAACCAAGAAAGATTATGCCGAGTTTATGAAATCTTTAGCAGCGCATTATCCAGATGCCGAAAAAATTGTTTTGGTTCAGGACAATCTCAACACGCATAATCCATCTTCGTTCTATGAAGTATTCGACGCTCCAGAAGCCTTTGCGTTGTCCCAACGTTTTGAGATGGTCTATACGCCCAAGAAGGCCAGCTGGCTTAATATGGCCGAGATTGAATTGTCTGCGTTATCAAAACAATGTCTTGATAGACGCATTGACCAAAAACGCATCTTAGCTAAAGAAGTTAGGGCATGGTCCGCCAAACGCAATCGTCTTGGAACCAAAATTACCTGGCATTTTACAAAAAACAAAGCTCGCGAGAAACTTGATAAAGCTTATGACACTATTAAAAATTAACTTAACATCGTAGTAGTGATATTGATATTTTGGTGGAATTCGCGGAATCTCCTGATTTTTTTGAATTTATTCGTCTCGAGGAATTTCTAAGGAAACTTCTCCATATAAAAGTTGATCTTGTTACCCGCAAAGCCTTAAAGCCGCTTATAAAAGATAGCATTCTACGCGAGACAATTTTTGTATGAGCAAAAGAAGTCCCCAGCTTTACCTAAAAGATATCATCGAGGCCATAGAAAGAGTCCGGAGATATACCGAAGGTCTATCGTTTGCGGATTTTTCCGATAGTACGTTAATTACCGATGCTGTTGTTAGAAATTTTGAGATTATCGGCGA
>CAYJUK010000358.1:0-1553 GCA_964373335.1 uncultured Planctomycetales bacterium | reverse complement strand
CCCATTTGATAAACGTGCTTTTTGTCGACATGAATTTTCGGCAATTCCAATGAATATTTTTGGACAAGGTGTTTGACGTAATCATCTTCACTTACATTAAGCAAGTAATTGGGGCCTAGGGAGTCCACTTCGCGTATGAGTTGTTGCTGTTGGCGCTCAAGTACCCGATTTATTTCATTGCCATCAAACAAATAGCCATCACGTCCCATCAATTGCTCCGCTTATCGGATGATTTTAATAGTTTGATACGAGTTACCACACTTTGTGCTTTAACGGATAGTAATCCATGGTGTCAAAAATAAAAATGACACAAACAAAGGTAATAGATTTGCTATTAAAAATCTGTTGTACGGTGTTCTGGCAAGTTGCCAACCGCCCCATTGGCTGGCTGTTTTTATGCCAAGCCAAATACCAATCGCTCCCCATAATACCATGCCGTACCCAAAGAAACGTATAACCAGCAATCCAGAATGCGGCACTACAAGATTTACCCATTTAAGAAATGCGTTGGCGATAAGAGCTGCGATAATCGTACCAATCACTATCTTTAAACCCCTAATGATCTTTGTGCGTAACTTAGAGATTCTGGACCGCATTTCATTTTGATCTGCGTTAGGCATGCTTTTCATCGCCTCTTTTAGAAATACTTCTGGCAGGAAGAAGAGCCGGAAGACCCGACAGATCAATTCATAAGCGGTGCGCATCATGTCCTTGGATGATCATGCGCTTGGTGCCATTACTACAGGGTTCTGTCACTGAGACTCTCTTTCATGCTCGCTACATGCCGCTTTATCTCGGTTACGATTTCGGCTTCTGTTTTAAATTCGCCATCCGCTCGAAATGTATTGATAAGAATGGGTTGAATATCTTCTATAACCTTACTTGCTCTGATATTTTCCACCTGAATAAAGAATCCTTTGATTCGGTCATAAAATTCCAGGCCCAAACTCCCCTTATGATATCTCGGAAGTTCTCTTTCATAATACGCACGTAGGGCGGCTGCTTGATTACCGTCAAACCAAAATAAACGAAAATTCCATTTCTCCTTTAATCGCTTTACGATAAAAGCATCAACGGGGTTCCGAGGTCGAAGTCCGAATACTGCGACAACTTTGCCGTTTTGTTCGGTTATCCTCTTTATTTCCCAGTCAACCTTTTCTTGATCTATGCTGTCCCCCTTAAGAAATCTTTCATCTCTTCCTTGCCATTCTTCGATATCCTCGAGGACAAAGCCATGTTGTTCCTGCAAGAATTTGCCAATGCATGTTTTTCCCGATCCCGGAATTCCTGTAATTAATATTCTTTTTTGAATCATAACTTTTTGCATCATTTCCTGAATCCCGTGTTATTAAGGTTTAAAGCCATGAATTCTGCGGTCGGATCCTTTTTGCTCAGGAAAGAATCGAAAGACATTCTCCTCGACCAGCTCACTTAAAGGCATGATCCTACAGTCTTCAACCTTCTTTGCCCACTCAGAATCTTTCGATGAAATTGTCATTTCTTTTTTGAATGCTTTGTCATTCAACATTTCCTCTATTTTAACTAGCCCCCAA
>CAYJUK010000357.1:0-1565 GCA_964373335.1 uncultured Planctomycetales bacterium | reverse complement strand
GCTGTACGGTGCGGGGGTCAGTTCCTGACGCGGCTCAAGAGGGACAAAGTCCGCTATGAAGACTATGGCTGTGAGCGTGCCGCAGATTCAGGCGATCGATAGGATGGCGATTGAAGAGATTGGCATCCCTTCGCTGGTCTTGATGGAAAATGCCGGACGATTAACGGCCCGGGAAATCTTTAAAGATTTAAGACGGAAGAAATTTTCGGTGGTGTCCATCATCTGTGGACCCGGCAACAATGCCGGGGATGGATTAGTTGCCGCCCGGCATTTGAGGGACGCCGGCGTGAGAACAAAGATTTTTTTGATCGGGCCTGCGGCCCGGTTAAAAGACGATGCCGCGGTTCATTACCGTATCCTCAAGAATTTGAAGCACCCGATTGTTGAGATTCGCCGTCTTTCCGGGAAACATCTTAAAGAGGTCTCCTTAAGCGATGTGATCGTGGATGCCATTTTTGGCGTGGGACTCAATCGTGAGATTCTGGATCCCTATCGGTCGGTCATCGCAGTTTTAAATCAATTGAACAAATATGTTGTTTCTGTGGATATCCCCTCGGGCCTGGATGGGACCACCGGCCGGATTTACGGTGTCTGTGTTAAGGCCTGTAAAACAGTGACATTCAGTTTCTCTAAATTGGGTTTTGGAAAGAGGGAAGGCCCTGATCATGCGGGAAAGGTCATTGTGGTTGATATCGGGATCCCTCAGGTCTTGAAGGATAAAATGATTCGGCAGGAAAATGGGAAAAGGGGACAGGCAGATTTTCAATGAAGGTTAAGACCAGAAAAAAATTATGACTGTTACGAACCAGAATATCTCCCTTGTGGTGAAACGTCTCAGAAAGGCCATTAAAGGGCTGCCGGACCCTTCAGTAACGCTGGTGGGGAAAAGGTGGAAAAGTCCTTTCCTTGTCTTGATCTCCTGTATCTTATCGTTAAGAACAAAAGATCAGACGACACTGCCTGCCGCGGAAAGATTATTTACCTTAGCTGATTCTCCGGAGAAAATGTTAAAGCTGACAACGGCTCAGATCGAAAAAATTATTTATCCGGTGGGCTTCTATCGTACGAAGGCCAGGACAATCCTGGGGATTTGTAAAGATATCATTGAGAAATTTAACGGAAAAGTCCCTGATGAGTTGGATGTTTTATTGACCATGAACGGTGTTGGACGCAAGACAGCGAATTTGGTTTTAACGGAAGGATTCTCCCAGCCGGCGGTCTGCGTGGATACGCATGTGCATCGGATTTCAAATCGCTTAGGGTATGTCAAGACCCGGACACCGGAAGAAACAGAAATGGCTTTAAGGAAGAAACTCCCGAAGAGATATTGGAGGGGATACAATGCCCTTTTAGTGACTTGGGGGCAGAATGTTTGTAAGCCGGTCTCCCCGCTGTGTTCTCGGTGTCCCATCGATCGATATTGTGATCGGGTTGGCGTAACTATCCGCCGGTAGAAAATTCATTTCATCCTATCGACAATGATTTCTTTTTTTCTGTCAAATCGAAAAAAATATGGTTCTTTCGTATTCATTGGGCTGACCTTGGGTTCAGGAGTCCGCAGTGCT
>CAYJUK010000356.1:0-1584 GCA_964373335.1 uncultured Planctomycetales bacterium | reverse complement strand
GGGGAAGATACTCCAGAAGTTTCCCGCTTGTGATAAAGGGGTCCAGCCACTCGGAGTTGTAGCGGATTTCCGTTTTTGTGGGGTCCAAAATTCTAAAGGCCTGCTCTTTGTATGTTTCCGAGTGTTTGTTTACGGTTTCGGAGGAAAGCACGGGCCGGCCTTCCGCGCGCCCGGAAGGGTCGCCCACGCGCGCTGTGAAATCTCCGATAATCAGCACGCCGATGTGCCCCAATTCCTGAAAGGTCCTCATCTTACGCAGGCACACGGTGTGCCCCAGGTGGAGCTCCGGGCTCGTGGGGTCCACTCCCAGCTTGACGCGCAAGGGCTTGCCCTTTTCCATTTTTTTGATCGTCGTCAGTGGGCGGTCATCATCACCATCCTGGGCATAGCTCTTTTTACCCTGCCGGATCTTAAATCCTTAAACATGGATCCCAGTCTCCTGTCCTTTTTCTCCAAAGACAGTGAGGTCACGAATGGATTGAAATATGTCGATGAAAACGGCGGGAGTAATCCTCTGGTGGTTTTGATCAAATCCGAGACCGCTGAGGCCTTGAGCACCAAGACGAATGTACCCAAACTGATGAACCTCCAGCGGGAGCTGGAACAGTATCCGGATGTGGGGACGCTCATCTCGCTGCCGCTTCTCGTCAAGGAAGCACGCCGTTCAACGTATTTCAGTTTATTTGTCTCAGATAAGACCCTGCTTCAGCGGATGGCCGCGCCTCAATACAATGAGATCGCGCGGGGATTCATCACCGATGATCATAAAACCGCACTGCTCTTATTTCGGATGAATGAAGAAGGCCGTCGTAAAAATCGTTTAGACATTATCGCGGAGATTCATCGGATTATTGCAGATCATGGATTTGTTCCCTACTTAACCGGCGGGACTTACGCCCTGCAGGGCAATCTTTCCCGGCATGTCGCCGAGAGCTTGATTTATGGATTAGGACGGCTTCTTCTGGTCTTTGTTTTCATCGCGTTCATATTCTCCTATTCACTGAGAACAGCCCTGGCGATGAGTTTAAGCATCGGTGTTATTCCTTTATGTATTTTAGGACCTATCGGGATGCTCAAGATCCCTCTGGATATTATTGCCGCGCCGGCAGCCAATATCGCCATCTCCATGGGGATTGACGCCATGCTCCATATGGTGAATATCTACCGACGGTTATCTCTGGAGAGTAACTCCGCTGCGGCCTGGAAAAAAGTGAGAGAACGGATGTGGGAACCGATCATGACTTCGATGTTTATCGTCGGCAGCGGCTTTGCCATCTTTTTCTTTTCCTCATTTCCTCCCACCCAGCGTTTCGGCGGCTCTATCGTTTTTGGAACGATGATTTCCGCCTTTTCGGCCTTGTTTATTTTCCCGCTCCTCGCTCAGTTTGGGAAAAAGCCGAGATCGAGATCCCCGGCCGTGCCCAAACCCTCCCCCGCCCCCCGCTTGCAGCCGTTTAAAGACGCGGATTTGAATTAAAATAGGGGGGACAACAGTGGGCGCTGTCCCCCCTATTGACTCCCCATTGACCCTCATGTAAGTCCAAATTAGCGCGCACCAATGGCAAGCCAATGAAGTGAATCCGA
>CAYJUK010000355.1:0-1600 GCA_964373335.1 uncultured Planctomycetales bacterium | reverse complement strand
CTTGGTTGAAGTCGCCTCAACGACAAAGGCCGCCCAGATCGCAGCTAAACAAAAGGGGTCGGCCTGTATTGCCTCTCTTTTAGCCGCAAAGCTCTACCGGGTTAAAATTATTAAAAAAGGGATTGAGGATAACGCCCATAACATCACCCGGTTCCTTGTCTTGGCCACCAATGATGTGCCTCCGACAGGTCATGACCGGACATCGATCTTATTCTCGATTAAGGATCGGGTGGGTGCCCTACATGCGATGTTAACTCCATTCACCGATCATAAGATTAATCTCACAAAGATCGAATCCCGGCCCTCTAAAAAGAGGGTCTGGGACTATTATTTTTTTGTCGATTTTGAAGGACATCGTGAAAATGAGAATGTGAAAAAGGCCTTGGATCGTTTGGAAGATATGTGTAAATATTTGAAGATCCTCGGTTCTTATCCCATATATACCACTTATTAATCCTTAATCAAAATTTCGTATTAAGAAAATGCTTGTTTACCCCAACTTTTGGGGTTTAACCCCATATTTTGCATTGCAAATCTGGGGTTTAATGAAAACTTCGCTGTTCTATAAGAAGTTTTCATTAAGAACAAGTATAATGTGATCTTTCGTATGAAACAGAGAGTCAAAAAAAGTCTTTTTCGGATCCGGCCCTATGTTCCGGGAAAACCGATCGAGGAGGTGCAAAGAGAACTCGGGTTAAAAGAAGTCATCAAACTCGCTTCGAATGAGAATCCCTTTGGCCCTTCTCCAAAAGTGTTCCAGGCTATCTGTGAACAGGCTAAAAAGGTCAATCGATATCCGGAAAGCGGCTGTTATGAATTGCGGATGGCCTTATCCAAACGACTGGGTCTGAAACCCAGTCAATTTATTTTTGGCAATGGTTCCGATGAAATCATTGTCATGGCGGTCAGGGCTTTTGTGTCTCCCCGGGAGGAAGTGATCATGGCACGCCCGTCGTTTTTAATCTATGAAATCGCTTCTCAAGTGGAGCAGGCCGTGATTAAATCTATTCCATTAAGGGATCTGCATTACGATTTAGAACGAATGCTATTGGCCGTCAGTAAGAAGACAAAGATCATCTTCATCGGTAACCCTGATAATCCGGCCGGGACATATATTGCTCATCAACCATTGCGGAATTTCTTAAGTCGGGTCCCTCGCGATATTCTTATTTTTCTCGATGAGGCCTATTATGAATTTGTTCTGGCAAAAGATTATCCTCAGTCCCTGAAACTGCTGGAAACATTCAGGAATCTTTTGATCACGCGCACTTTCTCTAAAATGTATGGGTTAGCAGGATTAAGGGTGGGTTATGGAATGGCCGATCCCAGGGTCATTGATTTTTTGAATCGCGTCCGAGAGCCGTTCAATGTCAATTCCCTGGCGCAGGCGGCAGCCCTGGCTTGTCTTAAGGATAACGGTTACTATCGCCGTTTGGGCCGTTATCTAGAAGATCAAAGGCGGTCTCTTTATAAAAGTTTATCGAAATTGGGGTTTATCTATAAGCTGACTTATACCAACTTTATTTTGATCCAGGTTCCCTTCTCCAGTCAACGCGTTGTCCAGCACCTCCTGCGGCAGGGGGTGATTGTCCGCGATATG
>CAYJUK010000354.1:0-1610 GCA_964373335.1 uncultured Planctomycetales bacterium | reverse complement strand
GGCAATAAAATAAGAACGGCCTATTTGTTTGGCCTTTAATTTGCCTGATTTAATTCTCTTAAACACGCCCATCCGAGTCATGCCTAAAATCTTAGCCAATTCAGCTATTGAGACAAAGTCATTGTTTTTCATGTTCATAGTGTATCACTTGTAAACTATCAAATCAAGAGTTTACAATCAACGACTCAGCGGCGGTCGCCGCTGAGGAGATTTTAGTAGTATTTGTTAAAGAAGTAAGGTGATGATATTTGGGATGGGTTCGTGAAGATTGGCCTTTGGTTTTATCTGCGAGGTGGCTTCATGGTCAAACTTATCTTCCCCATATCATCCACCGCCTTGACCCAAACATGAACTTGCTGGCCAATTTTTAAGACATCGGTAACTTTATTTACCCTTTCATTGCTGATTTCGGATATGTGAACCATTCCATCTTTGCCGGGCATTATTTCCACAAATGCGCCGAAGTCTCTGATGCTCACTACTGTGCCATCAAATTCATCTCCCATTTTCACCTCATAAGTAACTTCTGCGATAAGCGCCAATGCCTTTTTCATTCCTTCCGGAGTAAGTGAGGTAACAAATACCGAACCGTCGTCTTCAATATCAATTTCTGCTCCGGTTTTTTCAATTATTTCGTTTATAATTTTGCCTCCCGGACCAATGAGGGCTCCTATTTTAGAAGGATTAATTTTAACCGTCTCCACTCGGGGAGCATGCGGAGATAATTCTGATCTATTGGTAGAAATTGCCTTTTCCATTGCCGCTAATATTTCTAAGCGAGCTTTCTTGGCCTGAACAAGGGTTTTCTCAACTATTTCAACGGTGATGCCCTCAACTTTGACATCCATCTGCATTCCGGTAATACCATCTTTGGTTCCGGCAACCTTTAAATCCATATCTCCATGATGGTCTTCAGGTCCTTGGATATCGGTTAGTATTTTATATTTCTCTCCTTTTTCATCAAGCATCAAACCCATAGCAATACCGGCGGCAGGAGATTTAATTGGAACTCCGCCGTCCATTAAGGCCAGTGATGATCCGCAAACAGAAGCCATGGACGAAGAACCATTAGAAGAAAGTATTTCAGAAACAACTCTGATGGTGTAAGGGAATTTATCCTTAGCCGGAATTATTGGTTCAAGGGATCTTTCGGCCAAAGCCCCGTGGCCAATTTCTCTTCTTCCGCCTCCGCCCATACGACCGACCTCTCCGACACTGAAAGGCGGGAAAACATAATGGTGCATAAAGCGCTTTTTAGTAAGATCTATCTCCATGGTTTCTATCCATTGTTCAAGGCCAGGAGCGGCAAGAGTCAATATGGAAAGAGCTTGGGTAGTGCCACGATTAAAAAGCCCGGTGCCGTGTGAATGGGGGAGGATGCCAACTTCAGCGTTTAGGTGTCTCAACTCATCAGTCTTTCTGCCATCGGGTCGTTTTTCAGATTCTAGAATATTTTTATGGACTATTTTGTCTATTTCTTCTTCAAAAATTACGCTGGCTTCCGCAAGTTTTTTGCTTAAATCAGGGTTGCTTTCATATTGAGTTTTGATAAAATCCTGCATCTCGTCAGTGATTCTGTGAAGACCTTCTACGTATTCATGTTTGTGCGG
>CAYJUK010000353.1:0-1623 GCA_964373335.1 uncultured Planctomycetales bacterium | reverse complement strand
CGCCTTGATGACCAGTTGAGTTTCATCAAGAAAAATACCTTTCAATTCATTGAGTTTGCGGAGGCTAATGATGTGTTGGGGAGTCTTTGTCCCTTTTCTTTTAAGGAGTTTAAGGCTATTTAACAAAAAGGTTCCCCCGGCTAATATCTTCTTATCAGATAATGAGTTGTACAATTGAACCGCCTCCTGTAAGGTCTCGGGAGAATGAAATGTGAGTGGGTTAAGAAGCATAAAATTAAACCCTGTGAAGGAGGGTTAAGTTTAAAAATATTACCGTGAGTGAGGCAATTAACGCAAGGATTAAAGATTTTATAGTAAAATTTTACTATTGGCCATGTAGTATAACAAAATAATCATAAGAAGCAAGTATAAGTTCCTAATCCCCTAAAAGAGATTTATTAAACTTCAGAGGTATTGCTCTCCGGCTATTTTTTGATCTTGATTCATGAGCAAAGTTGTATAACTATAATCAATTAAACATGTTAATTGAGGATAGGATTAAATCAAATCCTGCAGTCGATCTTCCTTGTTTTGTCCCTTCGCCAAGTTTTCAATAGCAGTTTCTACGACACAAATATCCCAGTAATGGGATATTAATTCCTTTTTTAATTCTTCCAAATCTTTATGGCCGGATTGGAGTTGGACCCTGATGTATTCTTCAACAATCTGCAGATTAAATTTATGGTGTTTATTGAGTTGCCAACGTAAAGGGCTTTCCTCCTCAGATTTGTTCATAAAATAAGCGATGAGACTAAAGCCAATTGGCCAGAGGATAACCCCTAAGGAGCTATAGAAAAGGAATGGTTGTCCTCCTCCGGTGAGATATCCCAAGCTGTGCCAGAAGACATCAAAGACGTAATGAGCAACAAGTACAGTGATAATTCCAAATCTCAGATAAATTAAGGACATAAAAATACCTAAAAGACTCACTTCTAGTCCCCGAAACCACATGGGGAAGACTTGATATCCAGTATGGCCATATCCCCAAATGATGGAAGAAAAAAGAATCGCGAGGAAGGTATTTTTAAGAAATTTTTTTGCCCAGCTGATGGTAAATAAACGATAGGAGATTTCCTCAACAAGGCTTGTCGTAAATCCAAAGATAATTGAAGAAAGAAATGGCAAGTAACTGGAAGAGAATTCTGTCATCCAATTGTATTCCATCCAAACACCAAAGCAATGTTGTCCTAAACTGAAGGTCAAGGATTGTAAACCTAACAATATCAAAAAGATCAAATACCCCAGCAGGATGGAACGAAAGACATTCCTAGTGAATATTGAGGAAAGGATATAATGGAGGAACCTCCCTTCTCTTTTCTGAGGAAATACCTCATAGTGCAGGGATTCTCCGGATAGGCAGGGCATGAGGATCCCAATTGTGACGAGGAAGAGATTAAAGATATAATCGTAGCTCTTCTGCCAAAAGTAAGATTTGAATGATGAGGTCGTCGGGTAAGAGTAAAAGTCAATCTGGAATTCATTAAGGATATTCAATAAGTTGAAAATAAAAAGGAGTAAGGTTATGGTCATCACAAAACGTTTAGTAGTTTGCATGACCACATGGTTGCGCTGCACCACCACATAATAAATGGAGGCCGTCAGGATAATAAAATAAATGAGACG
>CAYJUK010000352.1:1178-1626 GCA_964373335.1 uncultured Planctomycetales bacterium | reverse complement strand
GCCAAACATCAGTATCAGGAGAAGATCAATTACATTGGTTTTGGAGGCCTGGGATATCAAGTGAGTTATGTCTTAAACGTCCATGACTTGTGCGATCTAATCCTTTATCAAGCCAAGTATTTAGAGAAGTACCATGGCCAGACCTACAATGTGGGTGGAGGTTTAGAAAATACGGTTTCACTTCTTGAACTTACAGAATTTTGTCAAAATCGCTTCAAAACCATTCCCATAGGAAGCGAGGAACAAGACCGTCCCAATGATGTGAGAATTTATATTACCGACAATTCTAAGATTGCCAATGATTCACATTGGAGCCCGCGCATCTCAGTGCAACAGTGCCTAGATGACATTGCTGACTGGCTTGAAATAAATTCGAATCTCCTTGCTCCTGTTTTTCAAGAACAGACCGTATGACCTCAAAGAATTCCGCGCCATTTCTGTCGATCAT
>CAYJUK010000352.1:0-1168 GCA_964373335.1 uncultured Planctomycetales bacterium | reverse complement strand
CAACATAGAAAATGCCTGTAATACGATTCTGCAAACATTCAAAACAAACAGTGTAGAGGATTACGAAATCCTGATCATCAATGACGGGAGCTCGGATGATACCGAAAGCGTTCTCAAAAGAATGTCCGAGCAGTCTGATCAAATTCGGTACGAAAATAATATTTATCCTAAAGGCTTCGGCTCTGCCATTCGATACGGCTTAGATTTGTTTCGGGGAGCGGCGGTCTGCATTGTCATGGCCGATCTTTCAGATTCGCCCAAAGACCTCTTATCGTATTATTATCTTCTCAAAGAAGGCCATGAGTGTGTGTTTGGTTCTCGTTTTATCAAAGGTTCTTCGACACACAATTATCCTAAATTTAAATTGTTGCTCAACCGGATTGCCAATTCACTTATTCAGCTCTTCTTTGGCATCAATCACAATGACACGACAAACGCATTTAAAGGATACCGGCGGGGAGTCATTGAAGGAATCCGCCCCATTTTATCGAGGCATTTTAACATCACCGTTGAACTGCCATTAAAAGCTATGATTCGCGGCTTCAAATACACAAAAATTCCGATCTCATGGAACAATCGAGAGCAAGGCATTTCAAATTTTAAAATTAAGGAAATGACCAGTCCATATCTATTCACTCTGGGCTGTTTATTTCTTGAAAAGCTACTGAAACAGAAGGAGTATTTACAACGCAGAGAAAGAATTCAGTTGAATGAATACCTCTGAGACAACCGCCTTAAAAATATTTATTACCATCTTTCTCTTCTCTGCCCTTTTTTTTAAACCTTCTTTATCGTTCCCGCGATTTGAACATGTTACCAAAGCAATCGTTGAAACCCATAAAACATCGATTGATGAAATACAGAACAAGTATCAAATACCGGTTTCTGACCGTTTTAAATTTAACAACAAGACATTCATCGAGCCAACTCCCGGTGTATCAATTATTGGGCTGGCAACTTATCTTCCCTATCATCTATGGATCAAGCCCAAGCTGGTCAACCTGCTAACGCTGGACAATGCCTTGGAATTTCAGCTATCTCAATTTGGGTTACTTTGGAAAGTTTACCTTCCAACCATTTTGAATACTTGTCTACCATTTGCACAAATGGCAAATCTGTATTAGTATCTTGGGAATCACTACCCCCGACTTTCTGATTTCGTAAAATT
>CAYJUK010000351.1:0-1632 GCA_964373335.1 uncultured Planctomycetales bacterium | reverse complement strand
ATCTGCTTCTTAGAACCATAACTGACTGTTTCCGCTCTGCCTTGTCCCGGCTTTTCTTCAACTGCGTATTTGGCCGTGGTTGCTGTCTTTTCATCAACCTGCTGGGTGGCATCAATGGCCATAACAGCAGCTTGTCCACTGCTGGTTAATCCCGTCGTTCCCACGGTAGTCTTCACATTTGTGGTTCCGTCATCCATAAACGCTGATCCTCCGACGCTGACAAGCAATTGCTCTTGAGCTGTTTTCTCAACTTTTGTTTCCAGGGTCGTTTTATCCGTCACCTGTGTTGATGTCCCTACAGCCATATCAAAAGTCCGTACTCCCGTTGGGGCTTGTTGAATCCCGACATTTGTTTCGACTTTGGTATGATCCGTGATCTGCGTTTCTGCCCCGAGATCAGTCTTAATATCTCCCTGAGTATGCCCCAATGTATAATCGGCAGAGACAGAAAGATTCTTCCCAACGGCTGTTGTCGCTCCAATAGTCGTAGCCAAACCGGAGGAACCGATCGTTTCAGAAGCCCTCAATTCCAGTTTCTCGCTGGGTTGACCTTTGATGCCGATGGTCGTTTGATCCAGGGTATCATCCCGGATTCCCTCTTGCCGTCCTAAGGTGACTGACATGTTGTCGGTCAACTGATAATCCGCCTGAGCCGCCAAGATATCTTCCGTGACATTTGATTTTGAAGAAAACGCATCAATCTTCTCTTTCACCTCTTTACGTTGATATTCCCCGGTCAACCTTAATTTTCGAGACTCGTGAACAACCTGCATCAAGGTGGTAACGTTCTGATCGCCGGCCACCTGCTGTCTGGTCTGGGCACTGCCTCCATCCAGCAAGGTCTGAATATCGTGTCGGACCGTCAGACGAGTGCTGTCGGTCAGATCATAGGTCAATGAGAGACCGATCAATTCCTTCCCCTGCTGAGCCGGAGTACTGGTGGAAGAAAACTCATTGTCGATCCATTTATAGTGTGAACTCAATCCCATACGATTAAACAATCGGGCATCTCCCCGGATCCCGTAGGCTCGGCCGCGGGCAAATTCATTGACGGCTAACTCGGTGAAGGTAATCCCTCCATCCGTTGAGACAAAGCTTCCCATCGCCTCCGACTGCGATTCAGCATATTCCGCCGCCACCGTGGCATCTTTCCCGAGATGAACAGTAGTCTCTGTTCCCCGCAGTTGATAATCAGCCTTCTGTTGATTTTCTTTGATATAAGTCCCTCCCACAAGGACATGATCGGTCAAGGCCTGACGGGCGCGCAATCCGATCGTGGATTCATCAAATTTGTCCTTCACGGAATATTCATAATCTGTGACGACATAAATAGGATTCCCGTCTAATAAATTATTCGACACGATGGAATAGGCCTCGGCAAGAAATGGGATCGGACGCCAGAAGAGGACACGGCCGTCCTTATAATCGATCTCATAATCCACATTCGCCTTCATCTCCTTGAAAGAAATGACCAGGCCGGTGATCTTATCACGGACTTCGATCTTGACCTTGTCAGACCCCTCCACCACATCCCGGTGTTTCAGATAGTAAAGCGATCCCCCGGTTGATAATAATTCATTATGGGCGGATTTTTGCTGCGCCCGGGCACGGAAGACAACAACCTTTGTTCGC
>CAYJUK010000350.1:0-1639 GCA_964373335.1 uncultured Planctomycetales bacterium | reverse complement strand
AATGACCAAGAGACAATCAGCAAACAATTACCAATGACCAAATTAATAAACAGCGGACCCTGCAAGGGATTTGCTGATTGTCTCTTGGTCATTGGTTATTTATTGGGATTTGTTTCTTGGGATTTGGAATTTTGATTAATTGACTTCTTAATATGTTTTTGCTATATATAACTTGTCTCATCGGAATTTCCCCCGCCGTTGGCGGGGCCGATTCCGCCTTGTCTGCCGACAGGCAGGCTCTGGCGGGACCCGATAGGCGAAAAATTCCGATGTGACCCCGCCGAAGGCGGCCCGAAGGGAGATAGTGCACGAACGAAGTGAATGCCTATCTGGCTTTCAAAAATTTTTTCGGTCGGATCACCAAAAAAATTCCATCAACCAACATTTTATAGGAGGTAAACAAAATGGGCCTCAGAGACAACAATCGAAGAGAGATTGAAGATAAAGCTATTGACATTAACGCCAACATGCAGGGGACATTATCGTTTAAAGATCCGGTCAATCTAAAAATCAACGGGAATTTCAACGGGACCATGGAATGCCGGGGGACGCTCACCATCGGCAGCACCGCCTCGGTGGACGCCCATATCATCGGTGACAATATCGTCATCGCGGGTAAAGTCCGCGGTGACATCATTGCTAAAAAAATGATTGTTATGATGCCGACGGCTGTTCTCAACGGCAATATCTCAACTCCCAAACTCAACATTGTCGAAGGGGCTATCTTTCAAGGAAAATGCCAGATGTTGGATGAATTCTTAGATGTGGATGAACTCTCAAAGTATCTCGAAATTGAAACTTCCTCGATTCTCGAATTAGCCAAATCCGGAAAGATTCCCGCCGCCCGTAATGGGGACAACTGGCGATTTGAACGTTCTCGAGTTGACGAGTGGATTGCCTCAGAAAAAGTTAAATGACATCGGACCAATTTATCAGTGTTCGGGAAACTGCCCAGATTCTCGGTGTTTCCGAAAAAAAAGTCATGGATTTAGTCGAAACGGGTAAGCTTCAGGCCTACCGCATCGCCAACCAATTTATCCGTTTAAAGCGCGGCGAAGTCGATGGCATGAAATCAGCCGGCAGTGTCGCCGTGGAGGTCATCCAGTATGAATACACCTCCTCCGAACGTCTCCAGGATTTTATTTATTTTTACGATTATTACATAATCTCTGGCCTGATCATCCTGTTTCTTCTGTATATTATTTTCTTCGTATAAAAAATTCCGGCGGCGTAGCTCAGCCCGATAGAGCGATCGGCTCATACCCGACAGGTCGGTGGTTTAAATCCACTCGCCGCCATTCTTCTTCGCTCAAGTGATTAGGCCTTGAACTTCGAAGGAATGGCTTGAATCTCATCACAGTATAATAAAACATCAAAAGGGGAGGTGTCCTATGTGTCTACAAGTTCTTGAAAAATACAAACACATCGGCTTTCTGATCTTACGGATAGGCATCGGCGGGATGTTTATGCATCATGGGTATGGAAAACTTGCGGCGGGATCAATGATGTGGGAGAAAATAGGCGGGGCCATGGGGATATTTGGAATTCATTTTGCACCCACATTTTTCGGTTTATTGGCGGCCTTATCGGAATTTGGCGGAGGGCTTTGCTTGATTTTGGGATTATTCTTTAGACCAGC
>CAYJUK010000349.1:0-1657 GCA_964373335.1 uncultured Planctomycetales bacterium | reverse complement strand
GCTTCGGCATCCAGGTCGCACTGAACATCAGCATTCCGGGCATGGATAAGGCCAAAATCAACGTAGAAGTTAAAAACAATATGTTGCTGGTGTCCGGTGAAAGGAATGAAGCAATTGAAGAAAATCAAGGAAACAATATGTTCCGTAAAGAGCGCAGTTTCGGCTATTTTTCAAGAACGGTTCCTTTGCCACAAGATGCTGACTCAAGCGCCATTATAGCCGAATATCAGCAAGGTGTCTTAACGGTACAGGTCGGTAGAAAACAAGGAGCCCCAATTCAGGAAAAAGAAGCTAAGAAGATCCCTGTGCAGTAAGAAGTAGGTGGTGTGATGGCGGTGATTTTAAAGGATCTAAAGAATGTAACAATAGAATTAAGTTTTTCCGGCATTGCTGCCAAAGCGACGGCAGTATATAAGTGGAGGGGTGTTTGGGCAGGAGTACGATGTCTTAGTGTATCGCCGTATCTTATACCGGAACTCAAGTAACAGGAGTCATGCATGGCCATACGATTTGATAAATTTACACAAAAGAGCCAGGAAGCAATACAAAAGGCTATTGAGTTGGCTTCACAGTTTAATCATCAGCAGATTGAGCCGGAGCATTTAACTTATGCCTTGCTTAAAGTTGAGGGCGGGATTGCCCCCTCATTTTTGGAACGCTTTAATGTATCTGTCTCGGAAATCTTAAACAAACTAGAAAATGAGCTTGATAAAAAATCTGCTGTCGAAGGCGGGCAGCAGCCATTTTTTTCCAACGCAACAAATAGAATTCTATTGGAATCTCAAAAGATTGCCAACAATATGAAGGACGAATACCTATCCCAGGAACATATATTTCTTGCGATTTTTAAAGATCACAGCACTGTTTTAAGTTATGAACTTAGAAAGAACGGAATCAATGAAAATAGTATTCTGGAAATTATTAAACAAATTCGAGGGGGACAGAAAGTTGACAGTGCCAATACGGAGGACAGGTATCAAGCGTTAGAAAAATATGGGCGCGATTTAACCGCATTAGCTCAGGAAGGAAAATTAGATCCTGTTATCGGTCGGGATGAAGAAATCAGACGGGTAATACAAGTTTTATCACGCCGGACTAAGAATAATCCGGTGTTAATTGGTGAACCTGGTGTCGGAAAAACCGCTATTGTCGAAGGCTTAGCACAAAGGATTTATTCAGAAGATGTTCCCGAAGGACTTAAGCAAAAAAAAGTTATTGCTTTAGACATGGGCGCTTTAATCGCCGGAACTAAATACCGGGGAGAATTCGAAGATCGCCTCAAAGCTGTCTTGAAAGAAATTGAAAATAAAGCCGGGGAGGTCATTTTATTTATAGATGAGCTTCATACCATTGTTGGAGCCGGAAAAACTGAAGGTTCTATGGATGCCGGAAATATGTTGAAACCGGCGTTGGCGCGTGGATTACTACGATGTATCGGGGCTACAACGCTTGATGAATACCGCAAATACATTGAAAAAGATGCTGCGTTGGAAAGACGGTTCCAGCCGGTGATGGTGAATGAACCAACGGTGGAGGACACGATCGCTATTTTACGTGGTCTTAAGGAGAGGTATGAAGTTCATCACGGGGTTCGTATTCAGGATTCGGCCATTATTGCCGCCGCTACTTTGTCACACAGGTATATTACTGAAAGATT
>CAYJUK010000348.1:0-1659 GCA_964373335.1 uncultured Planctomycetales bacterium | reverse complement strand
AGCGGCTTTGATAGAGTTCCGAGTAAAAACCCCGGCGCAAACGGTTGGACTTTCACTAAAGATTAATGCTAAATCATCTTTCCCTGATTTTTTAATTCCGCAAGCAAGTCCATTAGCTTTAAATCCTCGCGGAAGTGTGACCCCCCCGGCTTTGATAAATTTAATTCGTGTCATTATGAGTTTAAACCCATCGTCTCAGGAAAGCCGAACATAATATTCATATTTTGAACGGCTTGACCAGATGCTCCCTTAAGGAGATTATCGAGAGCGCCCGTTAAAACCAACATTTTTTCATCATCCGAGATTGCTATGCCGATATCCAAAAAGTTTGTCCCTGCCACATTTTTTAATTCGGGTTGTTTTCCCTCTTCAAGGACTCGAATGAAATGTTCAGTCTTAAAGAATTTTTTATAGATGGCGATCACATTTTGTAAATTTAAAGATCGTTTGAGTGCTACATAAACAGTCACCAAAATCCCTCGTTTAATCGGAAGTAAATGAGGAACAAATGTCACTTTGATATCCTGGTCGGCTAATTGTGTTAAGTAATGATCGATTTCTGGTGTATGTTGATGCCGCAGAACCTTATAGGCTTTGAAATTATCGTACAGTTCCGTAAACATCATAGGGAGTGAGACTTTTCGACCAGCCCCGCTGACTCCTGATTTGGCATCAATAATAATCGAAAGGATAGATTCCATTTTAATCGTAATCAAAGGTGCCAGAGTAAGAATTGCAGCAGTTGGAAAACAACCCGGATTAGCAATCAAGTTGGCATTTTTAATTTTTTCTCGATAAATTTCAGGCAACCCATAAACAGCCTTTTTTAAATTTTGCTGATCAGTATGCGCAACACCATACCATTTTTTAAATGTTTTGGTTTCCAGGAGACGGTAATCAGCACTCAGATCAATTACCCGTATTTTGGCTTTAAGAAGTTGGGGTGTAATCTGCAAGGATACCGTGTGGGGAACAGCCAAATACAGAAGATCACAATTTGCGACAGCCTTGCTAAGATCGTATTTATTACAATAAAGATTCGTCAGCCTTTTTAAATGAGGCCAGATCTCATCGACTCGACCGCTCGAATTATTGGCGCTCACATAGGTTATTCGGACTTGAGGATGTTTTAAGAGTAACTCAAGTGCGGTTAAACCAGAATAACCACTAATTCCTACAATACCGATTCTTATCATTTTATAATATAAATCAAGAGTTGTTTACAATAAGAGGATTGTAATAAAAAATTTTTTAACAAAAGAAGAACTATCTTAAATGAAAAAACCTATCTCGTCAACTCATTAGGAAGAGGGGCTTTGAAGATAGGTTTTTAGGTGAAAATTTTTATTGGAAATTAACGTTTAACCCATTGGAACTTTTTCCTCGCTCCCTTCTGGCCTGGCTTCTTCCTTTCCTTCATACGAGGATCGCGACTGAGGAATTTTACTTTTTTTAATAAGTCCCCATTCGCAGGATCACAAGCAGCTAAAGCCCGAGAAATGCCTAATCGAATGGCTCCGATTTGTCCGCTAAGACCTCCACCGGTAATTTGTGCTGAAATATCAAACTTTCCTAAGGTGTTAGTGATTTTGAATGGTTCTAGAATAGATATTCGTTGGCTTTCCCGCGAAAAATAATCTTCAAAAGTGCGACTATTGA
>CAYJUK010000347.1:490-1666 GCA_964373335.1 uncultured Planctomycetales bacterium | reverse complement strand
TCAAAAAACATCTCGCATTCAAGAATCTCGTATCTGCATTGCCCATGCCATTTGTGAATTAGTGGAAGATTATTTTTGTAAAGGGATTCAGTGAGTTTTCAGAAGAAGATTATCAATTTAAAGATATTGAAGCAACAAGCAGCACGCTTACGTCGACAAGGGAAAAAAATCGCCTTTACCAATGGTTGTTTTGATCTTTTGCATTATGGTCATATTTGTTATTTAACCAAGGCTAAGAAAAAGAATCGGATTCTTGTCCTGGGTGTCAACAGTGATGATTCTGTGAAAAGAATTAAGGGGGGAGGTCGTCCAATTAATCCTCAATCCGCCCGAGCGGCCATATTAGCTGCTCTGGAGTGTGTAGATTATGTCACGATTTTTAAAGAGAATAACCCCTATAATTTAATTAAAAATTTAAAACCGGATATCCTCATTAAAGGGGCCGACTGGAAATATAAAGAAGTCTTGGGGAGTGATCTGGTTAAATCTACTGGGGGTAAGATTGAATTTATTTCTTATGATCCCCGCTTCTCAACAACAAAAATGATTCAAAAGATAATCAGAAGTGAAAACGCAAGCTGAGGTCAGAAAAATCTATCGTCTTTTGGATGCCAATTTTAATCGGACGAAAGAAGGATTACGTGTTTGTGAGGATATTTGCCGATTTTTCCTCAATCAAGGAAGGGCAGCCCAAAGATATAAACTAATTCGACATAATATGGTTGATCTTGTTTATCCCATTAATTTAAAAAGAATCATTCAATCTCGGGATGTCAAAGGTGATGTCGGCAAGTCGTCTGTTACCAAGGAGATGAAGCGAGGTCAGGTCTCGGATATCTTTTATGCGAATTCTCAAAGGATCAAAGAATCGATGAGAGTACTTGAGGAATTCGCCAAGCTTTTTAATTTTCAGACATCCCATCGCATTAAACAATTGCGTTATCAAATATATGAGTTGGAAAAAAAGATCGTTAACGAATGCTAGATTATATTTAATCTTAGATACACAGGTCAATAGCTATGAAGAATTGATAGATATTGTTCGCAAGGTACTCAACAGCGGAGTGGATCTCGTTCAGTTACGAGATAAACATGGAAACGCTAAGGAACTTTTGAAATTTTCCCAAAGAGTGTTAAAAATTCTTAAAAATCAAATTCCCTATATTATAGATCGGA
>CAYJUK010000347.1:0-480 GCA_964373335.1 uncultured Planctomycetales bacterium | reverse complement strand
TATTGATAATGCGGATCAGGCCTCTGGGGTTCATATTGGGCAAGATGATTTGCCATTGACTTGGGCACGAAAGATTTTAGGGCCTCAAGCAATCATAGGCGTTTCTTGTCAGAATTTTAAACATGCTCAAAAAGCCCAACAGGGAGGGGCAGATTATATTGGTTTTGGATCTGTATTTAAAACACAGACCAAACCTGAGCGTGACCCCATGGATTTAAAATTGCTTAAAAGAGTGCTGCGAGAAATTAGAATCCCCGTTTTTGCAATTGGTGGAATTGATCTTAAAAATCTCGCTGTGATTCGAAAGATTGGCGTTGATCGGATTGCTGTTTGTCGTTCCATATGTTGTTCTGATCAAGTTCGAAAGGTCACAAAAGTCTTCAAAAATTTTTATCGAAGGATTGAACCCTGGGATTACAGTTGACGTTTAAGTGTCTCCCTGGAAGGAATCTTGTTAAACTCCTATTGCAATTTCAGGGT
>CAYJUK010000346.1:0-1677 GCA_964373335.1 uncultured Planctomycetales bacterium | reverse complement strand
TTATTAATTCCCGTAACCAGTTGGAGTTATTCGACTAATAACGGGACACTACTGACTCTATTGATACTCTGTAAATTCTTTCGGTGGAACGACCGTAAATTCAATAAAATTCTTCGTTTTTGGATGAATAAATCCTAACGATTGGGCATGCAGGGCCAATCGCGGAAAAGAGAGCTTACTTCCATAACGTACATCTCCCAGGATGGGATGTCCTAAATGTGCCATGTGAACTCGCAATTGATGAGTTCGTCCGGTCTCTGGGGACAGGTTAACATAAGAACTCTTATTGAATCGTTTAAGAACTTTATAAAATGTCTTTGCCTCCTTAGCCGAGTCCTCAAAACAAACAGCCCTGAGATCAAAATAACGAGGATGACGTCCTAAAGGGACATCGATAATCCCTTCATCAAATTCAACCTTCCCTTCTACTAAAGCCACATATTTTTTCTGAACAGTATGCTCTTTAAATTGTCGTGCCAGTTGACCGTGAGTTTTTATATCCTTAGCAATCACTATGACACCGGAGGTCTCACGATCAATCCGATGAACGATTCCCGGGCGCGTTTGGTCCGGCCATTGGGAAAAATTCTGATAATGATACACCAAGGCATTCACCACTGTGCCGGAATAACATCCTTTGGCTGGATGAACTAACATCCCTTCCGGTTTATTAATAATCAAGATAAATTCATCCTCATAAACGATTTCTAACGAGATATCTTCCGCCGGGACCTTTCCATCATGCCCGATAATATCCGGGAGAATTACTGTAATTTCATCTCCCAGGGAAATTTTTGTATGGGCTTTCCCGGGTTTTTGGTTAATCGTTACCTGCCCTTCCGCAATAATCTTTTGGATAAAACTCCGAGAAGGAATGTCCGGCAAATGAGTGGTCAAGAATCGGTCCAATCTCAGTGCGGACTCAACATCTTCAACTTTAATGATATGAGTTGACATAAACTTTACAAAAAAATGGCCTAACGGTGGTCACTCTTAAAAATTCTCAATCCTTATGGACGATTATTAAAATAGACTTTCAAACTGACAGAGCCGGTCAGAATAATCAGACAAATGATCTGATAAATACTAAATCCCCCAAAGACCTGAAGATGGTCAGCACGAAAAAATTCCACAATAAACCTTTCTAAAGAAGCGAGTATGAAATATAAAAGGAGAACATGCCCTGGCCTACGCTCTATCTTCTGAAAATATTTAAGAGCAAAAAAGATTAAGAATAAAGCAGCAGATGAATAAAGTTGGGTGGGATGAAGATACGCCTCGTGAACAGGGAAATAAATTCCCCAATTGACCGGTCGCCCATAACAGCATCCATTGAGGAAACAACCTACCCGTCCAATGGATTGTCCCAAAGCAATATAAGGAGCTAATAAATCAACTGTCTGACCTAAGGGTAATCTTTTAAGCCTAATAACTAAAAGACCGGTAACAATCCCTGCCAATAATCCTCCCTGCCATGCCAATCCTCCCTTATGAACTTTGATAACTTCCCAGGGAAAAGAGAGAAAATAATCAATATTAAGGATAATGAAAAAAAGTCTCGCTCCTATCAAGCCACTTATAACAAGCCAGAAGACCAAGTCATAGATAAGATCTGGCTTAAAATTCAACTTCTTGGCATCACGAGCAAGGAGAAAGGAACAAATGACCAAGGCCATG
>CAYJUK010000345.1:470-1684 GCA_964373335.1 uncultured Planctomycetales bacterium | reverse complement strand
TATGTCGTTATTGTTTGCTTATTTTTTTAGACATTTCTAGATTTGACCTCATCAAATACTAACCCACAGATAAAATTTTCTCACCTTAATTAGCAGGGAAAAGACCAAAAAAATTTTGTTTTTCCCTTCGCAAGAGGTGTTGGCATGGATACTGCATATTCTTTTGCTCGCGTATTGTGCAATCATTCTGTCCTTTAGGAGGATAACGAGATTAAAATGAGTAATATTAACTTAACCAAAGTTAGAGAAAATGAAAGCCTGCTGAGTGAGCTGAAGCAGAATACTCGGTTGTTTCTCATGTTTCGCAGGTATCAGAAAATGCGTGTAGGAGAGCTGCCGTGGGAAGATCGGATTATCTCGACCTTTGAAAAAAGTTCTCTGAGCAAATCTCTGAAAGTATTACGTGTTCGCCTGGTTCTTTCTTGGCGCAGCATGGTCAAGC
The DNA here is from genome assembly GCA_964373335.1 of uncultured Planctomycetales bacterium. GTDB lineage: Bacteria > Omnitrophota > Gorgyraeia > Zapsychrales > CAYJUK01 > CAYJUK01. The sequence continues at coordinate 1,242 of CAYJUK010000345.1, read as the reverse complement.
GCAGTCTTGACATTCTCGTTTCCTTGACCGGCCTTGTTGTTTCGTTTCCGCTCATGACTTTACTTGCGGTCGCAATTAAGGCAACTTCACGCGGCCCGATCTTTTTTAAACAAACCCGGGTTGGTATGCGCGGGAAGATTTTCAACATGTATAAATTTCGCACCATGCTTCAAGATGCCGAAGCCAAATCCGGCCCGGTGTGGGCGAAAGAAAACGATCCTCGGGTAACCCAGATCGGTACTTTTTTAAGAAAAACTCACTTAGACGAACTTCCTCAGTTTATCAACGTGCTTCGGGGTGAAATGAGTCTCGTAGGTCCAAGACCGGAACGTCCTTATTTCGTACAGGAATTTAGAAAAGTAATTCCTCATTATGACCGCCGTTTGTTTGCAAAGCCCGGCATTACCGGTCTTGCTCAAATCAAGCGCCGTTATGATGAGACGATTCATGACGTAAAGAAAAAAGTCCGTTACGATGTTCTTTACATTCGCAAGATGTGCCCGGTTTTAGACATGATGGTTCTTGCGATGACCGTGAAAGCGGTTGTGTTGGGCACGGGTAGATAATTGGCTTTATTTTTAATAAAGCGCAATAAAAATCAAAATAGAAGTTAAAAGGAGAACGAAATGAAGAAAACGCTGTTCATGTTAAGTTTAGTAGTAGTAATGCTGGGTTTTGGAATGTCCCAAGCTTATGCAGTTTCAGTGCCACCGGTTATAGTGAATTTGCTGCCGTATGCAACTTATGTTCCAGATGAAGAGAAGGATTCAAC
>CAYJUK010000345.1:0-460 GCA_964373335.1 uncultured Planctomycetales bacterium | reverse complement strand
CTTATGCAGTTTCAGTGCCCCCAGTTACTGATGGTATTCTAGGGGCTGGGGAATGGGCTGATTTAGCTCGTGGTGGGGGTTCGTACCCTTATTATTTGGAAGTATTTGATCCAGATGAAGCTGATAACCAAATTCAAAACATGGATATCAGTCATGGAGTTTTACTCCAAGAGCTTAGTTTGTTTGGTGGGACACCTGGTTTCGCCGATGATGGTATCTATTTATTGCTTGAAGTGTACGGACCTCCCCCGTCATTGGCGTTTGCAACAGGTGCTGGCGTAGTTCCCAACTCTGTTCCTGTTATTAGCATGCAAGGCGATCTATTGGGAGACGGTTTGGCCGATGGGTTCAACATCTTTCTGAGACACACCAACCTCAATGGATTAGGTCTTGTAGCTAACGATACCGTTGACGTCTGTTTCGGCAGCTTAGTTACCTGTACTGGTGGAGGTGCTCCATA
>CAYJUK010000344.1:723-1693 GCA_964373335.1 uncultured Planctomycetales bacterium | reverse complement strand
TTGCCTTCGCCGTGGCAGCCTGCTTTGAACAGAGGATTCCGACGCGGTTGAGAGTCTACCGATTTCATACGATTGCGTATCCTATGCTGACCATCTTGGGGTTGGCCGTTGCCACCTTCTCGGGCCTGTCATCAGGCTTGGACTGGTGGGTAGATGATGCTACTGTTTATCTCGAACTGCTGTTTGGTATCTCAGGGGTAGTGGTATGTATCGTGCTTGCGCCTGTGGTGTGGTGGTTGGAGCGTCGACCTGACCTGACAAAAGCGTGGCGGATTGGGCATATGACGGTCAGTACCTTGACCCTTATGCCCTATGTCCTCATTGTTGACATTTTGCTTTTTTATCGCGAATAAATAAAACGTGAAAGTAGAACATTTCCAATAGCGCCATGTTTGATCGGCTGGACCCAAAAAGCACGGCTTGGATCAAATAATTTTTCTGCTATAATACATTTTCCCGCAGCTATACAATTAATCCATAGGGTTTTGGCAGACATAGAAAAATCGGTTTCCGATTCGCCCTCTAACAAAAATTGAAGCCTCGCGTCGCCCGCCATTGAATCAGTGGCGGGCTCCTGGGGCGACAAAAAACGTCGGAGGGTATTTTTATGTCTTGGAAGAAATCATTATCTATCGAATTAATTTCAAACAAAATCCACTTTATCCGGGGGAAGGCCATTATGCTGGACGAAGACCTTGCCAAACTTTATAGTGTGGAGACGAAGTACTTGAATCGTCAGGTCAATAGGAATCCCGCAAGATTTCCGGAGGACTTCATGTTTCAGCTTACAAAGGATGAGGCTTTAAGGTGCCAAAATGTCACCTTAAAAAAGTGGGGTCGTGGTCAGCACAGGAAATATCTTCCCAACGCCTTTACGGAACAAGGCGTTGCCATGCTTTCAAGTGTATTGAATAGCCCCTTGGCAATTCAGGTGAACATTCAAATTATGAGAGCCTATGTTGCTGTAAAG
>CAYJUK010000344.1:0-713 GCA_964373335.1 uncultured Planctomycetales bacterium | reverse complement strand
TGACGATGGAAAATCCGAGGATTATTTTTCTTCATTATTGGGGGATTGGCTCTACGTCGGGTCTGGCGGGGGGAGTAAAAACCGCACTGGATACACAGCAGAAATAGGCAGTACCGGTTCTGGCGGGGACCGGTTTGATGAAGGCCCGTCACACCAAGAACCGGCATGGGAATTGGGTACCGAAAAGATTCCTGCCTCCATCAAATGGGTGACCGCGTGTGGGTTAAAAAACCTGTCGTGACTTTTAAACCAGCATGGTGGTGCCGTGGTGCACATGCGCAAACACTTTTCGGGGCACTCTTCCGTCCAAGATTGAGAATGAGATTAAGCCGCAGACGTCTGGAAATGCCAGACGGTGATTTCTTGGATCTTGATTTTCTTGAAACTCCTTCTTCAAACGGAAGACGTGTCTTACCGTTGGTTGTGCTGCTTCACGGGTTGGAAGGATCTTCACAAGCTCCTTATGTTCAAAGTTTGATGGGAGAAATTCATGGCCGCGGATGGGATGCAGTTGCTGTCAATATGAGAATGTGCAGTGGAGTCCCCAACCGCCTGAAACAAACATATCATTCGGGCAAAAGCGAAGATCTTGGATGTGTAGTGGATTATTTGAAGGAAAAAGAAGGACGTTCAGAGCTTTACCTGGTGGGTTTTTCGATCGGCGGGAATATTGTTTTGAAATGGCTGGGAGAGCGGGGAAGCGGAGGGGCTCG
>CAYJUK010000343.1:0-1709 GCA_964373335.1 uncultured Planctomycetales bacterium | reverse complement strand
CGGATGGTTTTACGAAATTGATTGTTGATCCCAAGACGTTAAGGGTTTTAGGAATGGCGATTGTCGGTGTTGGCGCTGGTGAGCTCATTGCCGAAGGCGTCCTGGCCGTTGAGATGGGCTCGGTCGTGACCGACGTCAAACTCAGCATCCATCCCCACCCCACCCTCTCCGAAACCATCATGGAAACTGCCGAAAGCTTCTTCGGCCAGAGCACGCACATCTTCCGGCCCAAAAAATAGAAAGAAAATAAAAAGGGACACATCCCAAGATAGGATGTGTCCCTGGGATTTAAGGGCTCGGGGCTTTTTAAGAAAACCGTTTGCTTATTATTTTGAAATCGTTTTGGACTTAAAACCCTTAACTTTTCTTAGACCGTGCCTAAAATAAAATATTCCGACCAAAATCTACATCATCGTAAACCGGTCTTGACTAATTTACGATATATGATAAATTAGTCTTATCATGATCCGTGTTAATAAATCATCTGGGGGCCGTTTATGCAGAGAGTATATACAGCAGTTATTCAGGAGCACTTTCGCTCACATCGGCAAATGATTTTTCTTATTGGGCCGCGGCAGGCTGGAAAAACCACCCTGAGTCTGATGGCCAAAGAATTTGTTGATCAATTTGCTTATCTGAATTGGGACAATTTGGATCATAGAAAAATTATTCTGGAAGGAGTTGCTGGTGTTGCAAATTTTGCCGGATTGGATAAACTTTCTTCCCAGACACCTGTTCTTGTCTTGGATGAAATTCATAAGTATGGAAAGTGGAAAACTTTTTTGAAGGGGTTTTTTGATACGTACAAGGGGAAGGTGAATATTATTGTTACCGGGAGTTCTCGATTGGATATTTATAAGAAAGGCGGCGATAGTTTGATGGGTAGATATTTCCTTTACCGGTTACATCAATTATCGATAGCAGAATTGGGACGGGTTGATTTATCAGATAAAGAGATTAATAATCCTTTTCGGATTAAAAATCAAGATTTTGAAAAGCTGCTCAAGAATGGCGGTTTTCCGGAACCATTTTTAAAAGACGATTCCCGGTTTCTGAATCGTTGGAAGGCCATGCGGCAACAACAGTTAATCCGGGAAGATATCCGGGATTTAAGCCGCATCCAAGAGTTGGGACAAATTGAGCTTTTAGCCGAAATTTTAAAGCATCAAGCTGGCCAGCTGACCAATTATAGTACGCTTGCCAGCAAGGTGAATGTCTCGGTTGATACGATACGCCGCTGGATTAAAACATTACAATCATTTTTTTACTGTTTCAGTATTCAACCATGGTCAAAAAATATTCCCCGTTCGCTCATTAAAGAGCCCAAAATTTATTTGTGGGATTGGGTCAATGTTGAGGATGAGGGAAGCCGCCTGGAAAATCTAGTTGCTTCCCATTTATTAAAGGCAGTTCATTTCTGGACAGACCGCGGGTTCGGTGATTATGGTTTATGGTTTATCAGGGACAAAGAAAAAAGAGAAGTAGACTTTTTAGTCACGCGGGATAAGAAACCATGGTTTTTGGTCGAGGTAAAATCGTCATCCCAGGGAGGAATCAGTAAAAGTTTACTTTATTTTCAGGAAAAAATTAAGCCGAAGCATGCGTTCCAGGTTATTTTTGATATGGAGTATATCCCCAGGGATTGTTTTAAAAATTCCATCCCCATCATTGTTCCCGCGCAGACCTTTTTAGCCCAACTGGCTTGAATA
>CAYJUK010000342.1:0-1716 GCA_964373335.1 uncultured Planctomycetales bacterium | reverse complement strand
AAATTGTTATCCCTAGGAACCAATCGGAAGTTTTGCGGTAAAATGTGCTTGGAGTTTTAATGCAAACACTAAAAATAGGCATTTTGCGGATTGTTAATCCACGTAATTGACATATTACAAGGAATATGTTAGTATTTCTCTATGAAAATACCTCGATTTTATCAGGATTTAACTCCCTATCTTAAACCCGGCAAGGCCCTGATCATTTATGGGCCGCGGCAGGTCGGTAAGACTACACTCATTAAGGATTTTTTGGCCGTTTATCCGGGACGCTATAAGCTGGATTCAGGTGATAGCATACAGATACAGACCGTTTTGGGATCGCAGGATTTTGACGCGATTAAAGAATACGCTCAAGGATATTCTTTAGTTGTTATCGATGAAGCCCAAAGAATTCCAAACGTCGGACAGGGATTAAAAATTTTGGTGGATCAGATTCCCGATATCAAGGTGATCGCTACCGGTTCTTCCTCCTTTGAACTGGCCGGGCAAGTGGGGGAGCCTTTGACCGGCAGAAAGACCACGCTGACTTTATATCCGGTGTCGCAGTTGGAGCTGAGGGGTCTTTATAACGCGTATGAATTAAAAAACAATCTGGAGCATTGGCTCGTTTTCGGGGGATACCCTGAAATCACCGCGACAGAATCAAAAAGCGAAAAAATCCGTTTGCTGGAAGAATTGGTGCAGTCGTATTTATTCAAGGACATTCTGGAATTGGAACAGGTCAAGAGTTCCAAGACCCTGATGGATCTGTTACGCCTGTTGGCATTCCAGGTGGGCAAGGAAGTCTCGTTAAGCGAGCTCGGCCAGCAGGTCGGCGTGGACACCAAAACGGCGGCGCGTTATCTGGATCTCTTTGAAAAGGCGTTTGTTGTTTATAATCTGCGCGGTTTCAGCCGCAACCTGCGTTCCGAGATCGTGAGGAAAAGTAAATATTATTTTTATGACAACGGCATCCGCAATGCCGTGATCGCGAATTTTAACGAGATTGGTCTCCGTAACGACGCCGGAGAGTTGTGGGAGAAATTTCTGTTTATGGAGCGGCTTAAAAAAAGATCGTATCAGAATATAGTCGCCAACAGTTATTTTTGGCGCACCTGGGAACACCGGGAAATTGATTTGATCGAGGAGCGGGAAGGAAAATTATTCGCCTTTGAGTTTAAATGGGGCAAAGGCAAAACCAACCCTTCGGCTTCGCTCAGGGTAAAACCGCCGAAACAGTGGACAGAAGCCTATCCCGAAGCGCTGTTCGAGGTCATTGACCGGGAAAACTCTTTGGAGTTTATCGCGTAGAGCCTCCGGCCGCACGCGCTGGAAAATGCCACTTCCACCTCGATCCACCAGCGTTTTATGTGGTAGAATTACACAAATACTTGAACTGATTTGGAATATTGATAGTACATCTAATCTGGGAAAGGCAGTTATGTTACCTCCTGAGGAAATCAGTAAGAGTTTAGATACCAAGGTTTCAGAAAAACTTTATGAGGACGTTTTATCTAACCCCGGCGTGGCCGGTTGAGAAACAAGATCCTATAAAAAACGATCAAGGAAAGCAGGTAGGAATACGACGGTATAGTAAAATGCATCTAACAGAGTTTGGGAGACTTTTCGTTTCTGTTCGCATGCCACAAAACGGTTTTACAAATATATAGGAAGCTAAGGGACATTGTCTTCAATCGGAGAAATTTGAACTGAAAGACACCTTAATCCACCGTG
>CAYJUK010000341.1:0-1719 GCA_964373335.1 uncultured Planctomycetales bacterium | reverse complement strand
TGGTCGCCTCGATATCATTATTACCTGTGATCGGCGTCCCGGTTTGGTCAAAACCGTTTAAGGGAGCGGATGCTCTTTTATCAATCATGCAAATGCCGGCGGGTGTTCCAGTAGCCGCGGTGGAAGTTGGGGGTGCTGATCAGGCGGGTTTTCTCGCCGCTAGAATTTTAGGCATCACTGACCAAGAAATTTCTAACCTCCTTCAAACATTTCTACAAAAACAAAAGAAATCAAAATGAAAGCGCAATTAATTTTCCCGAGACAACGTATTGGTATTATCGGTGGCGGGCAGTTAGGTCGGATGATGGCTTTCGCGGCTAAACGGATGGGATATTTCGTGACTGTACTTGATCCTGATCCGAACTCACCCTGTGCGCAAGTTGTAGATCAAAAAATAACAGCGGAATACAACGATATTAAAGCTTTAAGATCTTTAGCAAAAAGCTGCAAAGTTATTACTTATGAATTTGAAAATATCGACTTAAAAGCTATGAAGGCGTTGGAGGGGGAAAAATATCTTGTTAGGCCATCAAGTTATTTTTTAGAATTAAAACAGAGCAGGATTTTTGAGAAAAATAATTTAACTAAAATTGGCATTCCGGTGCCTGCATATCAAAAAATTGAGACGCAAAAAGATATTAAACGAGCCAGCAAATCAATAGGGTACCCATCGGTCTTAAAAACAGTCTTTGGAGGTTATGATGGAAAGGGGCAGGCTGTTGTTACAACCTTGCAGGAGGCTAATCAGGTCTTTAAGAAATTCGATCAACAGGTTTTGATATGGGAGAAAAAAGTAAGATTTGTTAAAGAATTAAGTATTGTTGCGGCCAGAAGTCCTAAAGGAGCATTTGCCGTTTATCCCGTATCAGAAACATATCATGCATTAAACATTTTAAATAAAACAATAACTCCGGCAAATGTTGCCCAGCATGTACAAAATAAAGCAATTGACATAGCTAGAAGTGTGGCAGATCATTTTAATTATATAGGTGTTTTTTGTGTTGAGTTTTTCCTTTTAGAAGACGGAAGGTTATTAGTAAACGAAATAGCTCCACGGCCGCACAATTCTGGTCATTATACAATTGAATCCGCGGACATATCCCAATTTGAACAACACATTAGGGCTATTTGCGGTCTTCCCTTGGGTTCAACAATGTTAAGATCACCAACCGTCATGATGAATATTCTGGGGGATGGCCGGGGCAGGCATTTAGAGGGCATTGATAAATTGCTTGAGATTCAGGGGCTTTATTTGCATCTTTATGGAAAAGAACAAAGTGGGCCCAGACGAAAAATTGGGCATTTTACAGTTTTGCGGGATAGTGTGGATGAAGCTGTAGCGGTTGCGCTGTCTGCAAAGGAAAAACTAAGATGGGTAGAATGAATTATAATGAGGTAAAAAAAGGTTCAGACTAATGAGTTTTGATCAATCCCAGAAGTATTTTTCTTCAATGTTGAAAGAAGATGTTCGATTCCTTACAACCCTTCTTGGAGATGTGGTGCGTGAACAAGAAGGGCAGGAGTTCTTTAATAGGATAGAGCAGATAAGAAAGCTCGCTATTGAAATTCGAGAGGATTTAAATCCGGAATCTATCTGTGAGCAAAGAAAAATAATCCATTCCTTGAGTTTGGAAGAGGCGTATAAAATTGCGCGGACCTTTAGCATCTATTTTCAATTGGTTAATATTGCAGAAGAAAGGCAGCGGATCCGCCGGATTC
>CAYJUK010000340.1:0-1727 GCA_964373335.1 uncultured Planctomycetales bacterium | reverse complement strand
AATCTTCGCATTCGAAAATGCCGGGTTTTTATGGAAGCAGCCTTTCCTTTTCATCAGAGGTAGGCAATCGGCATGCGGGATATTTTCCGAAAACTCGATACCGTGTGCTGGCAATGAAATGATATAGACCATCCAAAAATGGATAACTCAAAAAGCGAAAGAGTGTCAATGAAGACCAGGAGCGGCCCAGCCGATTAAAGATTCTGACAATGGCCTGGGATTTGATATGCATCCCGGCCTCATCATAAAGCACAACTGTTGATAAATCCTTGCTCAATCCCGGAGGCAGGGATTTTTGCGCCGTCTGGCCTTGCAGGGTTGCGAACTGAAAGACCTTTTTTCGATCGTGTTTGAGAACAAATCGCGCGAAGCGGTTACACAAAACGCACTCTCCATCAATAAAGATGATCGCACGCCCAGGAGGAATTTGATCCATCTTATCCTTTCAGGATTCTCAATGCCTGCAAAAGGAATCTCTTTGCAGTTCTCATATTCCCAATGGATGGGACAATCAAATAGGCTTTAATTGCAGTTTCTCTTTGAATTGATCTCCCTTTTCCCGGCGTTTTTTCCTTTCCCTTTCTTGAGCCGACTGCGGGATCCATTGCAGGATCCCACGGGCATGATGATACCCCTCCTTAAGACTCTTTTCCACCGAATAATCGCCGAAATTTTTCACCGGCCAAAAGATTTGTTGATAGACACGCGAAGAATAGATGGCCTGGACATTTTTGGTCATCTCGGTGGTCAGGGCCTTTTCAAAAAAGATACCGGCCTTGCCGTATTCCTCTCTCTTCAAATGAAGCACCCCTAAATTATAATAAAACCAAAAAAAATCCGGTTTAAGATTGACCGCTTGAAGGTAATCAGAAAATGACTGGTCAACATCTCCCAGATAATAGGCGCAGAAACCGCGCAGGGCATACAGTTCCGCCATCCGCGGAAAATAATCGATGGCCTTCCCATAATAACTGCGGTAGACGGAGATTTGAGCCAAATCCAGGCTGCCCTCTTGTAATTGTCCGGGATTTTTAATGAGCCGGCCTAACATCTCGAACGATGGCTGGATAAAAGACAAGGTCATGGCCTTAGCCATGACCTTCGATTGTTCTCGATGAGCAATGAGAGTGGAAAAAAAAGGATGCTGGGGGAGTTTATCACGGATTGCCTTAAAGTCACCTCGCATGATGGCAGCGATCCCACCCAGCGATATAAAGATCATGATCACCAGGAGCCGTTTACCGGTGGACTGCAAAAATGAAAATAGAGCCGAATTCATGCCGGCATTCTATCATTTTTCTCCATTGGGGAAAAGGGGACAGTCTCCTTTCTCCTGGGAGAGTAAAGGACAGTCCCCTTTCTCCTTTCCCACCTTTCTCCTTTCTCAAAGATTGACACCCGACAACGGTTCGATTAAGATGATCTCCATATTATCAATCCCCGGACTCGATCAGTCCTTATGCTTGCCAACTCCCAGCGATCCAATCTATATTCCATAAGAAATCTTCCATTCATCCCGCTGGCTTTTTTTCTCTCCGGCTTATGGTGGTTTTATCTGGCCTGCACCGCGGAGATGGTCATCGCTCACGATTCCATAGGTTACGAAAATTTGGGCAAGGTGCTTGCTCAACAGGGATGGATCGAATACTTCCGCACCGGCCCTAACCGTGAGCCTCTTTATCCCTTCCTCATCTCCTTAAGCATGAGGCTGGCTGATCGTCTGTCGA
>CAYJUK010000339.1:0-1755 GCA_964373335.1 uncultured Planctomycetales bacterium | reverse complement strand
AATGTCCGAGGCTCAAATGCAAATGCGCTTGACCCACCCTCCCGTTCGCGCGCAATATCCCCGCCGTAGGGAAAAGAGGAAACGGCGGGGCTCCCTGCGGAAAAAGTTGCTTTGGAATTCAAGAATTTTTCTTTAAACTCTAATCCTAATTTGTGACACTAAGAAATTTTATCGAATATTAAACTAGCTGTCTTTTCTGGGGTCTGATCTGAACTATCAATAATCTCACCGAAAGACGGGTTGTGTATCCCGATATTATAATGATGTTGGATTCTTTCCTTTTCCCAACTATCTAATTCCCGAGTGCCTCTGTTTATCAGAGTTTTTTCAATTTTTGGCGATAAAGTAAAAAAGTGAATTCTGGTATTAATGTTTTTTAATTTTTCATTCACATAATCATAATTTTTTTGCGACAATGGGTAAGGAACTATCACATCCAATCCTCTGTTGGAGAAATTTTTAATAACAGAAATTGCATTTTCAAGATTAATCGGTACAGCTTGGTCAATCGGCATCCATTCGATCATGTTTCTAAGCGCATCAATCTCGACCAAGGCAGATTTTGGCAACCACCTTTCTAAAAGAATCTTTGCTACCGTGCTTTTGCCTGCATTTATCGAACCGTTTATAAAAATAATCATATTTAATATAGCTTTTTACTCCAAGTTTTGGGAATGTCTTTGTGTCTTAGCTCAAGCGAATCGAGATATACAAATTTTTGAGGACCGATAGATTTGGCCCAGTTTATGGTTTCTTTTATCCCATCCCGTAATCTTGTCCTGGCTTTATACTCAAGTAACTTTTTAGCTTTTTTATGATCACAAAACGCATCTTTTACCTCTTGTGGGCGATCAGGTAGATATTGGGGTCTTAAGTTTTTTGGTACTGCATAATCAAAAAATCCTTTTAAAACAATTTCCGCCAACTGATTCAAAGTGCTAACATCATCAGAGCCGATATTAAAAATCTCATTTTCAGCTTTTTTGTCAAAAACAGTTTTAGCTATTACAGAAGTAATATCATCAATGTAACTAAAAGCTCTTTGTTGTTCGCCATTACCATAAATGTAGAACCTTTTGCCCTGAAGCAGACAGTTAGTGAAAATTCCGACCACATTTCGATAGGGATCAGAAAGATTCTGTTTTGGACCATAAACATTATGTGGTCTGAAAATAAGATATTTAAAGCCATAAACAGACGACATGATTTTTGTTACCTGCTCCATCGCTATTTTCGTAATGCCATAAATATCTTCCGGCATAGGCGTCATGGATTCTCGAAAAGGAGTTTGTTGTTTTCCGTAGACACTCATTGAACTAATAAGAACCATCTTCTTTAATCCATGTTCTATGGCCGGAATAATAATATTCATATAAGCACCGAGGTTTCGATCCAAAGCGGAGAAAGGAGTAAACTGACTTCTTCCTTCGGTGGCATCGGCGGCAAAATGAAGAATAATCGCTGGTCTCAATTTTGCTATATAATCAAAAGTTCGCTGGCGATTTCGTAAATCAAGCTTCGTGAAGTATTTTGGCTGTGAAACGTTTCTCAAAAATCCTCCTGAAAGATCATCAACGCCGTAGACTTCATACCTGTTTCCATAATGCTCAAAAACATAGTCATAAATATGACTTCCCATAAACCCAGCTGAACCAGTAATAAGAATTTTTTGCTTAGTCATGGTCAAATTGTAGCAAAATTATTGAGCTTATACTCGACTGCACCTAGTCGATACTTATAAGACTCGTCTCCGCG
>CAYJUK010000338.1:0-1766 GCA_964373335.1 uncultured Planctomycetales bacterium | reverse complement strand
CACCCGGATGAATAGCTGGATTATTATCGTTACAATCGCCTTGGGCAATGGTGAAGCCATCGCCATCGGCATCAATAGCCCCAACCGGAGGGCCGTCAAACCCATTGCAGTCCTCATCAATCCCATTCACCGTGAGATCGGAAGCCCCAGGACGGACATTGGGGTTGGTGTCATTGCAATCGCCTTGTTTTTCAGTAAAACCGTCTCCATCATTATCAATGTCTAAATCCGCGACTTGGCTGTCCTTCAATGCCCGAAGGACTAAAGCAGTCGAATAAGGATCATCACTCCAACTCCCATTTGGGGCTTGGGTGGTAGTAAGGTAACCGACAGCATTGCTAATCTTCACCGGATCAACCACAAACCGGAGCAGAGCCTGCAGGGTCAGTGCCGTCTCAAAGGCTGTTCCGGTAGGTGAACCGAAACTGCCATTGGCATTCTGTCGGCTGACGAGAAAATTACTGGCAGAAACAATTGAGGCACTTAAATTAAATACGGTCTGAAAATCTTTGAGTGCTAAAAGGGCCGTGGCGGTATAGAACAGTTCACTGGGCTGGCCTCGGGCCGCGCCCCAACCGCCATCGGGGAGTTGGGTGGAAAGGAGGAAGTTGACCGCCCCACGAATCGCTGTGGCATCCATGCTGCCCGCTGCCTTCAACGCCTGTAGGGCTAAGGCCGTATAAGACACTCCACTTATACTTTCTGAAAACTCTACAAATCCGCCATCTGCGTTTTGCAAATTTTTGAGACTGTTTATATCCGATAAAACGCTAATCCCTGAAGGCACCAAAGCAATAATCTTGAAGGCAAGATACCGGGTATTGTTTACCGATTGGGTTCCAATCCAGTTTAATCCGTTTGTATAGATCAAGTCGTTTGGACGAAGGAGGCTCAAACTCTCCGCAACGGTGATCGTCGAGTGGTATGACGTGGTGAGATTTTCATTCCAACTACCGTCGGGGTTTTGGGTAGAGCCAAGATAAGCCAAGCCGTTATCAATAGAGGCCTGTTGGGCATAGGTCGGGCCTGCCAACAGATAAAACGCCATGAGCATGAAACAGATGGCAACAGAAATTTTCTGGTCTAAGACTTTCTTCATTACTTATTAGTTCCTGTTTATCATAAATGGGAAAAAGAATAAGACAAATAAAATTAACAAAAAAAAGACTACGGCTGAAATCCAAAATGTTTTCCTAGCAGCGGAGACTGGAGGAATCCCCTCCCTGATAATCTTTTCTGTCATTTCATCAACCTGAGCTTGTGTTGCATTTTCCCGAATCTCCTTTAGAAGTAGGGGATAGTTATTGATGTCCTCAGACAGAACCATTGTTCCGTTTTGAGGGTCTTTTTCAAACATCCATCCAAGCCCCCACCATGAATCATTAACTTTTTCTGGATCCTTCACAAAGCTAATCACTGTCGCATAACTCCTATCGCTTCCGCGCCAAGTGCAAATATTGTATATCCAATCCCAGCAGATCTCTTGCGTTTTTCCCACCATTCTTTTCTTTATGGTATTTGTATTTGTGCTAATTTCAAGCCGCACCATTATGGTCCCAAGAAAAAAGGCCATTAACAACAACCCTGTGGATGCTAGTAATAGGCTAAACTCCTTGTAACGGAAAAAAAGATAGAGAATTCCTAGCCACGACAAAACAAGAGTCGCTATAAGCGGTGCTACCTTAATAGTCTTCGTCCTATATATGGCCATGTTGGACCAAACACCCTCTGTATCTGTAAAATCAAATTATTTAAGCATGCGCCAA
>CAYJUK010000337.1:1194-1796 GCA_964373335.1 uncultured Planctomycetales bacterium | reverse complement strand
ATTTCAAGAAAGATTATGGTGACTTTAAGAGCGTTGCGGATCTCTTTCGGAGAATCGGGCTTGATGAACGGATGCACAAAGAAGAAAGCCTCTCCCGTATTACAAATGCCAGATTTTCTTAATGATTAGATGAAAAGGAAGTGTTCTCCCTTTTCATCCAGAGCTTATCACAAGACGAGATATTACAATGTCCAAACGTATCCTAATCATCGAAGATGACATAGCCTTAACAAAAGAACTTGTCGAAAGTTTAACATCTGTCGGATTCAAAGTTCTTACAACATCAGATAGCATCCTTGGCATTAAAGAAGCGCATCGAGTTAAAAAACCTCATATGCTTACCCATTTGACTAAGGTTTCCCTGGGAGCCTCTCTGAACTTTCCCTCGATAACCTGAGTGAACTGGGTAAGCATAAAACCTCATTTGATTATTTTAGATTTAATGTTGCCCGCCGGTGGTGGGCTTTCTGTTTTAAGCAACCTGGAATTGTCTATGCATACCCAAAACATCCCAGTGATCGTCTTAACTGGCATGCAGGATGAAGGTTATAAGCAGAAAGTCCTAGCGTTTGGCGTGGCCGCCTATTTGCAAAAACCTTGTG
>CAYJUK010000337.1:0-1184 GCA_964373335.1 uncultured Planctomycetales bacterium | reverse complement strand
TCCTGCTTTCCAAGGAGGCAGTTTTAACTGGAGACCGTCTCACGAACGCATCTGTAGATTTTGGGGTATAGTGGATTATTCAGGGTGTCTCGGGAGACTCTTCTGGCGAGAAGCCGACATCCTAAACCAACTTTCACAATAACAATAGATGACTGTGAGAGGAACAGCTTGTGGCGGAAGAGATTCCACTGATCATAAATAAGACAGCAGGGCAAAAAGTTTGGTTTGCCCTGGCGTTTGAGAAGCTTTTGATTAGGCCTTCGTCTTCAGCAAAGTTAGCTTGCGGGTCGCCTGAGAAAATTCAGAAGATTGTTTTAACCTCTCTTAAGAAGGAAGGACTCATCGTGCGTCCCTACTTTACCAAGAGTTCAGGGGACGCAACCAAGATAGCCAAAGATCTTGCCAAGGGGAAAGAGCGTTTAATTATTGTGGCCGGCGGAGACGGAACAATTAATGAAGTGGCAAATGGCGTGGTTGGAACCGAGACTTGTCTTGGAATTATTCCGCTTGGTACGGCCAATGCATTTGCTATTGAGTTAGGGATCCCTCTTTCTATCGAAGAGGCCTCACGGGTTATTCGTGAAGGCCGTACCAGGACAGTGGATGTTGGGAAGGCGGGGCAACGTTTCTTTGTCATGGCTGCGGGAATGAGTTTTGATGCACGGGTCATTCAAAGAATGACGCCTGGTTTTAAACGCTTCTTTGGCTCATTCGCATATATCCTGAAAGGTGTGTTGGAGTCCTTGTCCTATTCTTTTCCAACTCTTAAGGTTGAAGTAGAGGACATTCCTTTAAGTCATGCTGGATATCTTGTGATCGTAGCGAATGCGCGTTTTTATGGCGGCTATTTCAAGGCAGCACCACGTGCTTTGTTGGATGATGGGTTGCTGGATGTCCTTGTGATGAAGCGAAAGCGTCTTTGGAATTTATTGACCTACTTAGTTAACATGAGATATGGCAATATAACTCAATTGCCAGATGTTGAGTATTTTCAGTGCCGGCGAGTTAAAGTCTCCACCGCTTCTCCTGTACAGGTTCACGTAGATGCTGAGATTGCCGGGATGACCCCTTGCGAATTTGAGTGTATCCCTGCCTCTCTCCGAATGATTGTTCCGAAACGTTCCTAGGCAATACAATGATCGACCAGAATGAAAATTCTGATTGGAAGTCGGAAGACCTAGAAA
>CAYJUK010000336.1:0-1815 GCA_964373335.1 uncultured Planctomycetales bacterium | reverse complement strand
ACATAGGTTATATTTCCGTGAAGAATACTTGGGTTTCCTTGATGCTTTTATTATTAAACTTTTTTTAGCCATAATCGAAAAATCAAGAGGGGATACGAGTGAACGGCATTCCAAATAATTGGAGACATTCCAAGGTTAATTCTTTTGGCCCCTTATTAAAAACAATAGAAATATCCATTCCTAATGGATGTTGGATCTTCCCCGCATCAATCTCTGGGAAGATGGATTGTTCAGGAATCCCTATCGTATAATTACCCTGTTTGTCAAACGAACTGCGAGAAATTCCATTAAAATCTCTAATGCGCGGTAAAGAAATATTGATAAAACGATCGAGAAATTCATACATAATGGCTCGTCGCAGAGTTACCATACATCCCACCGGAACCCCTTTTCTGAGTTTAAAATTGGAGATGGCTTTTTTAGCCCGTCTCATCACCGGTTTTTGACCAGTGATGGTGGAGATATCATCCACCGCCTGTTCTAAAATTTTCATATCATTGATAGCTTCTCCCACCCCCATATTAATTACGACCTTCTGCAAACGCGGTACAGCCATAGGATTTTTGATCGTAAATTTTTTTTGTATAACTGGGATAATTTCTTGACGATATTTTTCTAATAATCGAGGGGTCATTTTAAATCACCTCGCCCGTTTCCTTGCTGATACGTTCTTTACTCCCATCCTTGAGTCTCCTCACTCCAAAACGCGTTGGGTTATTTGTCTTTTTATCAACCAACAGTAAATTCGACACATGAATAGAGGCCTCGATCTCAATTAATCCACCCTGTTGATCTTGCTTTGTTCTCCGGCGGGCCTTCTTAACGACATTAATATTTTCTACAATTGCCCGATAGATGGAGGGCATAACCCTTATTACTTTGCCTACCTTGCCCTTATCCTTACCGGCAATGACCATAACTTTATCATCCTTCCTAATCCTCAGCATATTAAACCACCTCAGGAGCTAATGAAACAATCTTCATATATTCCAAATTTCTAAGCTCTCGGGCAACTGGTCCAAAAATTCGGGTACCTTTGGGATTTCCCGAATCATCCACAATAACCACGGCATTACTATCAAACTGCACATAGCTTCCATCTTGCCGTCTAATGGGAGACTTCGTTCGTACAACTATGGCTTTTGCTTTCTCCCCTTTTTTCACCGCCGCATCCGGAGCCGATTCTTTAATGTTGACCCTAACCAAATCACCGACCCGTGCATACCTTCTATTCTTGGCTTTCAAAACACCGATAAAAGATGCTTTACGAGCTCCCGAATTATCGGCCACGTCTAATATAGTCCGCATGATAATCATAGTTTACACTGGAACTTTAATTCCCTGAAGGATCTCAACCAACACCCACCGTTTATCTCTAGAGAGAGGTCGCGTTTCCATAATCCGCACAATATCACCTTTTTTGGAGGCATTCTTCTCATCATGCACCTTATGTTTCACCGCTCTTCTTACTATCTTGTTATATCTTGAATGCTTCGAAACCCATTTGATCTGAACGACCCGAGTTTTATTCATCTTGTCGCTGATGACCATCCCTGTTAGAAACTTCCTTCTATTAATTCTTTGATCCATGCTTTGATCTTTCATTTAATATCGTTAAAATCCGTGCAATATCTTTTCTCAAAGTTCGAAAACGAGATGGCTTTTCCACCCTCCCTACTTTACGTTGATAGTTGAGCTCGAATAATTCTTTCTTAAAAGCCCTTTCTTTTTCGATTAATTCTTGATCACTTAAGTTTTTATATTCTTTAATTTTCATTTCCAACTCCCAACACTAACCCCCACACCCACTTATCT
>CAYJUK010000335.1:0-1853 GCA_964373335.1 uncultured Planctomycetales bacterium | reverse complement strand
GGTTTTTTAATTCTTCGCTTATCTTATCAACCGCGTCATTGAGACTCTTGATCTGGGTGGCGATGATTCCGATTTCAAATTGACAAGAAGAATTCAGTTTAAGCGCCGAGATCCGCTCAAAGCTCTTCTCTGAGGTGAACATCTCACGTTTTGTAACGATCCCTTGAGCGTTCAGGATGTTGTGGATCTTGTTCTTTAGAGCGGTTCTGAGTTTTACGAATTTATCCCTGGTTCCGATGAGGCTTGAGATCTGGGAGTCTTCTTCGGTTCTTTGGCGCACTTCCGGGATCATGTCTTTCGAGAGGAACCGCGCGATGGTTAAGGCGTCTTTCTCATCGGTTTTCTTCACTGAGCTTGAAATCACCTTGAATTGGAAAGGATTCACAATCCGGACTCGTTTTACTTTGTCTTGTATCTCTCGGACAAAGAAAGCCGTATTACCTGTTGATTCGACGGCAAGCTCGTCGGTTTTCTTTAGTGTGTTCTTAAAATATCCCAGATTCATTCTATTCACCTGATACGTTTTGAATTCATGCTTCTCTTCAGACTCGTAATAACAGACTGTGAAAGCTGACTTGTGCAAATCCACCCCGATGGATCGATTCATAATCCTACCCTCCGTTTTTGTTGTTTCATTTTATTACTCGGAGTAGAATTATGAGTCGGTGAACACCATTCTCCTATACGGGGTCATGCGCCCCATGGTGGCGATTCGGTTAGAAGGTTTGAGTTAATCTCCTTTACGGGGTCTTAATGCCCCAAGAAAACAATTCAACCTATTAACCTATCTACTCCGGGTGGGTTTATTTTAATCCATCCGGAGTATCACCGACCTACTTAACTTTTAACGTACCATCTCCTTTAATTTAAGAAATATTATTGTCTTCGTTTTCGGTTGAGACTTCGTGAGCGCCATTATTTTTAAGCGCGTCTTCGAGTGTGCGCCAGATCAGCGCGGCACACTTGACCCGTACCGGAAATTGACGCACGCCTTCAAAAATCTTGAGCTTTCCCACTTCCGTGCGAAGTCCATCACTAACAGATGGACCCGTTAAAAAATGTATAAATGAATCTTTGAGTTTCTCTGCTTCAGTGGCAGTTTTTCCTTTGATTAATGTCATCATAATTGAAGCGCTAGATTTTGAAATCGCACAGCCTTGACCAATAAAACCTACTTTTTTAAGTACGCCATCAGCATCTTTAATTAAATAAAGATAATAATCATCCCCACAAAGCGGATTTTTTCCATGAGATGAAGCAGTAGCGTCTTCAATTTTTTCAAAATGCCGTGGGCGCTTATTGTGATCTAAAATAACCTCTTGGTAAAGCTCGCTAAGCTTTGCCTCAGTAAATCTAAAAGTACCTCCGGCATCTGCTGAAACGTAACGTTCGGTCATTGGAATGCCTTTATAACATTTTCAATGCCTTCCACGAGTTTATCAATCTCGGCCTTGGTATTGTAAAACGCGAAAGACGCGCGCGTCGTGGCGGGCACCCCAAAGCGCTTCATCGTCGGCTGAGCGCAATGATGCCCGGCTCTGACCGCGATGCCGCATTGATCCAACACCGTTCCGACATCATGTGGATGAATGCCTTCTAACACAAAAGACACGAGGCTCGCCTTGTCAGGGGCGGCGCCGATAATCTTAAGTCCCTGGATTTTCGAAAGCTTCTCCATCGCGTATTCCAAAAGTTCATGTTCATAGCGGCTGATATTCTCGAGTCCAATACTTCCAAGATAATCAATCGCCGTACCCAGACCGATAATTTCCGCGAACGCCGGTGTTCCCGCTTCAAACTTGGCCGGAATTTTGGCATAAGTCGTCTTCTCGAAAGTAACACTCTCAATCATG
>CAYJUK010000334.1:0-1859 GCA_964373335.1 uncultured Planctomycetales bacterium | reverse complement strand
CGATACCTTTATAAGTTCAACCTGAAGCTTGAACAGAAAAACGTTCAATGGAAGCTTTCTTTTAATCCCTCCAACGATTTGCCCTTTTTCATTGAAAGACGATCAGATGCGGAAGCGCCCGCCCGCGCCGAGGTGCGGATGGGAGGCGGGACAGGATCATTTCGGGATGGCATCAATAGATTCATATTCCGCAGACAAATTATGTCTAAGCTTAAAGCGTTAAGCCGTGGTTCTGATGAGTCGCGTGAACAGAAACGGGAATCATTAATCGATCACCTTTTGGGAATCGATGTTGAGGTCACGAGGATAGAAAGAATTCATGAACCCGGAGATTATCTGCCGCCCACCACCTATTTGCTCATTCATACCCGGGAAGGTATCACTTTTCAAATCACGGGCTTTGGGATTGGAATCGTCAGCCGTCGTTCTTTTGATGAATGGCTGACAGGACTAGAGCCACATGTTGTTTGGGTCGCAACAATCCACACTGATGAGAAATACATGGAAATCGACAATCCAAAACTAAACCAATTAAGAGATCATTTGCTTCAGCACGCGTATCAATTTGAGATGCCCGGCGATGAGGATTTTTTAAAGTTCTATCCCAGTTTGAAGTCCGTGATTCAACCTCTGAGCTCCTCCCACAGTGTCGTGCTCCAATTTCTTGAATTTTACGCGGCACTTTGGCGCGAGGCGGCTTCGGATCAAAGGAGAGTCTTGCAAAGCCCGCATGTCATCGAGTCTCTTATGAAGGTCTATTCCTGGGATGCGGAGGGCTTTCACGCCCGAAGAGAGCAAGCCCGACGTGTCGAAGATTTTGTCAAATTCATTTTGAAAAGTAATCTGTCCTATGAGGATGCCGAATCCATATTAAAAGGTCTTCCAACCTCCGGTATTTATTACCGTTATTTTCCTGATGAAGCCGACCGAAAAGAAACGTCTGACCCTAATTGGATTCAAAAGATAGTTCGCGCCCTCGAAGTCACGCCAGGAGCATATCTCAAAAATTGGCTTCTAAAACCCGTTGAAAGCTACGTCAATATCGATCAAGACCTTCGTTTTCATGACAATATCGCAAAAGATGAAAATCTTATTCGAGAATTAGTTTCTCTCATCTTGAGCAGTCGCCTTGCCACCCAATTCTATGATAAGGCCAAGAACAAAGCGGAGGCCGTCGAAGTCATTCAAAAGTTACAGAAAAACGGGGCCTTGCAGGTCCTAGACCATCTCTGGCCTTTAGCTCGACCGCCTTACGATGACGAGAGTTCCCTCGCAGAACCGGCCATCCGATATCTCGCCGGAGATTCGATAGAGCCGATCGGCTATATCAGGTTCCTTGCCAATCCCATTATTTCTGAAGTATTCCCCCATTTTTACGGTGCGATCCGTTTGCACTTCTTGGGATTTTTGGTCACCCATCCCGTCGCTGCGAAGGAACTTGACATAGTGGCAAGTTTTGCTGAGCGGATGCCGCTGAGTGCGAGGGTGCTCTATTTGAAAATTTATTTCAGGGAAAGACCGCAACTCAACTCTTATGAATTGACGCACCCGGATCTGTCTAGGATGATCGACTATTTCGGCCCGGAAGCGATTAAATTCTTGTTTGAATCTCAGCATTTTGCATCCAGTGAGGGCCGACTCAACTCTGAGCGGTTTTTGAAGATGATCTCAAAATTCCCTCTCGCTTTACAAGACGAGCAATTCGCAAGATTGCTTGATCTACTCAAAGATAAACCACTGGGAATCATGCTCTTGGCGATGTATATCGAGGACCAAAAGGAGCCTGCGTCTCTATCGCGTTCCGATGATTTTAAGAAAATAGTCGCCTTGTATCAGGAAATCCAAAACCGGATTCAAGA
>CAYJUK010000333.1:0-1859 GCA_964373335.1 uncultured Planctomycetales bacterium | reverse complement strand
GATCTCCCGCACAAAAGAAACCCGAAGCCGGGATCGGTCCAACCAATCTTTGGATCATTTTAATATCATGATCTTTCTGTCGGAAGAGATGCTCTCCTCTTCCGTTACATTGAAAAACTAGTGCCCCCTTCAACTTGTCAGGGTGTCCCAATTTTTGTCGTAGACTTAAAAGATCATTGAGATCTTCTTCTGCTGACTCGGCATCCCGGACATGAAATTGGATTGTTTGTCCTGTTTGAATAAAATCAGAGATAGCTCCCGCGCCAGACTGTTGATCAATGCCTATAAGATTTCGAATCAAAAAATCTCCCCTTTTGAATGCGTGTGTGTATTCATTCATGGCAATTCCTATCAAGAGAGCCTCCTGCGATAATAATCTATCCCGTACGGGGGCTCGGTAGATCACTTCTTGAAGAACCTGAAAGAATGGGCGACCGGCTAATTGATAAATGATGTTTCCATCGGTTTTGGTGACGATATAGGTTTGGCCGATGGGACGGCATCCTTGAGAGACCACCGTGTCGATGTGGATATTTCCTGTTAAGATAACGCCAACGACTCCTTCGTTGAATTTTTCTCCATTTATAAAAAGGACATTTTCTTTAGGGTGATGAGTCCCGCTGGCAAGGCCTCCAATAACGGGACAGTTGGGAAAGGCTTGATTAATATTATTCAAGAATTTAATCATATCAAAATGAAATGGATCTGGCAGAGCAATAAAATTTGGTTTTTCCGTTGGGTAAATCTCGAAGAAGTTATACCAATCAGCAGGGCTCTGCATCTGCTCTAGCGCAGTTTGATTCATGGAAAATGGGTGGATTTTGACTTGAGGCAATTCCGCTAGAATTAAAGATGTGGCCGGAAGATTTTCAATTTCAGCATGGCTTCCGATGATTCCAGCGGAAGTACAGCCAATAAGATTTTTGATTGGGGTATTTTGATTTAAAAGATCAATGATTTCTTCCGAGTAAGTTTTATTATAAGAAGATAAAAATAGGAAGGCTAAATCGAAAGGACCGTTAAGCCCGCTGCTCAACTCTTCTACAATCTTTCTTGATCCTTTGGCTGTTGAAATTTTATTAGTGAAACGCATTACTTTTTTCTGAATTTACGATTATCAAAGGATAACCCAATAGTTATGGAAGAAATTCACTGCCTTTTATAAAGAAAGGATTAATTACGCCATTTAATTGAACACCCCATGGATGGCCTTTGATTCGAATCGATGGGTTGTCCTTTAACCATAAGGTTAATAGCTTCTTTAAGTTCTTTTCGTTTGACCTTTTTTTCATCCTGCCAATTATCATCAATGCGTCCATGATAAACGAGTTCTTTGTTTTTATTAAATAAGTAAACATCCGGGGTACATTGGGCCAGGAATAATCTGGCTACCTCTTGAGTTTCATCTACCAAGTAAGGGAAGTTGATCTTCCATTCTTTTATTTTCTTAATCATCTGATCTGGGGAGTCATCAGGATAGCCGGGGTGGATGTTAGGATTGATCGCAATCGTGTTAACACCCTCTCCTCCAACTTGATCAGCCAGGCGAATCAATCGAGGCCAAACCGCTAAGGCATAGGGGCAATGATTACAGGTTATGACAACCAATAATCCCTTTTCCCCAAATTGTTTATTTCCAAGATAGGTTTTCCCAAAAGGATCTTTGAGTGTAAAATCTGGAATCTTGGTCATTAAAGGAATTTTAAGAGATTCTAAAAGGGCCATGACATCTCCTTTTTAAATGATAAGGCTTCTTCATTATATTTAAGGCATTATGAGTGTCAAGCGGTTTCCCGTTTTCCGGGACAAATCCTGCAATAGTTTTTAAGGGTAAAAAATAATGATTTTAATCCGAACAG
>CAYJUK010000332.1:0-1863 GCA_964373335.1 uncultured Planctomycetales bacterium | reverse complement strand
CTGATAGATGGTTGTGTTATCAGACTGCAATGAAGAGGATAGCGAAATGATAAAAGCCAAGTCATACGAAGTGCATAAAGCAGCCGGCAAAGCTATGCGAAAAGCCGTAGGGAAAGTTGTACAAGAGCACAAAAAAACCGGACGGCCGCTGACCATTTGGAAAAAAGGTAAAGTCGTCCAAATCTCTGCCAATCAGGTGAAGATATAAAAACCTACGGATGACCGATGAACGAGAATAATACCGAAGCCATTCCATCCATCCCACTCATTGAAAGGATTACGAGTATGAAGATTTTTATTAATGGTCAATTTCTGGAAAAAGCGCAGGCGAAGGTGTCGGTCTTCGATCATGGATTCCTTTATGGAGACGGGGCCTTTGAAGGGATCCGTTCCTACAGCCGCCTGATCTTTAAAGCGAAAGAACATATCGAACGATTATTCGAGACGGCCCACACCTTGATGATCCCAATTCCGATGACGCAGCAGCAGATGATTCAGGCCATCGTGAAGACCTTAAAGATTAATCAATTCAATGACGCTTATATTCGCGTGGTTGTCACCCGGGGAGAAGGAGACTTAGGGTTGGATCCTCGTAAATGCAAGGGGGGCCCGAATGTGATCATTATCACCGATAAAATCACTTTATATCCGGAAGAATTGTACCGGAACGGGATGGCCATCATCACGGTCCCCACGATCCGTAGTCATCCCGAGGCCTTGAATCCCCGTTTGAAATCGATGAACTATCTCAATAATATCTTAGCCAAGATCGAAGCCAATAATTCCGGTTATGCTGAGGCGATGATGCTCGATTCCCAGGGATTTGTGGCTGAATGCACCGGCGATAATATCTTTATCGTGAAAAAAGGGGAACTCTCAACCCCTTCGCAGGGACGGCTTCAGGGGATTACCCGGGATACCGTATTAGCATTCGCCCATCAATTGAAGTTCAAAGTGGAGGAGCGTCTCCTGACCCGGCATGAAGTGTTTGTGGCCGATGAATGTTTTCTCACGGGAACGGCGGCAGAGATCATTCCGGTGGTTAAGGTGGATGGCCGGGTGATTGGCAGCGGAAAACCAGGGGAAGTGACCCGGAAGATGATGCGGCTTTTCAGAATGATCACCCGAAAAGACGGGATCAAATATTAGAGGAACGCGCTCGGGTTTACTCCAAAAGTGTAAAGCCCAAAACTTGGGGTTTACTAACACAATTTTTTTATTATAATAAAAGAACAATTATGCTTTGTAATATCTGTAATAAGAAAAAAGCCACGGTTCATCTGACCGAGATTGTCGATGAACAAATGTCAGAGATGCATTTGTGCGAGGATTGTGCCCGGGAGAAAAGCGTCCAGATGGAGCAGCAATTCGGACTGGCGGATCTACTGGCCGGACTCGCTGATTTTGGTAAACATGTCAAGGAAAACGACAAATCCCAAATCATCTGTCCCAATTGCGGAATGAATTATGATGATTTTAAAAAATTCGGACGGTTAGGGTGCAGTGAATGTTATTCGGCCTTCCGTCAGAATTTGGATATACTTCTTAAAAAGATCCATGGATCAAATCATCATTTAGGAAAAACCCCGGTGAAGTTGTCTTTAACCATCAAAAAGAAGATGGAGGATCTGCAGGAATTGCGCCTGCAGCTGCAAAAGTCCATTCAACAGGAGAATTTCGAGAAAGCGGCGGAATTGCGGGATAAGATCCGCGCCATCGAGGAAAAAGGGAAATCCCAATGAAGTTAGACGACTTGATCTATAAAACGGGGCAATGGTTGAAAGGGACCGGTCCTTATTCCAGCATTGTGATGTCCTCCCGGATTCGTTTGGCGAGGAATTTGTCTAAACTCCCATTTCCCAA
>CAYJUK010000331.1:0-1872 GCA_964373335.1 uncultured Planctomycetales bacterium | reverse complement strand
TTTTCTTTTTTGGGCCGTTGTTTGTCGGGATTGCATTACTCGCGGAATGGCTGAAACGACATGTTCGTCTGCCCTGCGAATGGAATAAGATTGGCCGTCTGAAGAACGAGGAATATCATCGATTGAAATGGATTTTTTGCCTAGTCGTGCTAGCGACCTTGGTTAATCCGCAAACATTTCAAGGGGCATGGTATCCCATCAGTGTCTTTTTTCAGATCACGAATGAATCCAAGATGTTCTTCAATTACATTCAAGAACTCAAACGTCCCATCAGTGCAGGCAATCTTTTTTCCCTTGAGATGTACCCGCATTATAAATTATTGATCTTGATCTCTTTGATCAGCCTTGTTTTCAATCGCAAGAAGATAGACATCGGAGGGTTAATCTTTTGGTTGATCTTTTTGATCTTTTCTCTAGGCGCTATTCGTAATTTGACGTTCTTTGCCTTTGCCGCTTATTTGGTAATCATCTCGAATGCAACGACTCTTTCCTTAAAAGATATTGTACCTATTCGGTTTACAGAGGTAAAATTTCTTCATTTGACATCAGCTTTTTTTAAGATTTTCCTTATCTTTTGGATGTTCAATTATATCATCGAGATATCAGCAGCGGCTTATTATGATTTTGAAAAATATGAATATAAAAGTCATTATGGGGGAGTTTCTAAAATGTCATTTCCTCATAAAGCAGCTCAATTTATTAAAGATAATCAGATCCGGGGGAATTTTTTTAACGACTTTAATTCGGGGGCCTATCTGGTGGGGTGTTGTTACCCGGATATAAAAGTCTTTGTGGACGGACGAACGGAGGTCTATGGTCCGGATTTTTTCAATATCTACTGGAGCATTTGGGAGGGTGGAAATACTGGGTTATTTGAAAAAATGGTTGAAAAAAATCACATCACCGGTGCTTTGTTCAGTTCCGTCCTTCATGAAATACCCCCGGTAACTTTTGGTTATGTATATAATAATAAAGATTGGAAGGTTGTTTATTTTGATTATGACGGCGTTATCTTTCTAAAAGATATCCCGGGAAATAGGCCGGTGATTGAAAAGTATGGTATGGACTTGTCCCAATGGGAACCTAAGAAATTAGATTTAAAGAGACTGGGGCCTATTGCTGTCACTCCTCATCAACATATCAATCGGGCATTTTCTTTCGAATCCTTGGGAGAAGATCAGTCTGCGCTCAAAGAAGCTACCGAGGCATTAAGAGTCAATCCTGTTTATGTAGAGCCATATAAGTTGATCGGAAAGATTCAGGGGAAAAATGGACATTTCCAAGAGGCGTTTGAAAGCTTCCGTATCGCTGTGATGCTGGCGCCGTACGATAGGGAGCTAAGGTATAATCTTGCTTTGGGGTATTTTGATCTTCAGGATTATCAAGGAGCCATTAAAGAATACGAGCGTATCGTTAGCTTTAATCCTCGTGATCCTCGGGCGCATTTTCTGTTAGCGAAGACCTATATTTTTGACAAAAATTATGATCTCGCTTTGGAATCAGTCAAAAAAGGGTATACCTTTGATCCTGCAGCCATTAAGGATTTCATTCGGGTGGGAGATCTCTTCTTTGAACAGGGAGCCTTTAAGCAATCAAAAGAAGTTTATACGGTTGCCTTAGGAGCCAGGCAGGAAGAGATGACTCTTCATAAAAAGTTGGGAGATGTTTATCAGAAGTTAGGGGATAAAAAGAAAGCCCAAGAGGAGTTTGAAATGGCCCTTATCATGGACCCTCAAAATCAGGAAATCAAGGAATCTCTTAGGGTGCTTCAAGAGAATTGAAATGAAATAATGATAAGTTTTTCCCTATTTTCGTTTCCCAACACCTTTAAGCTAATTGCAAATTTATTGTCTCAAGTGTATAATACTCAAC
>CAYJUK010000330.1:0-1883 GCA_964373335.1 uncultured Planctomycetales bacterium | reverse complement strand
GTACAGATTTTTTTTTGATTTCCAGGGGAGATTACCAGGACTGTTGGTGAGCCCATCTGATCGCAAGGATTTGCGATTTAGCCTTGTTCACCGTTTCCGTATATTCCCGTCTGGGTTGAGAGTCCGCCACGATCCCAGCGCCGGCCTGGATATAAGCCTTATCTCCCTTAACCACAATGGATCGAATAGTGATACAGGTATCCAGATTGCCGGAAAAACTAAAATAGCCAATACATCCCGCGTAAGGACCGCGGGAGACATTTTCTAATTCATCGATTATCTCCATGGCTCGGATCTTAGGTGCCCCCGAGACCGTCCCGGCTGGAAAGGCGGCTTGTAAGGCATCTAAAGAATCACAACCCGCCTTGAGTTTACCACTAACGTTACTTACGATATGAATCACATTGGAATATTTCTCGATGGTCATGAACTCGGTAACCTTGACGGTTCCTTTCTGACAAACACGCCCTAAATCATTTCTTCCTAAATCCACCAGCATGACATGTTCCGCTTTTTCCTTGGGATCTTTTAAGAGATCTTTCATCAATTGTTCATCTTCTTTGTCGTCCTTTCCGCGTTTTCGGGTTCCGGCAATGGGTCTGGTGTTGACAAGGCCATCCTCACAGCGGATCAACATTTCGGGAGAAGCTCCAATAATTTTGAGTTCATTAAAATTGAGATAATACATATATGGCGAAGGATTTAATGCCCGTAATGTCCTGTAGATATGAAACGGGTCCGTGGTCATGGGAACCTCAAATCGCTGCGATAAAACTGTTTGGATAATCTCTCCTGCCTTGATTTCATTCTTAGCCGACAGGATAATCTTGAGAAACTCTTTTTTGGAAAGATTAGATCGAACGATTGATTTAGGATCAAGGGGCTTTTGTTTCGATTGGATGTGTTCGTTCAGGGGTTTCTGTAAATCCTGGATTAACTGGTTAATATCTTTAATAGCTTGTTGATAGGTCTTTTTTTTTCCCTTGATTGAGTCCTTTGCCTTAATCTTGCATAAAGAAACAACCTTAATGGTGTGATTGAGATGGTCAAAGATCATTAATGATTGAGCCAGGACCAAACACATATCGGGAAGTTGTAAATCGTCTTTGGGCTGATCAGGTAATCGTTCCAGGAAACGAATCATGTCATAACCGATATACCCCACTAGTCCTCCGCAAAAACGAGGTAATCCCGGGATCTTAACAAACTTGTAAGGAGAAATCAGGGTACGGATGAAATTCCAAGGGGATTCCGTCAGGCGGGTCATTTTTTGAACAACCTTCCCTTTTTTAAGATGGATGATTTCCACAAGTTGATTCTTGCTTTTCAAAATAACCTCCGGATCCCGGGCCAGAAAAGAATATCGGGCCAATTTTTCTTGTCCTTCCACAGATTCTAAAAGAAAGGCGTAGGAGGATGTTTGAGCAATCTTGAAATATGCCGAAACTGGGGTCTCCCTATCTCCTAAGATTTCCCTGTAGACAGGGATCAGGTTTCCTTGACGGGTCAGGTTTAAATATTCTTTTTCATCGGGGTGATATACGGGATCAGTCTTCATAAATTTCTTATGATCGCAATGAAATCTTTCTATAAAAACAACTTTTCTTAAAGGTGTGGCAGGCCGCTCCAATTTGTCTGACTTTAATCAGAAGATTATCACAATCACAGTCATAATTGATCTCTTTAACGAATTGAAAATGCCCCGAGGTCTTACCCTTCACCCAATATTCTTTACGCGAGCGGGACCAAAAGCAGGTTTTCCCAGTCCTTATCGTTCTGTTAATAGACTCAAGGTTCATATACCCGAGCATGAGGACTTCTTTGGATTTATAATCCTGGATAATCGCCGGGATGAGTTTTTCTTTGTTGAATGTCAAACGCGA
>CAYJUK010000329.1:0-1893 GCA_964373335.1 uncultured Planctomycetales bacterium | reverse complement strand
TAATCCGAATAATATTAACCAAACTCAAAAAAATGCTGGAGTTAATGAATCCCTTGGGAATCAACCGAATAACAAAAGTAATGCCTTAAATGTTGGCCAAGGTGAAAAAGCCAGTGAATTACAGGCATTATCAAACAAAGAGCGTACTTTCGCACATTATGAAAGAACACGGTACGCCACTCGATATGTTGGAGATGCTGAGGCTGACGCCATCATGAATAATAATGGTATTGTTCCCAATGTTAAAGCGGATGGTGTTACACCTAAGAATGTGTTTTATACTAATGATCTTCCCGTAAATTCTGCAAGTCAGGCACAACAAGCCTATCAGCTACCAAATGCTCCTACGTATAGGGTAACTGTTATGACCAAAGAGGTAGTTAATATTTACGGCGGAAATGTCTCAGGAGGAACAGGCACGGAGTTAATAACACGCCAGCAAATGCAGGCTATTAGCGTTCAGAAGCTTAACCCATAGAAATTGGATTATGATAATGGCACATTCAATTATATGCAAAAATTGCGGACATAATATCGGATATCCTTCTTCAAAAATAGGCAATACGACTAATTGTCCTAAATGTCAGAATTCAGTGCTTTTGACTGCTCCTGAAGATGTCGAAAATCCGAGATTTTATTATTTTCCGCAATTGATTAATGTCCAAATTGTAGATCAAGAAAACATAAATCTCGAAATTCCTCATATAGCCATTGTTTTAAAAAGAGGATCATTATTAATCGGGCCATTTTTTACAGATGAATCGGGCAAAGTTTTGTTTAAAAATGAAGATTATGAAGATGCGAAATCGGCTTCTATGTCAGCAGATTTATGGGGCAGCAAATATAGAAATTGGGATCAGGTTGGTTCTGTGTCAATTCATATTTTGTCAGAACTAGAAATAAATAAAATGATTGAAGGCAGAAAAGAAAACTGGAGTTTTTTGTTATCTAATGAAGAGAAGAAATGGGATTCTTTTGATGAATTTATCTTAGCTCTTAGAAATAGCAACAATGACAAGGTTGAGCCTGTTGAAGAATTTATTAATCTTCAAAATATACAACAGGATAGTATTATTAATTTAAGACTCAGGTTGTCTTTAAAAGAAAGTAAATGAATAACGAACGATCAGAAGAAGATATTAGGAAAGATCCTAATATGATTTCTTTATACGATAAAGATGGCAAGCCCTTTTTTATTCCAAAAGAAGAATATCGTCAGAAAGTGCTTCCTGAGTCATTTAGGAATGCTTGGAATGATCCAGATCAACTTTATACCCAAATCTTTTTTGCTTTAAAAGATGGTTTTTATGAAGAGGCCCTTAATGCAGGAAAAAGACAAAAAGAAATTGATACGGATATAAAAAGAGGTTATACGACCTATGGTGTTGTTTTAATGCACAATAAGCAGTTTGATGAAGCTAGAAATTTGTTTGTTGAGTATTTGAACAAATACGGTGATGATGCTTACATTTTGACCTATATGGCAAAAACATTTGATCTTGAAGCGGACAAAAAACCCATAATGGAATTATTAAAGAAAGCAATCCATATCGATCCTAATCAACATGATGTTTTGCAATTTTGGACAGCAATTATTAATGAAGATAAGGGAAGGTCAGCGTTGATTGAAGAGCTTTTAAAATTAAGTCAGCTTGATAATGCTTGGCGTCCACAACTTTGGCTTGCAAGAGAATATCTTATTGATAAAAGGAAAGACGATGCTTTAAAGCTTTACGACCATGTTCTTAAAGTTGCCAGGGATCAGCCGGGAGTTTTAATGAAAATCTCAGGAGATCTCGGCGGTGCCGGTTATACTCAAGAAGTTCTTAGATTAATTTTGCCTATCTATAATCCTAATGCTGAAGATCCGTACATAGGTTTAAATATCCTTCA
>CAYJUK010000328.1:0-1901 GCA_964373335.1 uncultured Planctomycetales bacterium | reverse complement strand
AAAATTGGGAATATAATAATAGTCCGTTTAATGTGGATTAAATTTTATGCCAGAACCACTGTCATCGCAACCAGAAAAATCACGGAATGAAATTAAACCGAGAAAAAATCGGATAACCCAAATTGCTCCACCTGAAATATTACAAAGTGAACCAGAGAAATCTGGTGGAAATCCTCGACAGTCAATCGAATCAGCTGAACAAGAAAAACCATTTCACTTTGAAGATCAAGATATTGAAAAAATAGACCAACGAAATTACGAATATCAAAGGGCCAGGAAAATGAGAGAATCTTTGGGAGTAGCTCCTGAACCAGAAACTACCGCTTCTGAGCAGGCATATCTTGATCAAGCCGAAAGGGGAATAAAAAGGGAAAGGAAAGACCTTAATTTTCCAATTGGTACAGCTGTCGATTTTGATATGCTTTTAATCGATAGAGAAGACCTAATACGAAGATATCCGGAAAGAGAGCAGGAAATTGATGCCTACCTCAAAAATTTTAATGACAAATATAAAGAAAATTATGTAGCTGCTCTCGAAAATAATTTTAATAGTGCAGTTGCTGAAAATACTTTTAAATGGGAAGCAATGGAGAAGACTGGTGGTAAAATGGATTATTCAAGGACCGATAGAGTTATGGAATTTTTAAAATCTCGACCGGAGCTTTTTGAAAATTTTAGAGGACATAATATTTTTTGGAATAGAGTCGAACATTTGCCTGAGAATCTTAAAGGTAAATCGAAAGAAGAGATTAAAAGGGAAATAATAGAGAGGCGTCTGGATATATTAAGGAGGTACCCACAGATAAAAGAGTGGGATTTGTTAAATGAACCATTGCAAAGAGAACCTCGTTTAGATAAAAACGGAGTTGATCAAAATGAGGTAGTCTTTAATCCAGAAGAAGATTTAAACTTTTTTGTTGATTTATTCAAACAAGCAAAAGCGATAGCGCCCGATACTAAACTATACGTTAATGAATATAGTATTTTGAGCGGGGGACAAACCGGAAACTACGTACGTTTTTTACAGAAACTTATAGAGGCCGGAGCACCCATTGATGGTATTGGTGTCCAAGGTCATATTACCGAGTACGATTTTGCGTCTGTAAGTCAGATGAAACAAAACTTGGATGATCTATCAAAACTGGGGTTACCTATCAAAATAACCGAATTTGATGTTAGTGATGAAGTTATAAGAAAAATGTATTTTCCCCAGAAACTAGCTGGAATTAATAGCGAACAAATCGAAAAAGCTAGAGCTGATTATATGAGAAAAGCCATGACCATATTCTATGGCACGCCTCGGGTTAATGGTATTTATCTCTGGGGTTTCCAAGATAAATCTCATTGGCGAGGAAAGGAAGGAGAGCATGCTGGACTATTCGATGATAATTTCCAGCCAAATCAAGTTGGCCAAGCCTTTCAAAATCTTACCCATGAACAATGGGGAATAAACGCAGAAGTTAAGGATGAGGCTGGTCAAATTGAAGAATAATTTAAAAGTTTTTTCATCAGCTGGCTCCAGGCTATTGACAAGGATTTTATTTAGACTAGAATGACTGTACGATATATTCTTAAAACTTAAATCATAACAAACATTTAAAATATATTAATATTTTGAATATCCGCGAAAGTATTTTTACAAATATTTTCGTGGATATTTTTCTTTGCCCCGCGTAGCTTTCTTGCCAGCCGTAGTTTTAACGAAGGCTGGAGCGAAGTGGGGTCGGAAGCGGACTGAACGGAAAGAAATTTGACAACACAATATTGAATCCCAATATCAGATTAACCATCCTGATATTTGGGGAAAGGTAAGTAGCAAGTGAAAATCCCGATGGCGTTGCCATCAGGGATCCCGTATCAATTTAATTTCATTAAATTTATCGGGACCTAGCACTCATTTT
>CAYJUK010000327.1:1210-1909 GCA_964373335.1 uncultured Planctomycetales bacterium | reverse complement strand
CTGGTTAACCGCAAAGAAAGCTCTTGAACATTGTATGTAGAATTGACCAACCGATAAACCATATGAACGGCAGAAAGGATCTGCCGATAACGAATTTTCCTATCCAATGAATAATTAGTATTTGTCATACTTTTTGATAAGGATCAAAAAATTTCTTATGCTCTTCCATTGAGAAGCGATCTGTCATTCCTGCTATATAATTACATATGATGTCATATTTTTCTTTATCTGTATAATTCTTATTCCGCTGATAGGCTGAATAAGGCAATTGCATGGGTTCATTAATATAAACCCTAAAAAGATCCCGAAGAATTCTTCTGGCTTTTGATGTCATACGCACAACCCGGTAATGATGATATAATTTTTCATTTAACAACTTTTGCAAAAAATGTCGCTCTTCTTTCATTATGGGATTGTAATCAATGATGGTTTCTTTATAAGACTTCACTTGGTCGACTTGACTGAATTTTAGTTTTTCCAAATTCTGATCCGTGAATGAAAGCAGATCTTTAATCTGTGAATCAATCAACTCTTTAACAATTTGATACTTTAACATCTGATGATTATCATCCTTTAATTGTTGCTTAACCTTCTTCAATGCCCTTTGCCATAACGGACTTTCCATCAAATCATCCTCTATAATGCAACCAGAGGTTAACCCATCATCAATATCATGATTCAGATAGGCCAATGAGTCTG
>CAYJUK010000327.1:0-1200 GCA_964373335.1 uncultured Planctomycetales bacterium | reverse complement strand
GTCTGCAAAATCAACTACCCGAGCTTCTAAGGTTGGACCTTCCTCTACATACCTTCCTTCTATAGAAGGGGAATCATAATCTGTTTTATGCTTTAAAATACCAATTAATACTTCCCTGGTCAGATTTAATCCATCAAAATGAGGATACCTTTTTTCCAATTTGGTTACAATCTCAAAACTCCGTTTGTTATGATTAAATTCTCCTTGATTAGCCTCTCTCATAATCTCATTAAGTTCTTGCTCTCCTGCATGGCCGAAAGGAGGATGCCCTAAATCATGGGCTAAAGCAATGGCCTCAATCAAATCTTCATTCAAGCAGAGGTTTCTTCCAATAGTCCGACCGATTTGAGCCACCTCCAAAGTATGAGTCAATCTTGTGCGATAATAGTCTCCCTCAAGGATCACAAAAACTTGTGTTTTATATTCGAGCTTTCGAAAGGCCTCCGAGTGAACTATACGGTCGCGATCCCGTTGATAACATGTACGAAATTCATGTTGAGATTCAACATGTTCTCTCCCATCTGAGTCCTTTGACCTCATGGCATAAGGAGCTAAAAACTTCTCTTCTAATTTCTCAATATCCTGACGAGTTCGCATAAAATCAGAAATCCAGGAGTACCCTTCAAAGTCATCTTCTTTTTTGCTGATAAATTAATCTATCAAATAAAGTCTTTAATGAAAACGATAAAATCCTAACATCTCCAATAACTGGCATAAAATTTACATCCCCCTTCCAACGAGGGACTATATGAATATGCAGATGACCAGGAAAACCTGCGCCAGCGACCCTTCCCAAATTTATCCCAATATTATATCCTTGTGGCTTTAAGGTTCTGTCCAACAGCTTTTTTGTTTCTTCCAATAAATCCAATATATCCTCTCTTTCATCTTTCTGTAATTGAGATAAATCTCTGACATGACGGTAGGGCACCACAAGGACATGACCATTATTATAAGGATATATATTAAGGACAGAATAAGAATGCCTTTTTCTAAGAAATAGAAAATTTTTTTTGTCTTTTTTTTCTCGTTGAATCTGACAGAAAATACAACCATTAGGTTTCCCAATGATCGCAACGTATTTTGCTCGCCAAGGTGCCCAAAGTTTATCCATATAAATCTTAAACCTTTATAATATCCCCAACCATTTGATTATTTTTTAACTGAAGAAAACCATAAGAGCAATAGGGGGCAAAGATG
>CAYJUK010000326.1:0-1923 GCA_964373335.1 uncultured Planctomycetales bacterium | reverse complement strand
GCAGTCCTGATAAAACGACAACATATTTGGTTTCGCCAATTCCTTCGCCAACCCTTTGATCAAGGGATCGAGATAACCGCGGTCTAATTTCCCACCCCATCGGCGGATGACCCCCCGTATATCTTCTTGATCCTGCGGACGATCTGAAATAATTTTATGAAGGATTAAATCCTCCGGGCTGCATATTCGCACCTTTTTTCTGCCGATCCGTTCCGTCTTTGCCCTCCGAATGGCCCTCATCTCATAAGGAAGGGCGGCGAAGATAAGGTCAACAGGCGTCCCCTTGGGCGTTTTCACAGGCAACACCCTATTTTTTTGAATAAACTCGAGCGGATCTTTCATGCGAATGACATATTTTTCTTTCTTCAAATCACGGATCAACGCGACGATGTCCTTTTCTTTGACCTGGATGGTAATATCGATATCGAGGGTCGTGCGGGGTATCCCCCAAAAAATGTTCGCAATTCCTCCAATGACCATGTAGGGAATCTTCCGCGCCTCCAGAAAACGCGCCAGCGTAACAAGATCTTTCTGTAAAAGGGTCATAAAAGCTTGGATATTTTGGAAAGTCGTTTATGCATCGTCCGGATGCCTGAGACATCCGTTTTTTTCGAATACTGAGGATGACGCTGCCGAAAAAAATCGACTTTGTCACCAATCATGCGGAGATTGCTCTGATGGTCAACATAGTCCGTCCGTCCCTTTTCCCATTCGTGAAACCGCTGCCAACCCTTTTCTTTTTCCTGCCAAAGTTTTTTTTCCGCTTCAGCCCGAAGCAGTGATTTGAGAAGGTCGGAATCCGCCATCATCTCAAGGCCTTCAAGCTCCTCCGGGGAAATGATGACAGCTACCGGTTTTCCCTGGCGGGTAATGACATCCCGCTTCCGCATCCTGCCGACGGTATTGACGACATGACGCAGTTTTGCTCGAACCTCCGAGATAGGGCCCATCGTCTCCATGCCTTGAATCCCCCTTTTTGGACTCCCGAAAGGATTGTACATAATTTTGTACAATTTGTCAAAGTGCAAGATTCTATCGAAGAAATGAGAAATCCATGAATTTAAGCAGCGGTTTCGGTGCGCATGGCGGCGATGGCTTGGTTGATGAGGGCGGCCAGCCGGCCGAGCGCTTGTGGTCCGTTTGTTCAGGCTGCTTTTTTTTGTGAGGGAGAAAACGTCAAACTGATCCCCATGGCTTTAAGAAGAGGAAGAAGACTCCCGAGAGTCGGGTTTCCATCTTCGGAGAGCATTTTATACAAGCTCTGGCGATTCAGTTTGGTCTGGGTGGAGAGTTCTCCCAAACCGCCATGGGCTTGCGCAACATTCCTGAGCGCCACCAGAAATTCCTCTAATGAACCGCTTTCAAAGGCGGCATTGAGATATTCCGCAGCGATTTTCGTATCCTGCAGTTCTTTCCTTAGAAAATCATCATAATTTTTACGTGGCATTCCTTTGAGACTCCTTCCACAATCGATATGCTTTTGCGATGTCTCGCTTTTGGGAACCTTTATCGCCGCCGCATAAGAGAAGAACGATATGGCAACCCTCAAGCCCGTAATAAACCCGGAACCCCGGACCCCATGAAATCCTCAGCTCATAGACACCTGACCCAACGTTACGGCAGTCCCCAAAATTCCCCAGGCGGATGCGGTCAATTCTCTGGAGGATGATCGCCCTTGCCTTTTTATCCCTTAAGCCGTGGATCCACTGCTCAAAATGGGATTTCCCATCTGAAGTCTGGTAAACCTGGATGATCCGCTCTTGGATTTGCATAGGATTGTCGCATAAATACGACAAAAGTCAACAGATTAGGTTTGAGACAATGTATCTACATATTTTCCTTTTAAATCAAATTATATATTTATAGTACTCATTTGGCAGACTCTATGCTATTAGCGGACCGGGGAACGGGGAAGAGAGTGAG
>CAYJUK010000325.1:0-1925 GCA_964373335.1 uncultured Planctomycetales bacterium | reverse complement strand
TCCCCTGTCAGCATATGAACTTCGTCGATGATATAAATTTTAAACCGGGTACGGGCCGGCTTGAATTTAACGTTGTCGCGCAAATTCCGGATTTCATCCACGCCCCGGTTGGAAGCGCCGTCAATTTCCAGCACATCAAGGCTCGTGCACTGGGTAATTTCCTGGCAAATCGAACACTTATTGCAGGGGTTGGTGGCAGGGCCTTGCTCGCAGTTCAGCGCCTTTGCGAAAATCCGTGCGGTTGAAGTCTTTCCAACGCCGCGCGAGCCGGTAAACAGAAAACTTTGGGCAATCCGGTTTTTGGAAATGGCATTTTTGAGGGTCGTCGTGATCGGCTCTTGGCCGATCACTTCGTCAAATGTCTGAGGTCTAAATTTGCGCGCGAAAACGAGATATGACATACATTCCAATCTAAATGGATAAACCTACCTTAAGGGTTTTCTTAAGGAAAATCAAACGAAAAAATAAATTCGGCGCTGATTTACATTAATGGACTAACATTTATCTATTAGGTAATCAGTGCTGTCATTGTCTTCAATAAAATTTATTGAGGACAATGGCGGAGGAGGTAGGATTCGGCGCCCTCCGCTACGCTCCGGGTCGGCCACTCGCGCCGTAACAAAACGCTCCCAAAGGTCGCGTTTACGGTGCTCACTTCGAATCCTTCATGATCAACGCCGAAGGCGCAGTCATAATTACATTAAATTTAGTAATAAAAAATTATGGCGGAGGAGGTAGGATTCGAACCTACGGGGGCCTTACGACCCCAACAGTTTTCGAGACTGCCGCATTCGTCCACTCTGCCACTCCTCCACAGTATTGTCTTACGCAGCAGTCCTTATTGGTGCGGGGTTCGAGACCGCCGCAAGCGTCCACTCTGCCACCTCTCCAAGCGATAAACCCATCTTGGATTTCGCGATTCTATTGCCTCTGATTTTATTTGTCAACGGACGGTTCTAACTACCGATAAACTTCTCTTCGATGGGCAACCCGAAGGATAAGAACGCCTTCTGCAATCTTAGAATAAATGATCCGATAATCACCAACTCGGTATTTGAAAAGCCCTTGGAATTCACCCTTAAGGGGCTCGCCAGCATTAGGGTTGGCACCCAACGCACTTTCCAGTTTAGAGAGTAATTGACGCGTTTGTGTCTTGTCAATCTTTTTGAGGTCTTTGGCAATCGAAGCTTTATAGAAGATACTAGAAGCCAAGTTTTTTCTTTAATTCCGCGCGGGTCAGGATTGCATCATCCTTGTCTCGAAGCCGGTCTAAAGCGACCTGATAATCTGCGTACTCCTTAAGATAGGTTTCAAGAGCTCTGCGGATCAAGTAAGTTTTAGTACGCTGTGTCGTCTCCGCTACACGCTCTAGATCGCTGATTAACTCCTCAGGTAAACGCAATGAAAGAGAATGGGACATCGCTTTTTCCTCCAAATTCAACACAAGTATAACATGTAATCTATTGTATTACAAGTAACTCTTCAATGAGGATTTTCAGGGAAAATTATTTCAAAATGTCTACGGTTTTTAGGAAGGCTTAAATAAAAAGATTGCCAGCCAGCATAGAAACCTACAACTATTAGTGGGAAGAAAAACAAGTCTCCAAATTTCAAGTTTCCTTCGTGAGCTCACACCCACACGCTCGCCAGAAAAGCCGCGTTGAGTAACATAAGAAAACCGAGGGCTATAACCATTGTCCTATAAGATTGCTTTTTAAATTTAAGAAGGTCTGAACTTAATCCTGAATAAATGAGGCCGGAAAAACCTGCGAAAAGAACCGACCTACCGAAGGGGTCAACTACTAACCATATTGGAAATACCAATGCACCTGGTCCTGATGAGTGAAGAAACCACACCAAATAAAAAATCGTGCCGAAAAAACCAAACAAACCAAAAATAACACCTAGGCTAACAGTACGTTTGA
>CAYJUK010000324.1:0-1938 GCA_964373335.1 uncultured Planctomycetales bacterium | reverse complement strand
CCTGGATATCTTTCATCTTCAGGCCGGCCTTCTTCAACACTTTCGGGATGGCATGCGCCGGACCAATCCCCATGCGATGCGGATCCACACCGGTAAAGCCAGTCTCTCTAACATAACCCAGCGGCTGAAAACCCAGCTCTTTGGACCGGGTTTCGGTCGTAACCAAAAGGGCACAAGCTCCATCGGTGATCTGACTTGAGTTGCCGACGGTGACTGTTCCCGAATACCGGTCAAAATAAGGTTTGAGTTTTTGCAGGCCCTGAAAACTCTGCTCCTCACGCGGGCCATTATCGTCTTCAACCGCGCCTTTGTATCTCGGGGCCGGGATGACGGCAACGATCTCTTCGCGCAGGATCTTGCGGGCAGCGATAGCCTTTTGATGACTTCTTAAAGCCAATTGATCTTGTTCATCCCGGGTAATCCCAAACTCTTTAACCAAATTCTCCGCCGTCAGCCCCATGATCAAGCCGCAGACCGGATCCGTTAACCCCATCTGTAAACCAATCTTGGGAGACAACAATTCCTTAATGGGCAGTTTCATAAAGGTCTTAAGCCTCATCCCCAGTGTCTTCACCCGACTGAGGGCGGTAAAAATCTCCTGTAATTTCTTTGTGTAATAAAACGGGATATTGGACATGGACTCTGTTCCACCCACGAGGTAACACGACCCGACACCCGCCTTGATCTTGAGGATCGCTTGATCCACAGCTTCGATGCCAGAGGCGCAATTGCGATGAACAGTGTAAGCGGGCACCTCTTTAGGGATTCCCGCGTAAAGGGCAATCACGCGGGCGATATTAGCGGTATCCGGCGGCTGGCCGACACAACCAAAGATAACCTCATCAATGACGCGGGGATCAATCCCAGTCCGCTCAATCAACTCCCGGGCGACGATGCGTCCCAGCTCCTGAGCGCCCAGGTCATTAAAGACAGTCCCCATCTTACAAAACGGGGTGCGGATTCCATCGATAATCACGATTTTCTCCATAAAAATCATCAATCCTCTAGACTGCAACATATCTCTCCGGGAACACGTGTTCCCGGGGTCATTAACTCAGGCCTTCAAAGGCCGGTAAATGGTCGCCACAATCCCTCCAGCGATCAGCATTTCGATAAAGCTTCCCAAGATCCACAGGAAAACTAGCGTAAAAGAGAGTGGCATAACCGCATAAAAGATGAGATTGTTTGGGATAAACAACAGCCAGATCAGTGTACCATAACGGGTCCCTTCGCCTATACCTTTGTTTTCGTAACCTTTAAGAAAGATAAACGTGAAGATAAATGGAAACAGCAGTTGCCCTAAGAACATGGCTGGCATGACACAATCTTCTTTGGCTCGCCAAAGGGTTGGGCTCTGGGCATAAAAGTCATGCAAAAAATTGCCGTGAAAAATCCACTCGAAAATAAAAATAAATGCAAAAACCGCCAGTGAAGCTAAAACATATCTTTTGACATTCATGAGTCTCCCCTTTCTTAATTGATCGTATTGTTAAAAATTTTTACTTTTGATCTCTTTATCTTTTTGTTTTTATAGAGTTTTAGTAATAACACTTCCCTCCCTCTCACAGACTGGGTCAAATGTATTTGAGATCGACGAAAATTTTTTGTCATCCCCGAATGCTTAAATCGGGGATCCAAAAATTATCGTCGTGGATTCCCGCCCCGTATAAAGCATTCGCTTTTACGGGGCCCGCTTTCGCGGGAATGACGAAGCCATGTGACCCAACCTCTCATGAAGAGGCCTGCCTGCCGGTAGGCAGGAATAGGGAAGAGGATTTTAAGCGCTCAACCCTTGAATTGTCGAACAATTCAAGGGTTCAACAATTTTTTCTAATATTCTCTCCCGATTTCTATGAAAATCTTGACAGTGCTTTGTTAAAAATATTTATCTCATCCTATTTTAATTTGGGTCCAGTTATGTGTCCCCGGAATTCGCTA
>CAYJUK010000323.1:0-1968 GCA_964373335.1 uncultured Planctomycetales bacterium | reverse complement strand
AAGATGTCTTTAATTTCTTTCCGAAGGTGATTGGCTCAAGTTATGAGGAGGTCATCAACAAGGTCATTTACTTTGGGCTTAAACGGTATGGTTTAAATGATGGTCCGTTTATTTTTGAAAACAAAACATGCTCATCAGTAGAAAGGTCATGAAAAGATGAATGCAGGCATAGCCATTCTCGAAACGAAAGAGTTTTCTCTCAAGACCCTTCCTGTTCATCCCCGCATCAGATTAACCTCAGATGAGAACCGGGTTCTTAAGCTTTTTAATGACGCGACAACAGCGGATTGGGAAGATTGGCGATGGCAATTGCGCAATCGCATTAAAACCAAAGAGATTCTAGCTCAGATTGTCCGGTTGACTCCCGAGGAGGAAAAGGGTATTGAAGGAGCGGGTGACAAGCTGACGATGTCCATCCCGCCCTATTTTGCCAGTCTCATTGATCCCGATAATCCCAAATGCCCTATCCGATTGCAGTCTGTCCCTCTGAGTTATGAATTAGAGACATCTCCGGAAGAAATGCGGGATCCTTGCGGAGAGGATAAAAATTCTCCGGTGCACGGATTGGTCCATCGTTATCCTGACCGAGTTTTATTTTTGGTCAATGAGATGTGTGCCATGTATTGTCGTTATTGCACGCGTTCCCGGATGGTGGGGGACGGCCATCGTACCTTGAGCCGGTCTACTTTTGAAGCAGCCTTTGAATATATTCGTTCCAATAAAAAGGTCAGGGATGTTCTTATCTCCGGCGGGGATCCGTTAACCCTGGCAGATAATGTTTTGGAATACATTATCAAGAGCCTGAAATCAATCCCGCACGTGGAATTCGTTCGGATCGGATCGCGTATCCCCGTTACCTTGCCCCAGCGAATAACGCCGGAGCTGGTGGCTATGCTCAAAAGATACAATCCGATTTGGGTCAGTATTCATTTTAATCATCCCCGGGAGATTACTCCGCGGGTGAAGTATGCTTGTGATCTCATTGCGGATCATGGAATGCCCATGGGCAGCCAAACCGTTCTTCTTAAGAACATCAATGACAGTCCCACAACAATGAAAAAATTAATGCATGAACTTTTGAAGATACGGGTCAGGCCTTATTACATTTATCAATGCGACCCGATCATCGGTTCCAAGCATTTTCGGACACCGGTCTCAGTGGGGATTGAGATTATGGAAAAATTGCGCGGACATACTACCGGTTATGCCGTTCCAACCTTTGTGATTGATGCCCCAGGCGGCGGCGGAAAGATTCCAATTAACCCCAACTATATGGTCGCCCATGAAGATGGCAAATATACTATCCGGAACTATGCCGGGGAAAAATTTGTTTATTACGATCCCTAAAACATTATCCGTAGCCTAATCATAAAGGTTTCAAAACGACCTCATTTTTATAACTACCCTTAATAAAAGCCCCGCCTCGGTTACTAATCCCTATCAAGATATCGGCCTTTAAGAATAAGTCAGTCTATCGTCAGATGAGACTGTCTAGGACTATCATAGTCAGCTACTTGCTAAAAAAGTTATACGATTTGTTGAATTTTGACAACTTTATAAAAATATTTACTCTTTTTAATGAAGTTTAGGGGATTGAAAATATTATTTATTTTAAAGGAGTTACATACATTTTAATATGTTGAATTTAAATGATCGTTAGTTTGGCATAATTATTGCTCATTTAATAAACGGAGTTTATAAACGGAGTTTCTTCACAGGATAGGCTAGTATATAAAATTTCTTTAATGATTTTGATGAAATCGTTTTTGGTTCGGGTTAGCTCAGAGCCAAATTAAACAAAAAATAGATTAAAGATCTCGAGAAAACAGACAACGTACGGCGTCATAAAGGCAACTCACCCCCCGAGTTGCCTTTTTTATTTCTATCAGATAAATAGATTCCGTATGCTGAAAAAAAGGGAACGGTCAAGTGATCCTTACCCCCTTGAATGAGCGATGTTTTCCAGTT
>CAYJUK010000322.1:0-1972 GCA_964373335.1 uncultured Planctomycetales bacterium | reverse complement strand
CGGATTCACTTCATTGGCTTGCCATTGGTGCGCGCTAATTTGGACTTACATGATAAAATCTGTTGATTGAATCTCTGACCTAAAGGAAAAATATTTTATGGCTGAAGAAATTAATTTAATGCTCAAAATCTGGCGGCAGGCTGGACCAAATGCTAAAGGACATTTTGAGATATACCCGGCTAAGAATATCGATCGAGATATGTCCTTTCTGGAGATGCTTGATGCAGTGAATGAAAAATTACTGAAAGAAGGAAAGGATCCAATTGCCTTTGATCACGATTGCCGGGAAGGAATCTGTGGGATGTGCGGCGCTGTGGTCAACGGCCAACCCCATGGCCCTCTGCGGGACACCACCCTTTGTCAATTGCATATGCGGCATTTTAAAGACAATGACACCCTGGTGATTGAACCCCTGCGAGCCCAGGGATTCCCAATCGTTAAAGATCTGGTGGTGAATCGCTCGGCCTTTGACCGCATCATTCAGGCTGGAGGGTTTATTTCCATTAAGACCGGTTCGGCTCCGGAGGCTCATAGTCTTCCGGTCCCGAAACAAGATGCGGATTGGGCCATGGATGCCGCCGCTTGTATCGGGTGCGGGGCTTGTGTCGCTGCCTGTCCTAATGCCTCAGCCATGCTTTTTACCGCAGCTAAGGTAAGCCATTTGGATGCCTTACCCCAGGGAGAGATAGAAACGAAACAAAGAGTCATGGATATGGTCCGACAGATGGATCAAGAAGGGTTTGGTAATTGTTCTAATGAATATGAATGTGAGGCTGTTTGTCCTAAGAATATCAGCGTTAAACACATCGCTCGGATGAATCGAGTTTTTCTCAAATCTCAAGTCAGCCGTTAGAAATCCTTTCATTAACCTTAATCATATACTCAACCAAATTTTTTTATGCTGCCTGTCCTCGATAAAACTCTTATCAAAAAATTCGATGTCCCCGGCCCGCGGTATACCAGCTACCCCACGGCTCCCCAGTGGTCTGAAGAGATTCAATCCTCCAATTAACAGCAGAAATTAAGCGATTTAGGAAAAAGCCAGAAAACGACTTCACTTTACATTCATCTTCCCTTTTGTGAAACGATGTGTTCCTTTTGCGCCTGCCATGTCGTCATTCGCCGTCCGGGAGAAAAATATGCGACCCAATACATTGATTATCTGGTTAAAGAAATGGACTTGGTGTGTGAATACTTAGGCAAAAGGATCCCGGTTAAACAATTGCACTGGGGAGGAGGAACCCCCACTTTTTTAAGTGAAGACCAAATGACACGCCTGAGAGAAGAAATGCAGTCTCATTTCGAAATCGATTGGAGTGGAGAGATTGCCGTTGAAGTTGATCCCAGACGGTTAACAAAGAATAAGCTGGAAAGACTGCGTTCTCTGGGTTTCAACCGGATTTCCCTTGGGATTCAAGATTTTAATCCCATAGTCCAAGTTGCTGTCAACCGGATTCAACCATTTGAAATCGTTCAGCAAGTGACTTCGTGGATTCGAGAGCTTAAATTTTCTTCTCTCAATTTTGATTTGATCTATGGGCTTCCCCTGCAGACACAAGAAGGTTTTAAGCAAACCATTGACCAAACAATTCAACTTCATCCGGATCGTATTGCCTTGTACAGCTTTGCCTATCTTCCTTGGCTCAAAAAACATCAGACAAAAATCATGGTTGATCAGCTTCCCAGCCCAGATCAAAAGATCGATCTTTTTCTCCTGGCGAGAGAAAGATTCGTTAAAGCAGGATACCAGGCCATAGCGATGGATCACTTTGCCCTATCCGAAGATGAACTGGCACGAGCCTCTCAGCAGGGTGTTTTATACCGCAATTTTATGGGGTACACGGTCAAACCAGCGGATGAATATATCGGACTTGGTGTTTCCGCGATAGGATTTATTGAAGATATGTACATCCAAAATCAAAAAATCCTTAATTCCTATTATCAGCATCTTGATCATCGACAGCTTCCGGTT
>CAYJUK010000321.1:0-2004 GCA_964373335.1 uncultured Planctomycetales bacterium | reverse complement strand
CTTTGCGGAAAATAAGGTACATATCATAAGGGGTGGTGTATTGAGTCCCTCTTTACGAAGCCAGTCCGTGCGCGTTAGCAAACTGAGTATGCTGAGCCCCGAGTTGTCTGGCGCGCTGATTCATCAATTTAACAAAATTCTGCTCCGAGCCTGCCACCGCTTCCGCCAAAACCACGGCCGCGTCATTGGCTGATTGCAGCAAAAGGGCATGCAAAAGATCCGCGACTTTATATTTCTCTCCCGGTCTCAAATGGACCTTTGAGGGCTGAACGAGGGTGGCTCTTTTGTGTACAGTTACATGAGAGTTTAAAGATAACTTTTCCAGGACCAGAATGGCGGTCATGACCTTGGTGGTGCTGGCCGGCAGGACCTTATGATGGACATTTTTCCCATACAATCGTTTGACTCGAGTGCTGTCTGAAAAGATCGCCGCCTTGGCCGAGACGTGATAACGTTTATTCGATTTCCCGGCCTCGGCTAAGGGAATCATCCCGATCAGCATAAAGATAAGCGGG
Source organism: uncultured Planctomycetales bacterium (assembly GCA_964373335.1). Classification (GTDB taxonomy): domain Bacteria; phylum Omnitrophota; class Gorgyraeia; order Zapsychrales; family CAYJUK01; genus CAYJUK01. Next base: position 1,489 of record CAYJUK010000321.1, on the reverse strand, counting down.
AAAACAATAGCGCGGCAGAAAAACCAATTTTTCTTCTTCATCATTTTCTATCTATACCCCTTATTAATCAAAATTCCGTATTTAGAAAATGCTTATTTAATGAAAACTCCGCTGTTTTGTGCTAAATTTTCATTAAGCATAAGCATCACTAACCTCTCGGGAAAAACTCACCGAGTGGTCATCTCACTCCTGTCCAATCTATTAATGAAAAACTGAGTGATCCCGATTATACACAATTTTTTGCTGTTTTATAGACTAAACGTAAGGCCTTCGCGATGCCCTTGGTCGGCAGATAGGTATGGCCTTCCAGGGGATGAATACACCAGCCCCGATGGGTCTTCGTGATCATCACCCAAAAATGCTGGGTTAAATTCTGCTCAGCCACGACCAAATGAACCATCGCCTTCTGGCGGTGAGGGTCATAAAAATAATCTTTAAAAATAACCGGGGTTTCATCAATCACATTTGACATCTGATATTTCTCTGGGAAAAAATGATTAAGGTAAAAGGCCTTCATGATCACATCCTTAGGAACAGTCGCTGACCAATGTTGATCTTTGCGCAGATCCAGCTCAAAGAATTCCGTTTGTCCTTCCTGGACCCACTTCTGCTCATAACGGGTATGATACTGGGCCGGGATCTTTTTCGATTCCACCTGAAATCCCGCCTGAGGGACCTGAGCTAAGATCCAATCGAAATAAGGCCGGTGATCCGTGACAATCTTCACCACGCCGTTTTTTGCTATCCGATTATTAACGGTCCTCAGAAAATCGCCAGAAAATAATCGGTGTTTCCAATGACTTTTCTTGGGCCATGGTTCTGGGAATAAACTGTACAGACAGGCTAATGACCGAGGGGGAATGAACCTTTCTAAGGCGACACGCGCGTCCATCCAGAATAAACGGATATTATCGAAGCGCTGCGATGGCGGCGACTGATGCTGATCTCGTGTCCATTTGCTCAATGTTTTGGAGACCCTCTCCCAGGCCTGTTCGACTCCGATAAAATTACGATCGGGACACTCCCGGGACCTCTTCAGCAGATAATCTCCGTTTCCAAAACCAATCTCTAATTCGATAGGACGCGTATTCCCAAAAAGATTCTTCAAAGAGACGGGACGCTCGGCATGATAGGGAAAAATCAACGGCTCTAAGGAAGGGGTAAGCCTTGTCATAAAACAGACTTCTTCTTCAACTGCTCCCAAAAGGGCCATCCCCAGCCGATCAACTTCCCTCCCTCAAAAACCAATGGGGTGCATTCATCATCCGTGATCTGATCGTCGGGATGACGAATATGGGTAAAATAATAAACGGTCTCATAGGATTTTTCTTTCCCATGGAATGTTTCCTTCCGGTGGGGATTCTCAAGAGAGATGCTGGTCGCCCCGGGGCGCTTAAGGTCGAACTCATACCCGATCGTGACCTTTTGCCCTAAAATAAGCAGGACATCTTCTTGAGTCATCCCGGATTGGAGTTTATTCAAGGGGATC
>CAYJUK010000320.1:0-2028 GCA_964373335.1 uncultured Planctomycetales bacterium | reverse complement strand
CCTCGCGTCCGTGGAAGGGACACATCCCAATATAGGATGTGTCCCTCGCGTCCAATGAACGTTATTCTTGAAAAATGAAAAATGAGAAATTATGAAGCCAGAACAAAAATCTTTGAGTATAATCAATCCCATGAAGAGGGCCGCAATGAAAAAATTATCTTTATTTCTCCTGACCATCCTTGGGGTCTTGCTGACCCGCTTGTCATTCACCGCTTCCGAGATTATTAAGGTCGATGGCTCCAGCACTGTCTTCCCGATTACCGAGGCCGTTGCTGAGGAGTTCCAGAAGGGATCTGGCGGAGTCAAGGTGATGGTAGGGATCTCCGGAACCGGCGGCGGGTTCAAACGCTTCTGCCGGGGAGAAACCGACATCAGCGATGCCTCGCGTCCCATCAAGGCAAAAGAGGTCGAACTCTGTAAAGAAAATGGCATTGAATATATCGAACTTCCCGTCGCCTTTGACGGGTTGGCCGTCATGGTCAATCCCCAAAATACCTGGGTCGATTATTTAACCGTGGATGAATTGAAAAAAATCTGGGAACCGGCCGCCCAGGGACAGATCACTCATTGGAATCAAATCCGCCCGGAATTTCCCAATAAAGAGATTCATCTCTTCGGTCCTGGGACAGATTCGGGAACCTTTGACTATTTCACCGAGGTTATAAACGGAAAAGCCGGCAGCAGCCGCGGCGATTTCACGGCCAGCGAAGATGATAATGTCTTGGTGGAAGGAATCTCTTCGGATCAATCCGCCCTCGGGTATTTTGGGTTTGCCTATTATGAACAGAATCGAGACCGGCTTAAACTGATCCCTGTTGACGATAAAGACAGCAGCAATGGCAGCGGGCCCATCTTGCCCAGCCGCGAAACAGTGATCAGCGGAACCTATCAACCCTTAGCCCGCCCCATTTTTATTTATGTCAGCAAAAAAGCGGCTCAAAAAGCTTCGATTAAAGATTTTGTAAGATTCTATCTTGAAAACGCCTCCGGCCTGGTTGAGGAAGTGGGGTATATCCCTTTGCCGGAAGAGGCTTATCAGGCCGCCGGAGATCGTTTTAATAATCTGACTCTGGGTTCTGTCTTTGCTAAGAAAGGATTAAAGGTTAGTTCGATCACTGAAATCATACGCATGCCTTGATTAATAATGCAGAATCAAAAAAACAGATTCCTAAAATTCAAAGAAAGATTGATTGAGAGGCTGCTCTTCTGTTGCAGCCTCTTGTCGGTCCTGACCACGGCCGGGATCATTTTTATCCTTTTGTCTGAATCCTTAGGTTTTTTTAAAGAGGTCTCTCTCCTTGAATTCCTCACCGATACTCAATGGACTCCCCTCTTTACGAATAAACACTTTGGGATCTTACCGCTTCTCTCCGGGACCTTCTTGACGACCTTGATTGCCATCGGCGTGGCAGTCCCCCTGGGGCTTACCAGTGCTGTGTTCTTAAGCGAATATGCCTCTGCCAGGCTGCGGGATATCGTTAAGCCCATTATGGAGATCTTGGCCGCCGTACCCACGGTTGTTTATGGTTATTTTGCCCTTTTGTTCATCACCCCTCTCATCCAAAAAATCATTCCAGAATGCGCGGGATTTAATGCCCTTTCCGCTGGATTTGTCATGGGGATTATGATTATCCCTCTGGTTTCCTCGTTGAGTGAAGACGCCATGCATGCCGTGCCTCATGGATTAAGAGAAGGCGCTTATGCCTTAGGTTCACAAAAACTGCAGGTGGCCTTTCGCATTGTCTTTCCCGCCGCTTTATCGGGAATCACGGCAGCGGTCATCCTGGCGATCTCCCGGGCGATCGGCGAAACCATGATCGTCGCGATCGCCGCGGGCCAGCAGCCCAAGCTGACGTTAAATCCCCTGGTGCCCGTTGAAACCATTACCGCCTTTATCGTGCAGATCAGCCTGGGAGACACTCCCCACGGCACCCTGGAATATAAAACGATCTTTGCCTGCGGCCTGACATTATTTATCTTAACCTTCCTCTTAAACGTCATTAGTTTTAAATTGCGCCGGAGATTTCA
>CAYJUK010000319.1:0-2034 GCA_964373335.1 uncultured Planctomycetales bacterium | reverse complement strand
GCCGGTCGTCACAAAAGCAATCTTTTAAAGCAGGTGATGGGATCATTTCTGCACCCCGAATTGCTGGCTCATAAACGAAAAATCCTGCGGCTGACTCTCCACAGGACGATAACTCATTACCCCTTCCATCTTGTTTCCCTGCCAATCGCCGCGCCAGCTCACAAGTTCGCCCCTGTCGTTTCTCTGAATCGTCTCCCAAGTGATAACGCCGTTATTGTTGAGCGTGACCGTGTAATTGGACCTTGAAAAACCCTGCGACGTAAAGTAAGAAGATTCAAATGATTTGCCGGTAAATCTGATCTTGTCGTGAATGGCTTTGATGGTTCCGTCCGGCTCTTCGGAAACGAGTTCCACCTCCCAAATCGTGCCGTTTAGATCCGGTCTGGATGTAGCGATCTGCCGTGAAGTGTCATCCTGAGGCATAGCCTCCGCCAGAGGATGGATCCGCCGCTCTTTGTGCGGAGAAGGATCTCCGAGATTTTTCGCTTCGCTCAGAATGACAGCATTTGAATTGATCATCGTTTGATAATTGTAATAAACAGAAAAGGCGCTTAGCGAAATCGCGAAAACAGGAAGTCCGGACAAGGTGACCAACCGTCTACTCACCTGAAATGTAGGGGCGGGTTTAAAACCTGCGCTTACATTTGCATTTTCCAAAACATCGTGATTTTTCTTTGATTGATCCTTTGCCCGTTCCTTGATTTGCGAAATGAACTCATCAGATCCAAGGAATGCGCCACGGGAAAGCCTGCGGCCCAATAGCTCAAGTTCTTCCTTGCAGGCCGAAAGGACGTATCGTTCATAGGCATCCTGCTGTTCCTGATGGTCCAGCATATGGAGCACTTCTTCCACTTCTCCCTTGAGACTAAGAGACCGCTCCGATGCACCGGGTGAAGTCGAAGCAATCCCATCTATTGATTTTTTTCCATAGGATCGGGATAGCCCCTGTCCGCCGAGGGACGGATCCGTCCGGGTTTTGGCGGATGGGGCAGTCTCAAAGTCACGGGAAACCTGAGTTGTCAAGAATGCACGATAGCTGGAATGAGGATAATCCGCTGGATTTTGAGCGAGTCCGGCTGAAACCGGCGCCAAATGAACAAACCACGTCAACTGGGGAAGATAAGATTCCTTTTCAATGATGACGGAGCGAAACCGCTTTTGGAAAAGCGGCCCCTTCCTTTGATAGCGGCTGTTGTAATATTTCGTATAGAGAGGCGTGATTTTCTGCATAACGTGCGAGATAGGAAATTCGTCGTTCACCTCAATCAGCAAATGCAAACGGTGCGGAAGAAGCGCATATGAAAACAATTTGAACTTAAACTCCTCTTTGTACTGAGCCAGGAGCTCTAAATATTTTTGGTGGTCTTGGGAATCCCGGAAGATTTCTTCCTGATTCGGCCCTTCCAAGGTGACATAATAAATCACGCCTTCCAAATGAACCCTCGGCGTTCTAGGCATTTGGCTTTCCTCCTCCCGATTTGCTTTCGGAGCGCATGACCTTGTAGTCATTGCGAGGCAGCGACCCAAGCAAGGCCGAAGCAATCTCATCTATAGATTTAATTCCATAGGATCGGGATAGCCCCTGTCCGCCGAGGGACGGATCCGTCCGGGTTTTGGCGGATGGGGCAATCTCAGAGGTCGTGGATTGCTTCGTCGGCCTTACGGCCTCCTCGCAATGACGAAGAAGAACATCCTTGGATCTCTGCCCTTGCATTGATTTCATCAATAGGAACATATGGATCATTCCCATGGCCTTATTCCGCCCTTCCTGCCTGGCACCGGACGGCGAAGGTGCCTGGCACTTTCGGGTTTTTGCCAAAAAAAAATCCAAGCAGTCCAATCTGCTTGGATTCATCTACCAATAAATTATATGTTCTTTCGTTTTTTTTGATCATCGTGGTAACCTGCCGTTCCTTGTGTTAAGGATGCACGGTTTTGCCCACCACTAAAACTTTGGTGGGTCCGCCAATTTTTTTGGCGGACGCCCCCGGATTCCTCTCCGCCCTACTGCTTGACGGATCCGCCGTTCTTTCT
>CAYJUK010000318.1:0-2042 GCA_964373335.1 uncultured Planctomycetales bacterium | reverse complement strand
TTTGAATATTAGTGGCCTTTCATATTCCTAATTCGGTACGTGTCCCCTGAACGCTAGTGGATTAGCCGCCCGAACTGTCAACACAAGTCTTGACTAACGCACTTAACAACCTTCAACTGTCCCCTCTCAGTGACCTGGTCCGTTCTCGCGTTCTCGTTGAAAGCTCTGTCAGGGTCAAATTTTTTGCGATTCTCAATCTTTTGATTGTGGGACCTAATTGTATTTCCAATTTAATCGCCTCCTTGTCATTGTTTTTTTCTCATAACGAACAAACCGAGCAAGAAACTCCTTAATATTTGATAAACATCTCTCTCTTCTTATGAGTTTTTGTTCGTTAAGCCATTATATATCCTTGATACATATTGATTGCCCTTATCCATTTCGTACGCCTCAGCCACTACTTTTTTTGCTTCATCATTTCTATTATTTTTATACAGAAAATAAGCTAAATTAGCCTTTGCTTCGGCGTTTCGCGGGAATTCGCTAACTTCTTTTAACGCATACTGTAAACCTTCTTCATATTTCTCCAAATCCAAACAAGCAGTGCATATTTCTTTTAATAAAATGGGACTAAAAGCCGACGTTTCCCATGTTCTTTTAAAATGGATTAAAGCTTGCTCGTAATTCCCCAACGCCTGATAACACTTGCCAAGTAAAAACAAGGAAGTATCCCCTTTGCTTTTCCGGGATAACCTTTTTAATAAATTAATGGCAATTTTTAATCGGATTCCCCCAATCAGACTAAGAGAAGACTGCGGAGCCCGTCCTTGAACATCGACATAAGGATCAGCAATCCGACTGGCTATTTTCCATAACAGTGTTGGTTTATTACTCAACTTCATTTCTCCCTAGGCGGATTGATCCAATCCATTCAAATTTAAAATCATCCTGTGTCAATAATTCAACGTCTTTGTCCTCATTAATTAGATATCCAACATTAACACTTAATGTCTTATCTATAGTCAATAAGTCTGACAAAAACCCGTCATGCCTTTTTTTAATAAAAAAATATTTAACTTTTTTACCGTTGAATTCCAATGTATCTCGTATTTTTATAATGGCCCGCTGATCATCCTCAAATATTCTTAAAAATTCTGTCTTGAGAAAAGTTACATTCAAGCCAACTTCACCCAACCAGAAAGACACTGTTTTTCCTTTCAAACTCGATGGGTTCTCAACCTTCTTTTGAATAATAAACTCTTCTTTCCTATCCGGGTAAGTTGTTTCCCATAAACATCCACATTCCGGACATCTCAGAATCTGAATATTTTTCAGATGTGATATATCCCATTGTCGTGAAGCATAAAATTCCTTTGCTTCAGTCCCAAGATATTTATTTTGAGCCAAACAATTACACTTATTTACCATAATCATCTTACCCCATATGTTATTAGGGACCAAACCGTGTTTCAGCCACGGTGTCAAATCTAATGAGCCTGCCCCCTCTTACAGATATACCCACTCCATATTCTGTTATAATTTCTTTGCCAAACCCTCCCTGAATATTTTGAACCCTAACATCTGTATATTTAACCGCATAATCAAAATTCTCATATGGAACATCAACAAAGCCGAATCTTTGAGGCCCAGTCAAGTTAAGAGCTACATGAGCTTCGCCTGGGCTTGTAACATTTGATGCGGTCCAATATGTTCCATCCGGATTGTCTGACATTACATAACCATTTTCTCCCTTTTCTAAAATTCGTATGTATTCCTCCTTCCCAACCACCCTTCTTATCATTCCGTCTTTCAGGTTAGGATCACCTTGCCGTGTAGTCGTGAGCTGCTTATTCGTATCTGTTTTGATTGCTTCACGATATGCCGCATATTTCACATAAGCAGCACTCATTCCGTATCCTGCTACAAATCCGGCGGAAGCCCAAGCTGCCCCTGATAAAGCCCCTTCACCAAAAGAACCGCCATTTAACTCTGAGCCTACCCCTCCGACAGTAGCTCCGGTTATTGCCGATGCTGCAAGTCCTCCGGTATAATTTGCAACATTACCGACGTTTAAAACATTAGCGTTCAGGGGACACGTACCG
>CAYJUK010000317.1:0-2052 GCA_964373335.1 uncultured Planctomycetales bacterium | reverse complement strand
CGCGTATTTATCTCGAAAGATTAAGGAGGGCATTGAACCAAATCTCTTTACCATTGTCAATCAACTTGAATGGCCTTACCTGGAATCCATCTTTTTGAAGGTTGATCATTTATGGAAGCATTATCTGTTTGCCCAAATCTCTCAAGGGTTGTGGAATGAGCAGGAAAGGGTGTTTAAAGATTACTTGCTAGGATTGGATCTATTGAAACCCACCGAATTACAGAGTCGTTATGAAAATCTTTTGAATTATCATGTTCTAGTTGATTTAAGGATTGCGGCTAATGAACAATTACGAAGTGCCATTTTAGAAGCAGAGGACTTGAATGAACTGGACCTTGATCGTTGGTGGGCGCATCGTCGGATGTTGGCGGTAGCTAGTCGGTTGGGGAAAAATAAAATAGCCGTCTTGGATGATTTGATCAGTTTTAGAAGAGGAAAGATAGAGTTATCCGTCCCAGCCACCCCAGGTTACACTCGGATTCTTCTCCCGAGATATACATATATCGTTTCTCTACAAATGTTGGTACCGCATGCCAGGGCCGAAGGTATTCTCACTGCTTTGCGCAATGGAGACGTTAAGAAGGCCGAGCAACTCCTCACGGAATTAGCCGAATTTGGGAAATCGATTGGCAACCCGTTGGAGTATTTAAGAACGATCGAGTATCTTGCCTCTATCCCGGCCAGTGAACCTTGGCGGGTCTATGTGGATCAACTCATGGGATGGCATCAGGGGGAAGATTATTTGAAGATTATTGAATGGCTTAAAAAAGGTCAGGTGGAAGATGCCGAGGTTTTTCTAAAGGAGATATTGGCCAAAGAGGGTTGGCCGCTGCTTAGAGGGAAGAGTCATTATCACCTAGAAGGCGCCTCGATACGCGTTCAATACGCGGCCCTCGGTACCCTGACCGCACTGCAAGCTGTTCCTACCGATGCGTCCTGGCGGCAATATGTTGACGAGCTTTTAAGACGTATGGATGATTTGATTAAAGAGTTTTCGATTAAGATGGTTTGTTATATCCCGGAAATAACCGAATACAGGCTAAAAACGTTGCAAGAAAGATTGAGTGGGCTCGCCAATGTGGAATTGTTGGAAATTGAAGGACTTGCGTTGAGTGAAAATCATGATGCTAGCCGTCGCACAGATATTGTGAAGGATAAAAGACCATATATAGAGTTAGTTTCAGGAGAAGATCAAGAACTCGAATCCGCAGTCATTCGTATAGTTCGGGAGGTGTATGAAGAGGAATCTTCTCAGATGGAGATTGTAAGACCTGATAATAAAAAGTCTAAAACTGGCGCAGTCAAAGAGCAATCTCAGTCTCAGGATATCCACCCGCCCCCGCTCCTCGCCCTCGGGCAGGTGATCCTGGCGGGATGGGTTACGGTGCTTGTCCTTAGCTTGTTTTATCCAGTTGCCGCTTTGACGATTGAGCTTGCGCTTTTGGGATTTGTGGCTGCTATGGTTTATCGAAGCGTGCGCGGGTTGATTCGACATCAAGGATTTGTCGACAGCATTCTGAGAAATGCGGATGGTTTAATGATAGGGATATTACGGAAGGATTCAAGCTTAAGCAAATGGCCATCTAGAGATACAACGCAATCGACTCTGGCCGTTAGGGCGATTGCCAGGAAGATATCATCATCGGGGTCTTCACTTATTGGTTTTGTGATGAGGGCTGGCCGCACGATGAGAGCCCGCCGGTGGAGCATTTCAATCAGTTTGGCAGCATCGGTTTTATTGATAAATTTTGCGAATTTAGGACGTTGGCTTACCTCAACTCATTCTTCGATTGTTTCTTGGGAAACGATGGGGATAAACAATCCCCCAGACATGGCGTGGATGATGCGCCTGGGTGCCCCATTAGCAGAGATGGCACCGGCTATAAACACACTTGTATCAATGACTGCTTTAAGCATGCTTGCTATGACGGTGGGTGTGGATTTCTTTAAGGATCTCACGGGTCGTAGGGCGCGGTTCTTTGCGGGCGTCGATGCGTTGCAGAATTTCTTGAACCTGAAGTTTGGCCGCAAAATTTTGCAGCTTTTGGGCAA
>CAYJUK010000316.1:0-2055 GCA_964373335.1 uncultured Planctomycetales bacterium | reverse complement strand
TCTTTTGACACTACCCGTTATTGCTTCACTGGGTTTCCCCGTAAGATCCTCATCCGATCTGTTCATTTATGAGGCTCGATAATTACCTTTATTGAATCTCGAGGATGTGTAACGAGATCAAATCCTCTTTGGATTTCCCTTAACGGCAGACGATGCGTGATCATCGGCTGAACGGGAATCTTCTTCTCAGCAATCAAAGCCAATGCCTGTTTCAAATCTTCCGGAGCAGCCGCATAAGAACTCAACAGGGAGACCTCGGTCCTCCAAAAAAGATCATTAAGAGGGACCGGCCAATGGGCATCTTTTACCGTGGCGGTAAAGATCAAGACCAATCCTCCCCGGTCCACGGATCGCAAACCCTGCTCAATGGCTGTCTCGGCGCCGGAACAGATAATAACCAGATTCGGCAGCCTCCCTTGAGAAAACTCCTTGACCTTCTCAAGGACATTATCCCCGGCATTAATTATTTCATCCGCCCCCATTTTTCGCGCCATCTTAAGCCGATAAGAATCGATATCCGTGGCTATAATGTATTCGGCGGAAGACAAACGTGCCAGTAGAATATGCAGCAACCCTGCCATCCCGCTTCCGATCACGAGCACCCTCCTGCCCTTTTTCATTCCAGCCAGCCTTTGTCCCCGGATCACACAGCCCAATGGCTCAACAAATGTCCCTTCTTCAAAACTCAGGTGGTCGGGCAAGGGGAATGTCCCCAGCCGCGCATTGATCTCCGGGATCCGAATGAATTGAGCAAATCCTCCCGGATCAAAATGAGTCTGGCGCAGGGTCTCACAAACCGTGGGATGGCCATCCCGGCAATATTCACATTGAAAACAAGGGACATGATGGGTGGCGACAATCCTGTCTTCAATCTTAAAATCTTTAACCTCAACGCCTACCTCAACGATCGTCCCGGCCACTTCATGACCCAGCACTAAAGGTATCTTATCTTTCCGGTACCACTCCATCACATCACTCCCGCAGATCCCGCTGGCCTCCACGCGCATGAGGATCTCCCGATCACCGATGCGGGGGTACGGCAAATCCATCGGGCGGAGGTCGGAATTACCATAATACATCGCCGCGCGATTGATCTTCTTTAAATCAGATGTCATTTTATCAGTGGCCACTTGACTTAACATAGGGTTAGCTGTAAACAAAGACCGCGTTGAGGACATCATGACGGCCGATAATCCCCACAACCTGATCCCCCTCCATCACCGGGAAGGTATGGATATTTTTCTTAAGCATAATCTGCACAATTTCCGCTAAAGGGGTTTTGGCAGATATCGCAACGACATCCGGGGACATAAAATGAACAACCGGCAGGTTTTTATTTTGGTTCAAGTAGTCTTGAAAATGGGAAGCCTCCCGCTGGCTACAATCATGAATAATGTTAAGCAGATCGGAAAGCGTAACGATGCCTACGATTTTTTTTTCTTTATTAATTACCGGATAGCCGCTCACACGGTCATGCAGCATCCGATGAGCCACCTGATGAATCAACGTCTCTTCACTGACCATATTGACGACATCCGTCATGATGTCTTCCGCTAAGATCTTACGAGTTACTGAGGGCATATCGGTCATATCTCTTTAACCTTCCTCCTCATTTTTAGGGTGAGAATTCCCTTTCGCCAATTTCGATTTGAGGTCAAAATAAATTTTTTCTAAATCCTCCACCCGCTGCTCCTTGAGCTTCAATTCATGCTGCACCACTTTGTCCCGGGCCTCTAACAGAGCGGCTTTTTGTTTTATATATTGAACCTCTTCATCCCGACGGGTTCCGGTCTCCAGGAGGCCTTTATTCTCCGATTTGAGTTTCTGGATAGAGCTCATCATCTCCTCGATCTGAGTCTTAAAATCAGAGCTGATCTTTTCCAATCCTATGGACTGGACCCGCGCCTTGGTTAATTCATAATATAACATTCTCTCCTTTTCGATCAAATGTTGATTCAACTCTTGAGTCTTGTGAAGATCCCTTTCCAGATGCTCCTTAACACGATAAAAAGACTCCTTTTCCAACTGAACTTTTTCTAAGGTATCATTGAGGTT
>CAYJUK010000315.1:0-2080 GCA_964373335.1 uncultured Planctomycetales bacterium | reverse complement strand
CATCACCATCAAGGAATTAAAAAAAGAATTGAGTCATCCCTCATTTAAACAACGCCCTTTACTCATCAAAGCTGACCGCAGGGCTTCGGTAGGACGGATTGTGGATGTCTGGGATCTGTGTCGCCACCTGGGGATTGAAAAAATCAATATTGCCACCAATCAAAAGAAATAATTGCCCTTAATCTTTTCTGAAAAAGATGACCAAAAATGTACAACCGTTACGGGCTGTTCTCCTTTCTTTATTTGGGCATTTACTGATATTCCAATGTGTGAACATTACTTTTAAGTCCCTGGCCATTTCTCCCGAACCGCAAATCCTATTTTTAGGCTCTATTTTACCGAATCTGGAAAGAGAGGACTTCTCCAGCAATGAATCTCTCTCCAAAGGGGACGCGGCATTCCCGATTAATCCTATCCTGGTACGAGACCCCACAACCCAAATAAGCCAAAGATTAATAACAGCTAAACCCCCTTTAGGGGATAAAAGAACCTCTCTGACCAAGGCCCTTTCTAAAACTACTTTTGAAGTTCATTTAAAGCCTAAGGAATCCTCCCCCAATCCCAAAATAGATCTAGGGATTGATCTGACAGCCCCATCTTATGTCCCATTGAAACTAGAACTTCATGATAACCATTGATCTTCATCTGGCGATTGCGATCTACCTGAGCGGAATCCTTCTCCTTGTTATTGGGTTTTGGATATTTTATAATTGTATTAGCAACAAGGGACAAGAGGAATCCCAGGAATTACAATTCCTAGAGCAATGTCCCGTATGCACCTATGTGTATTTTGACTACATCAAAAAGGAAGTCCCTATTTGCCCCCGTTGTGGGAGTTTAGGAAAAGTAAAGGAGAACGATCAATGTTCAAAATCCTGAAGACAAATGAATCTGGAGTCATTCTTTTAATGGTCATGGGGATTATTATGGTCATGGGGATCTTCACCTTAAGCATCGTCAGTTTAAATGTCGGTGAAGTGAAAAAGGGAGAACAGCAAATCCGCAGACTCCAGGTTGAACAGATTGTTCAAGGGGCATTTTGGATCGCCTATTCAAATTTGTACAGTGGGATTAACCCCGATGGACAACAAGTCCCAGTCACCATCGATGGTCATACCTACACCGCACAAATTACTCTCACGGGAACAGGGGATGGTCCAGGAGGGACCGATACTTGGGAAATCAAAGTAGATTATTAACCTTCAACGTTCCTTATCTCCCTTCCTTCCCTTCGAAAAAACCTCTTTAAGCCGTTGACAATGAATTCGAATTATTGTCTAATGAAATCAATTGCAAATCTTAAGAAAAATTGACTTCTACGAACTTCTCTAAAAGAAATGAAACACTATGGCCATCAGCCCCAACTTTCCTATCAATAGGATATTGGTGAATTTGGGAAGTCCCAGTTTTCATTAACAATAAAATTTTTTCATAAAAAAAATATCACGACAGTAGTTTGTTAAAAAAACGGCTCAATGAATAGGGGTTTGCGTCACAATTATCCCAATATCAATGTATTAAGGACAAGACATGCGTTGATAGAGCTTGAAATCAACATATGTCATCGCATCAAAACGATGATAAAAATTTTTAAGACGAGTGTAAAAAATATTTTTTTTAACAAACGACTGTCACGACATATGGTTTCTAAACTATAGTATTCTATATAGTTGTGTGTGGGTCAATAAAACTCTTCTCTCAAAATCCTTATGATTCCAACAAAACTTAAATCCTCAATAGGAATCTTTTGGGGAAATTTTGCGCTCAGTGTGGTCCTGACGCAAAAAGGGATCCCTCATCAAATTAAAAGTTTCCCGCTCCAATTGATGAACCAAACCCAGGTTCCCAGTCATACGCTACTTCCTGACAATCTGAAATTCACTTCATTCCTGCAGAATATCGTTCGCAATCTCAACATTATCTCCAAAAATGTATTTTTATCTTTACCCACGAAAGACATTATCTTCCGTTCCTTTGTGATCCCCTGGATGAATCCTCATGAAGTCAAACAAGTAGTTGAATTCGAAGCCATTAAATATCTGCCTTTCGACTTAAAAGATCTTTCTTTCAGTTATCATCC
>CAYJUK010000314.1:0-2084 GCA_964373335.1 uncultured Planctomycetales bacterium | reverse complement strand
CTGGTTCTTGTGATGGAACAGGCTCATGCGTTTATACCACAACAGAGACAAGGCGATATGTTTATCATTGTCCTACGGGTTATTGTTCGGGTGTCGACCAAGACCTTCCCCCACAATGTTGCCCTTTCTCTGGAGCGTGTAGAATCATAGATCCACCTCCACCTCCATGTAGTACAGCCCAATTTTGTGGGGACGGCTTTTGCGACAGACCTGATGAAGATTGTGATTCTTGTGCGGCGGACTGCGGGGCCTGTGTCTGTGGAGACGGCCAATGCAATGGAGCAGAAACCTGTCAATCCTGCGCTGGGGACTGCCCTCGGTGTTGTGGCGATGGCCGATGTTTGGATCCGGGAGAGGATTGCGCGACTTGTGAAGCGGACTGTCGGGCATGCGTGGGGCCGTTCTGTGGGGCGAATGGATGTGAACCGGGTGAAAGCTGGATCAACTGTCCTTATGACTGTGAATTCCTTAGTCCTGGTAACGGCTGCGGTGATCGCAATGTGGATCCGGGTGAAACTTGTCAAAACTGCTCCGCTGATTTAGGTCTCTGCCCTCCTGACCCTGACCCTAGGATAAGATGTGGTGATGGGACTTGTGAAGGAACGGAAGGGTGTTCCTCTTGTCCGAGTGATTGTGGTTTTTGCTGTGGGAATGGTCAATGCGATCCTAATGAAAGAGATATGAGTTCTCGTTCCTACTGCATCCGTGATTGCGGTATCCCCAAGTGTAATTACAATGGCATTTGCGGTGGTGGAGAGAATTGTTTGGATTGTCCTGATTGTTGTACCACTTGCGGGAATAAGGTCTGTACTCCGGGGGAGAATTCTCAGAACTGTTTCCTCGATTGTTGCGGCGATGGAACTTGCAGTCCTGGATTTGAGGATTGCGCGTTATGTCCCGCGGACTGCTCGCCGTGCCGTCCTTAATCCTTTTTGTAAATCCTCAATTGAGTCGTATACTTAAAGATGAAAGGGAGCAAAAAAGAGTCTCGTGAGCAGAAGGCCTTAGTCCGCCGCTATCTCATCTGGTGTTATAAAACTACTAAAGAGGCTTTGGATAGGATTGACCGCAAGTTCACTCAGCTTCTGGTGGATCGTTTTATCCTCAAGGAGTTAGAAGGCCGGGATAAAAAGGATAAAGACCTTTTAGATGCAAACTCTTTAAAGAGTTATCAACAAAAGCGGGAAGAGTTCGAGCAATATATCCTTGCCAAAGAACAAGAGGCCTATTCGGTAAAATTCTCCGATCAAGACCATCATGTCCTTAAGGCGGATTATCTCTATCTCAAAAATCGATTGACTGCCGTTGAAAAAGCGATCTGTCATTTTTTGGGGGAAAAGGGGTTAGGTTATATCCAGTCGCATTATGAAGATGAGATGACCCGGAGGATTTTGGAGGCGAGAGAGGAAAGATGATCTATCGGGACCGGCTATTAAAATCCCGCAATTGTTGCTGCCGCTGCAGCATGAGCTGGCGGAGCGCTTCCTTGGTCTCCTGTGCCTTTCGCTTTTGGGATTCTTGTAATTTACTCGGATCTATGGATTGTGTGTCCTGAGACGGGAGAAAAGTTTTTGAAATAGATTTAATAAACCCGAAAAACAAAAAGACGATAATGACGGCTATAAATAGAAAAGTGAAGAATTCCTTCATAGCTAAAGTATAATATCTATTCTCAAGATTCTCAATAAGGATATAAGATTCTTAATAAAAACCTTTGATAATGATGGGTCTAGAATCAGGAGGATTTTATGAAGGAAAATTTTGATTTTGGCAAGGATTGG
Source organism: uncultured Planctomycetales bacterium (assembly GCA_964373335.1). Lineage (GTDB taxonomy): Bacteria > Omnitrophota > Gorgyraeia > Zapsychrales > CAYJUK01 > CAYJUK01. Next base: position 303 of record CAYJUK010000314.1, on the reverse strand, counting down.
AGTAAGACAAAAGAGCATCTGCTTAAATTCAGTCAAGAGGCGGTCCGGCTGGCCAAGAAAGGAGAACACGAGTTTCGACGGATCACCCAGCATAGCAGATTGCAGATTGATTCCACTGCTTCCGGATTGCACCGAGAGCATCTTTATTATCTTATTGGGAAAGAATATGTTAAGGCTAAATATCCTAGCCGACCGAGCGAAAAATTAAATAGATTAATTCATGATTTGGATAAAGTTGAGAGAGATTTAAGAAAATTAAAAAAGGAGATAAATCATAAGAATAAATCCTCATTGCCCCATGCA
>CAYJUK010000313.1:1209-2087 GCA_964373335.1 uncultured Planctomycetales bacterium | reverse complement strand
AATTTTGGTTTCTCTGACGGATTTAGCGCACGCAGGGATTTGGTATTTGCCTTTGCCGGAAGATATCTCGTTACACGGCTGGCGCATCGATAGAGTGATTAAATATCTCGATCTTATTATAACGATTGCCTTTGGTTTGGTATTGGCCGCATTGATTTATTTTATTTTTAGGTACCGTGCCCGTCCGGGTCATTCTGCCATTTATGACCGCGGGGATAAGCCTATCAATATTTTTATTACGGTCTGCTTAGGATTACTTGTTTTCTTTTCTATCGACGTGGTCATTGAGAAAATGTCGTTTTGGGACCTTAAGGAAGTATTTTGGAATTTTCCACAAGGGAAAAATGTATTAAAAGTGGAGATTATGCCCCAGCAGTTTGTGTGGAATATCCGCTATGCCGGCGACGACGGTGAATTTGCAACCTCTGATGATGTTGTCGCTCCGTTGAATCATATGCATGTCCCTTTAGATACGCCCGTTGTTGTCCAGATGACACCTTATGACGTGGTTCATTCGTTTTATATCGCTAATTTACGTATCAAACAGGATGCTGTCCCAGGGACAATTACAGCATTCTGGTTTCAAGCGACTAAAAAGGGAGTGTATGAGATCGCTTGCTCGGCGCTCTGCGGAATGGGGCACACGAATATGCGCGGATTTCTGACGGTGGAATCCAAAGAAGATTTTGCACAATGGTTAAATAATTTGAGAGCAGAACCACTGAGCGCCGAAGAAGATTTTTGGGCCTCAGAAAGCATTCCCGGTGGGATGTTAACAAACTGGGGCTGGACATGGCAAGCAAAATCACAATAAGGAGATCAGTGATGGAATATAAAAAGCAATCATTTTGGACTAAGCATATTTTTTCTACTGATCA
>CAYJUK010000313.1:0-1199 GCA_964373335.1 uncultured Planctomycetales bacterium | reverse complement strand
TCCTTTGATCGGTAAGTTAAGTTGGCCTGCCGCAGGAGGAATTATAACTCCGGATATTTACAACCAATTGATTACCATGCACGGGACGATCATGATATTTTGGGCGATAACGCCTTTATTAAGTGGGGCATTTGGTAATTTTCTTATTCCTTTACAAATCGGCGCGCGGGATATGGCATTCCCGATATTGAATATGCTTTCTTTTTGGATTTTCTTTTTATCCGGAGGAGTTCTTTTGGGATCACATTTTTTGAAAACCGGTCCCTCAGCCTCAGGTTGGACAGCTTATCCGCCGCTGAGCACTCCGGTCGGCGGCATTCCGGGTTTAGGGCAGACACTATGGGCATTATCTCTGGTCCTCATGGGAGTAGCAATTATTTTGGGTGCCATTAATTATGTAACAACAGTTATTCGATTGAGGGCTCCGGGGATGACTCTCATGAAAATGCCGCTGACGGTCTGGGGCTTTTGGTTATCGTCGATTTTAAATGCGATTTTTGTTCCCATTATTGCTGCCGGCCTTATTTTTCTTTTATTCGATAATATTTTAGGGACGCAGTTTTTTATCGCAGGCAGTAAAGCGACAATCAAAGGCGGAGACCCATTATTATATCAGCATGTCTTCTGGATTTTTGGTCACCCAGAGGTTTATATTTTGATTTTACCGGTGTGGGGAATTGTGTCGGATTTACTGGCGGTTTTTTCGCGTAAGCCCGCGTTCGGATATAAAATGACTGTCATCGCTATGTCTGCCGTAACGGTTTTAAGTGGGCTTGTCTGGGGACATCATATGTATGTTTCCGGGATGAGCCCGTTACTGGGAAAATCATTTATGTTCTTAACGCTTTTAATTAGCGTCCCGACATCAATTTTCTTTTTAAACTGGATTGGCACCATGTGGAAGGGGTCTTTACGGTTTGATGTTCCGATGCTTTTTACAATGTCGGTTGTATTTGTCTTTGGGCTTGGGGGGCTGACCGGATTATATTTGGCCACCGTGACTTCAGATATGTATTTACACGATTCCATGTTTCTGGTTGGCCATTTCCATTATACGTTAGCGGCCTCAGTCTTTATGGGATCTTTCGCTGCGATTTATTTCTGGTTTCCTAAAATGTTCGGCCGGCAGATGAATCCTTTGGCTGGTAAAATCCATTTTTGGGTAACATTTATTTCTTTGAATTACGTTTTTTTCAATA
>CAYJUK010000312.1:0-2096 GCA_964373335.1 uncultured Planctomycetales bacterium | reverse complement strand
TCAACCCTCGCGGGGTCGCGAGGGTATTCGCGGTGGGCATGGACTTATGCGCAATGCCACGCTTGATTGCATTTCGTAATTCAAGGTTTGTGAGATTTCGGATCCCAATTTTTATTATCAAACAGCAGAGTTTTAGAAATTAAATCAATAATCTCGTTTGCAACACCCAAGTTGATTAAGAAAGGATTTTTAAAATCGCCATCTTGTTTTAGTGAATCTATTTTTTTATCAATATCCTCAATATCTTTCTTAATCTTAGTTTTATAATCTGTCTGGAATCCAATTGGCAACAAACGCTTATATGGTTTGAGGGTAATAATATTAGACCTCATTATTTTATTCGGCGAGCAGGGCACGAGTTTATTGCTCTCATCTTTGCGTATAAAATAGACCCCATTATCATGTTCACCCTTGAGAAAAGCGGCGCGAAGGGCACTATCAAATTCATGTATGCGCCGCATTATCTCATAAATATTTCTTGTAGTATAAAAACGTGTAACCCCTAAATCTTCCTTTGTTCTTGCCCCATACATCCTTGAATGTTGTAGTACCGTGTCCTGTTGAAATCTCTTTGGATTGCGGCCGTAATAAAAACCAATCATATTTTTAATGGTTATCCCACGATCTAAAATTTGCCCACCAATAAAAATATTAAGTGGCGTTCGTAACCTTAGTTGCCCGCTATCATCAAGCAAAAACTTAACATCCTCGTCGGAATTTACTTTTTGAACCAATAACATTTCTCTAGCAAGTGCGTCTTTGACGGCCGAGATTACTTCATCAAGTGTTGGTACTGGTAAGTCGCTCATTTCATAAAACGAACGAGCTAGATTCATTGATCTAATTAAATCGTTATAAGATTCCTGCACCATTTCAGTTAATAATTTTTCGTTTTTTTGCGATATTTCAATTAACTCGCTACTCAAACGAGTTACTATCTCCTCCTGCCAAGAGTGCGTTATTCTGGCGATGTCAGTATGTAACAAAAAGGCGTAGTCTTCTTTTTTAATTCCTAATTTCTCTTGTTGTATCCTACGCGCACATCCTCCTACAATAAAATTCATTATTGCCCTGCGAAGCATTTTAAATTCTTTTGCATTAAATACATCCTCTATTTTAAACGACCGCCTATCGGCCCGGCCGAGCTTTTTCTTCGCTTTTAATAATACAACTTCTTCGTCAGGTAATTCTTCATAGAGACAAAACGCTGGTGATTCTTCGTTTTCGCTTTCCAAAAAGTAATAGTCGCCACCTCTATAATTTTCATATTCTGGCAATATTTCGGTGAAAGCCGGCTTTTTAGGAAGAAACACCATGTTGTCACCATCTAGATTATCCGGTTGTAAATATAATGAATATGGAGTCGCGGTTACTTGTAGAAAATCTGATTTGCTGGCATTAGTTCTAATTTCATCTATCTTATTTGCCAACGTGCCTTGCTCCATATTGCCTGTCTCTTTATTTTTATGAAAACTTAGACCAGCAAAATCAGCTTCATCATCAACAATAAGCATCTTTCTACCCTTTAGCTCTGGATATTTTGTTGTGATAGCATCCAATACGTTGCGCAGGTTATCTATCTGTTTCTTTGCGACAACGACCATTTTTTGGTCCAATTCGTATTTAGTTAAATTACCCGGAAATGACATTATATCGTGAACTTGTAAAAGTTTTTCCGATATAAAATCCTTAAAATCGTTGTTGAGCCTTTTCAATGTTTGCTCGGTGAGTGGTTTTGTGCCTTTTGTTAAAACAATTGCAATGTCGTAGCCGTTATCAAAAGCTAATGCAATTACGCCAAGAAAAGCTCTCGTTTTTCCACTCTGAATTTTTCCAAGTAAAATACCCGGGTTTTTCAAATCAGTTTCTGATTCCAACAACTTAGTAACTGTTTTTTCGATACACGATTTTAAATCAGCGGAGTCTCTCCGCTTTTTGCTCAACTGATTATAGAAAGTTCCTGCAGTATTTATTGCCATACTTTTTAGAGAATGATCTGCTTATTTTCATACAACATCGGCAAACAATCCTGCCTCATGCGAAATTTTGTGCCGTGATTGTGTCCGGTGCGAGCGTCAAAGACCACAAGGCTTTTT
>CAYJUK010000311.1:0-2103 GCA_964373335.1 uncultured Planctomycetales bacterium | reverse complement strand
CCCCCTCCTGCTTTTGGATAAAAATTGCTTCATGAAGAGGGCCTTTGTTTTCGTTGAGTTTTTCAACCAAAGATATAATTCCGCCTTCAAAATAGTAATTTACTTCTTTTGGGGCTTCCGGCCGATTGTCATAGAGATGAAAATAAAGTTTTGGGACAAGATACGCCCTTTCGCGAATCGCTTTTTTGATAGTATCAAAATCAAATTCTGTGGTTGAAAAAATCTTTTTGTCCGGATAGAAAGTAACTACGGTACCTGTTTCTGATTTTAAATTGGAAGATTTAACTTCTTTAACAGAAGTTGTGGTCACTCCCCTTTCATATTCCTGTCTATAAACTTTTCCATTTCTCTTTACCTCTATCCACATAAGGGAAGACAACGCATTTACCACAGAAGCACCGACCCCGTGAAGTCCTCCTGAGATTTTGTAAGCTGATCCGCCGAATTTTCCTCCGGCATGGAGTTTGGTCATGACAATTTCAAGAGCGGATTTTTTGTATTTCGGCATTACTTCAACAGGAATCCCTCTTCCGTCATCAAGTACAGTTGCTGACCCGTCATTATTTAGAGTAATCCAGACATTTTTGGCAAATCCGGCCAAAGATTCATCAACAGCGTTATCTATAATTTCTCTTAAAGATTCATGAAGTCCGATTACATCGGTTGAGCCAATATACATTCCGGGGCGTTTCCTAACAGGTTCAAGCCCTTCGAGGACTTGAATATGTTCAACTCCGTAATCAGTGGACTTTTTAGCCTTAATTTCGGATTGTTTGGATGATGCTTTGGATGACGTTTTAGATGATGCCATAAAGACAATATTAGCAGAAAAAACCCAAAATTACCAGCCCAAAAATAACGTGGGATGGATGAGACATGACGCCATCACGCTATTATCCTGTGGCTCGTTGATCTCGTACGCAGATTCCGAACTTTCTTCCTCGTAGTGTCCGGCCGATTACCCGCAGACTTTCACAGAGTTAATGATTTCACCCCGTAAGAATCCATCCCCTGGCGGCGATCCAACGCCGTTTCACCCCACAAACACATTATATTACAAATGAGTATTAATGAGTGTTAAGCGCATAACCTTCACCTTAGAGGTGGAATAGATATGCCGTTTTGGGTAAATTCTATATCGTAGATACGCTAACGATATGTAGATACGCTAACGATATGGGATCGTTATAGATATAACACTTCGGTAAATTTAAGTATTTTATCTTTACGTTTCTTCTAAGCTTAGGTGTTTAATGTTTTCGAGTTTTCGGGCATAATCCGCTTGATCTTCAACGAACTTTGTATATTCGCCCTTGTTTTTAAAGTAAGATAGGATTTCTTTTGTGTTGGTAAAGCCAATCGTACCATTTACATATTCAGGATAAGATGAGTATTCGTAGTTTGGAAGATTTTTAATTTCTATTAGATAAGAAGAAACAGGATTGAGATGGATATATCGAGATACGTGGATGAATTGTTCATCGGATTCTACTCTTACTGCGCCAAAATTTCCTTGAAAAAGATGTCCAATCCTGTTATGTCGAGTATTAAAATAGTGACTAAATGCGTTTGTTATTTTTGCCATAAATTTAGAAATTCCCATATCAACTAATTGTTTTAGTAGAAAATGCATATGGTTTGGCATAAGACAGAAAGCAAAGATGTCTACTAGCTTTTTTGAGTCTTTTTCTAAGCTTTTAATAATGCTATATTTTTCTTCAGGCGAAAGTAGCTTGAAATATGAAAATCTCATAGGGCAATTTGCAAAACGGTAGTAGTTAGTTGTTTCAATGAATCTTGCGTAATCGCGTTTGATTAAAAATATTGGCCTTTTTTCAACGCCACGATTGTAAACATGATAAATCTCATTAGTTGCTAATATAGTTTTTCGTCGTGCCATGCATCTAGTAAATCACAATTTTACCGATGGGTAAAGAGGCTAACGATATGGGATCGATGTAGATATAACGAAACGGTATTTTAAACGTTTCTTAGCTTTTTTCGGATGGTTTCAATTACGTAATTTATTAGGTATTTTGGGTAGTTAACTATTAGATCTTGGGCGTGGAGGTATTCGATGTCTTGTCCGCCGAAGCCGCGTTT
>CAYJUK010000310.1:0-2112 GCA_964373335.1 uncultured Planctomycetales bacterium | reverse complement strand
TACAACAGAATTTTTGACCGCATCCATTTTGACATTCGTACGAAGAGATTTATCAGTTATTTAAAACGAAAGGGAAGAAAAGTCGATGTCAAACCCAATACGGATGTCTTTAATAAAAAATTGATCCGTAAGCTGGGAAAGATCACCAGGGAACCCATCGATGTGCACCTAATGTATAGGCGTCCCAGCAGAAGAAAATTATCAACCTAGGCCACTGCGGGAGCCAGAAGTATCGCGATTCATCTCTATGCCTTTCATAAGCCCGAGAGGGTTGTGAAGACTCTACGGTATATAAAGAGTTTAACGTTTAAGGGACGCCGCCTTGAGGCCGGGGTGGTCTTGAGCTTAGGGGAGGATTCGGCTCAAATCACGGAAGACATTTTAAGGGCCAGTGATTATGTTCTCCTCTCCGCTGTCCCGGAGACCGAAATCGGGGGTCATTTTGATGAGTCCGTACTGCCGAAGATCAAAGAGCTCGGGAATCGCGAACATAAAAAGCTGATCCATGTGCAGGGGGGAATCAATGACCAAACAATCCGGTTGGCCTCAGGGGCAGGGGCCGATGTCTTTATCTCGGGGAGCTTTGCCTTGCGAGAGACAAACCACGCGACAAGAGAGGTCGTTAAGATTCTCAAAACGGCCGCACGCGAAGCCAGGGACGATTCTCTTCTTGGACAAAGCAGAGCCGAATCCCGTAGCCCTGTCCCCCCGGAAGAAATCGATATCGAAAAATTTCATGAGACTTTATTCAGATTTCATCGGTTGACTCCTGTTCTGCCAACACGGAAGGTATCTGTCACCAGAGGCCTTGAACTCCTCCATGGTATCCGGTTCACAGCCCGCGATAATAAAATTTATCGGTTTGAGACTAAGGAAAATGAACATGCTCACTCATGGGCAGGCCATTATGGAAATACTTTTATTTATGACATTATCGTCATTGATGAAGAGACACATACACAGAGAGGGTCATTGCGCTTGAGCGCCGATCAAATGGCTAAGTACTTCATTCAAGGGGCCAGAATGGATGCAAGGGGAATCGGTCTTTATAAAGTGTTCTATCAACAGCTTCATACCGTCAGTTCCAATGTGGCAACAGTGTTGTCAGAACTGAATAATTCAGAGACAAATACGGATGTGATACCGTTCAGGAAAAGACCTTTGGAAGATACGCTCCTTGGCCATATTGCCTTTGAGGCAGGCTTTACCAATCAGGATCTCGATTTCAGTGAATCGACCGCTATTCCGATTCTGATAAGGTCAAAGGGAGGAAGAATTTTGCTGAACCGTGTGATGCGGTATTACGATCGAGGCCAACATGAAAGGGAAAAACAAATCCTTAACGAGATTCTTTCCCACTCTCTCGTTCAACAATACCATAAATACTATGATTCCTTATTAAGTGATCTTAGCCAGCATATTCTACTGGATGCCTTCGATATCAACGTCCTGCAACGATTTTCAAGATTCCTGACAACGCCTGATGCTTTTTTGACAATTACAGGAGGCATCCCGGCGGTTGAGTTTGCCCGTATCGAGGGGGCCGCCTTGCAATATAATCGTCTGGCCTCAACACTTGATGTAATCCATTTACCCTATACCGTTGCCGTGGCGAATGGAAGACCGGAGGAGGAAGCCCGGGAATGGGACGTGAGCCTCCGCCGGTATTTTCAAGAGGTCCTTGAGGAGCTTCATCTGTTGGCTGAGGAGAACAAGAATGATCATTCCGTTTATGGGGAAATGGCCAGCTATCTCAACAAAATAATCATCGCTGGTGAACTCGAAGATCTAGCCGCTCGGATCCAGTTCCATCACGATCTCATTGGTCTGCGATTCTTGTTGGAGACAGGACTGCCACGGTTCCAATCGCTTAAGATGCCGGTGACCTATGACCATCAAAACCATCAAATAATCCATGAGGTTCATGCGGATTGGATTCGGGGAGGATTGCGGCCTCTCATTATGGCATCGGGAAGGGTTGAGGTCTATGGATCTGATGAGGGCCTCAGGAGATTCCTGGTGCAGCAAGCCCTGATCCATCAGGACGATACCGCATCTCCAAAATTATTTTTAGATGTGACGCTTAAGTTAATCGAGCGGTTTATGGATAAA
>CAYJUK010000309.1:0-2136 GCA_964373335.1 uncultured Planctomycetales bacterium | reverse complement strand
GGAAAATGACCGCTGCACCCGCGAGCAGGAAGGCAGGGAAGACCCCTCCCTTGATCCAAAGACGAGCGGCCAAAATCAAAAAGATCACCGCCAATCCATAACCAAAGACGATCAATTGTTTTTTTTGCTGATCCATTCTTAGGGCATCTGTTAATCTAAGATCGTTGAGATATCTTCTTTCTTATACTTTTCCTTATCGGGTTGCTGCTTCTTATCGAAGACATACCGCCCCAACACCAGATAATCCATATTGGTGCACATAAAGCACCGGTAGGCATCCTCCAAGGAGCAGACAATGGGTTCCCCGCGGATATTGAATGATGTATTAATGATCACCGGACATCCGGTCCGCTCGGCGAAGGCCTGGATCATTTCATGATAAACCGGGCTGGCGCGCTGATTAACGGTCTGGATACGGGCGGAATAATCCACATGGGTCACCGCCGGGATCACTGAACGCCTGACCTTCAATTTATTAATTCCTTGCGATTGATCCTCATAAGAAGCGGCTTCAATCTTATCCGGCCTGACCGGGGCCACCAAGAGCATATAAGGACTGGGGGTCTTAAGGTCAAAATATTCCCCGGCTTTCTCCTCCAGCACGCTCGGGGCAAAAGGACGGAACGATTCTCGGAATTTGGTTTTTAGATTCAAGTCCTGCTGCATCTTCTGGGAACGGGCATCCGCGAGAATACTGCGGGCGCCCAGGGCTCGCGGCCCAAACTCCATCCTCCCCTGAACGACACCAACGACATTCTGTTCCGCGATAAGAGCCGCCACCCTCCGCGGCAATTCCTCATCGGGGAATTTCTCGCCGGGCAAACCGCGGCTGCGGATGAACGCCTCCACCTCCTCATCGGTATACTGGGGACCCAGGCAAGATCCTTTTTGGGCATCCTCTCCTGGCAGGATTTTCCTCGGTTGATTCAAATACTGATACCAAATCAACAGAGCCGCACCTAAGGCGCCTCCGGCATCGCCGGCCGCGGGCTGGATCCAAATATTCTTAAATTGTCCTTCGCGCAAGATGCGGCCATTGCCCACACAATTCAAGGCCACACCGCCCGCTAGACATAAATTCTCTTGTCTGGTCTCGGCATGAACATGATTGGCCATCTTGAGCATGATCTCTTCTGTCACCTCCTGAATGGAACGGGCCACATCCATATGACGCTGAGTCAGCTCCGACTCCGGATGCCGGGGAGGGCCGCCAAACAATTGATGGAAACGTCCGCTGGTCATCGTCAGACCAGCGCAATAATTGAAATATTTCAGATTCAATTTGAAAGAGCCGTCCTCCTTAAGATCGATCAACTCCCGCTTGATCAAATCCACATATTTGGGCTGTCCATAGGGCGCCAAACCCATCAACTTATACTCTCCCGAGTTCACTCGGAATCCGACATAATAAGTGAAAGCAGAATACAGCAGCCCTAACGAATGGGGAAATTTGATCTCGGAGCGCAGGCGGATCTGGCTGCCTTTCCCGGAGCCAAAGCTCGTTGTCGTCCACTCCCCCACCCCGTCCAGGGTGAGAATGGCCGCCTCTTCAAAAGGTGAGGGATAAAATGCCGAGGCGGCATGCGATTCGTGATGCTCGCAGAACAAGATCTCACCGGTAAACCCAAGCTGCTCAGCGATGAGATCCTTCAAGAAGATTTTCTGCTTAAGCCATAAAGGGATGGCCTTAAGAAAGGAAGGGAAACCTAAGGGGGCAAACGCCAGGTAGGTATACAGCAGTCGTTCAAACTTCAAGAACGGTTTTTCATAAAAACCCACAAACCGCAGATCCTTAACAGCGACGCGAGCTTCCCGCAAACAATATTGAACAGCGTTGGCGGGAAATGAGGCATCGTGTTTCCGACGGGTAAAACGTTCTTCCTGGGCCGCGGCGATGATTTCCCCGTCTTTCACCAAACACGCGGCACTGTCGTGATAAAAAGCTGATATCCCCAGGATATAAGTGCTCATTCTCCGCCTTATTTAAAAAATTATCATAAAATGAGATTCGGAGGTAGTCTACCCCAGGGATTCTTTCAAAGCAAACTAAAATTATTTTCAATACGCAATTCTCATGATTTTATACCGCGTTTCAAAAAATCTGCAATATTTTATTCAGAAAAACGCGGCACCAAC
>CAYJUK010000308.1:0-2153 GCA_964373335.1 uncultured Planctomycetales bacterium | reverse complement strand
TTATCAACCCTTTGGAGAGGTGGCCGAGTGGTTGAAGGCGCACGCCTGGAGAGCGTGTGGTGGTCGAAAGGCTGCTCGAGAGTTCGAATCTCTCCCTCTCCGTTTGAGATCAAAGCTGGCCAGTGTTATCTAAAGGAATATTGTATCGCAATAAACGGTTAAGATAACGTTGTTTAATCTTTCTGTCTTAAAGAACAGGTGTGTGAACAAATGAATATCCAACAATCCTGGGAAAAGGCCTTAAAACATACAGAGATTATACGTTCCCGGGTATCGAGTCTATTAACCCACAAAGAGACCCTGGTTCCTTACCTTTTATTATCAGAATCAACGATCAATGTGGGAGACACGGTTGTCCGCAAAGGGGAGGTCCTGGTGGAAAGGCCCAAATTGATCCTTCCTCCGAATATCCCTCAATTGGAAGGGTTTGAACTGGAAGGTGAAGATGAGGGGACTTGGGAAGATCAAAGTGTAGTTAATTTTTTACTTCTTCGAGGAGTGACCATCCCATCTCTAAAATATAACAACAAGACCCATTCTTTAGATATCTTTGAAGGTAAATTATCTAAAGCCATTGATCATTTCAATCATCAGCTTCAATATGCGGAAAATGTCAATATGGGACTGATTACCGGACCGGAAGACTGCTGGCAATTTTCTCTCTTGATCTTTATCTGTTCCCAGATTGCCAAAAATGCCGAGATCGATATCCGCAGATTATTAGAAGAATATAAACGCGGAAGATTTTCGTAATCCATTGAAAACATACCTTCGAACACTCATCTTCTTTTTTTTTAGCTTTCTCTATGTCACCTCCCACGGCCAGTCGGCAGCCTCCTTAAATACTCAACAAGAAATCTTGGATAACGGCATGGTGGTTTTAGTCACCGAGATGCCCTCAAGTTCTTCCATTGCTGTTTATGCCCTGGTTGAGACCGGTTCGGCAACGGAAGACTCTTATCTGGGGACAGGCGTCTCCCATTTCATGGAGCATATGCTTTTTAAGGGAACCACTCATCGGAAGGTGGGAGAGATCTCGGAACAAATCCAGGCCTTAGGGGGGTATATCAATGCCTCGACAAGTTTTGATTATACGATTTATACCATCGATGTGCCGGAGGGGACATTCCCGGAAGCCATCGATATCTTAGCGGATATGCTCATGAATTCGACCTTCGATCCTTTGGAGATTCAAAGAGAATTAGAAGTCGTCTATGGAGAGATGCGCCTGTATCTGGATAATCCTGACCGGCGTTTGAGTCAGATGGTTTTCAACACAGTATATCTGCGCCATCCTTACCGTCATCCCATCATCGGGTATGAAGATCTCTTGAAAGGATTAACCCGGGAGGATTTTCTTGCTTACTATCGATCTCGATACATTCCCAACAATATTGTCCTTTCCATAGCAGGCAAGATCGACGCTCAGGCCGTCCTTCCGGTCATTAAAGAAAAATTCAAAGATTTTGAACGTAAACCTTATCTTAAAAGGAATCTTCCCGAAGAGCCTCAGCAAGTCAGTTTACGGCGACATGAGGAAGATTATGATACGGATGTCACTCGAATGAGCTTAGCCTTTCCCGGGACCAGTCTGCTTGATCAGGATCTTTTCGCCTTGGATGTCTTAGCCATGATCCTGGGACAGGGGAAAAGCTCACGTCTGAATCAAGAGTTGTATGAGAAGAAACAGCTTGTCCATTCCATTTCCGCGAATAATTTTACCCCCATTGACCGCGGATTCTTTGAAATCGAATGCCAGCTGGATGATGTCCAGGTGGATTCGGCTATTGAGGAAATCCTCAGGCAGATTAAAAAGATCCAAAAGCAAGGAATCACTGAAAAGGAATTGGAGAGGGCGAAGAATCAGGTGATCAGCGATTATGTCTTTGCCCGGCAGGAACCGAGCCATGTCGCTAATGATCATGCCCTGAATGAGGCCTTTACCGGCAATAATAATTTTTCCAGACAATATGTGGAAAAGATTCGGAAGATCAAGAGACAAGATATCATTCATGCGGCCCAAGAATACCTTAAGGAAGATCGTTTATCCATTGTGATCCTTAAACCTAAGGAAAAAACAGCCGGGGAAGCGGATACGGCAGCGGAAGATCAAATATCTCCGGAAATCAAGAAGATTGTTTTCGATGAGTCTA
>CAYJUK010000307.1:0-2158 GCA_964373335.1 uncultured Planctomycetales bacterium | reverse complement strand
TTTTTGCCGCCTCCGCAGGGATCAGGGGGTAAGGATCAATGGTATCATTCCCACGATAAGGGTTACGAATGTGTTGACAACTCTTTCTTTTTCCATTAATTTCTTAACCATGGAACTCACCACGGAGGAATTAAAACGCTACCAGCGGCATCTGATTTTGCCGGAAGTCGGCAAGAACGGACAGCTCCAGCTGAAAAAGGCCCGAGTGCTGCTGGTCGGCTGCGGGGGTTTGGGTTCACCGGCCGCGATCTATCTTGCCGCGGCCGGAGTTGGAACAATCGGCCTCATTGATCCTGATCAAGTTGAATTAAATAATCTGCATCGCCAGGTCATCCATTTTACCAAGGACATCGGCCAGCCCAAGGTTGTTTCCGCTTGTCAGAAGATCCAGCAGTTGAACCCAAACGTCCAGGTCAAAACATTCGCGACGCGCCTGAATGCGGATAACGCCCTTGAGATCTTGCGGGGATTTGATCTCATCATTGATGGGACAGACAACTTTCCCGCCCGCTACTTGATCAATGATGCCTGTATTCTTCTGAACAAACCTTTTATTTTTGGGGGGATCTTTCGTTTCGAGGGCCAATGCAGTGTGTTTGGATTTAAAGACGGCCCTTGTTATCGATGCCTCTTTGAAGAACCTCCGCAGCCGGGAGATATTCCCTCCTGTGCCGAAGCCGGTGTCGTTGGGATCCTTCCGGGAGTTATAGGATTGCTTCAGGTCAATGAAGCGATAAAAATGATCTGTAAGATGGGAGAAACTCTTAAAGGGCGTCTTTTAATCTTTGATGCCCTGCAAACCCGTTTTCGCGAGATCCAGATTTCCAAGAACCCCGATTGCCCTATGTGCGGGTTAAGGCGGACGATCCAGGAGCTCAAGGAATACGCGCTGATTTGTGAAAATCAAACCCATTCAACGAAAGGGAAGACTATGTTCTGGCAAAAAAACGATGTCCCTGAGATCACCGTTCAGGATCTCAAGCAATTGATGGACCGCAGGCATTCTGATTTTTGTCTGATTGATGTCCGTGAACAGGGAGAATGGGACATTGCTCATATCAATGGAGCTGTCTTAAAACCTTTTACGACTTTTGAGGAAAATTATCAGGATATCCCCTCGGATAAAAAAGTGTATCTCCATTGTAAGGCAGGCGGCCGCAGTCTGAAGGCTGCCAGATTCCTCAAGACCAAGGGCTACCCAAATGTGGCCAATGTCAAAGGAGGGATTGACGCCTGGGCAAAAGAGATTGATCTGCAGATGCCGCGGTACTGAAGACTACTGAAATTCCAAAAAAAAGGCCGGTGGTCGTTTAAGACCAGCGGTCTTTTTCATCAGCTCCCCTAAAAAACCTTTACTTAAGATTTGGCTGCGGGGTGAAGCGAAGATACGGTTTGATGCGTTTAAACCCCTTGGGGAATTTCTTTACCGCTTCTTCGTCACTTACGGATGGAACAATGATGCAATCTTCTCCATTTTTCCAGTCCGCCGGAGTCGCCACGCTGAATTTCGCGGTCAGCTGAACCGAATCAATCGCCCTCAACAACTCATCAAAATTTCTTCCGGTAGAAGCGGGATAGGTGATCATCAGTTTAATCTTCTTATCCGGTCCAATCACATAGGCGGATCGGGCGGTGAGATTATCCTTTGAGGTCGGATCCAGCATGTCATACAAAACCGCGGTTTTTCTCTCCGGATCGGCAATCAGAGGAAAATTCAGACTTGTTTTCTGCGTTTCATTGATGTCGGGAATCCAGCCTTTGTGAGAATCCATGCTGTCCACACTGATCCCAATGATCTTCACACCCCTTTTATCAAATTCACTTTTAATCTTGGCGACCTTCCCTAATTCCGTTGTGCAGACAGGGGTAAAGTCCTTGGGGTGAGAAAATAAAACACACCAGCTGTCAGCGATCCATTCATGGAAACGGATTTTTCCCTGCGTGGTTTCGGCGGTAAAATCTGGAGCTATATCACCTAATCTCAGTGCCATAAGTTCTTCCTCCTTTTATTAATGATTAACCGGAATTTTCGATGATCTTCAATCAGAGGCGGTATTATAGACAGATTGGATATTTTCGTCAATATCGATGTGGGTTCTGGTGAGGGAACGGTCAAGTGATCCTTACCCCCTTGAATGAGCGATGTTTTCCAGTTAAG
>CAYJUK010000306.1:0-2193 GCA_964373335.1 uncultured Planctomycetales bacterium | reverse complement strand
TACCCTTTGCAGTGTTACAGGTATTTCTGACTTAACCAATGAAAATGAAATAAATATATTTCCTAATCCTGCAAATGATTTAGTTGCTATAAATTATTCTGGGGAAACAATAAATTCAAAAGTGAAATTATTTCTCTATGATATGTTAGGGAGAACAATGACAGAAACAACTCTTAAAAACTTTTCAGGAGAAGAAAAAATAAATGTTTTTGCTTTTTCATTCGGCAAATTAAATGTTATCGCTTGATTATATTCTAATGAGACAAGTGTCTTAATATTCTCAAGCGTAGCCAAGCCTTCTTGAGCCACTCGGGAGTTAGTATTTTCATCTTTGAAGAACTTTTCAGCTTTAGTACGTTGTTAAGTTAATTTTTAATAGTGTCATAAACTCTATCAAGTTTCTCGCGAGCTTTGCTCTTTGTAAAATGCCAAGTAATTTTGGTTCCAAGACGATTGCGTTTTGCGGACCATGCCATCACTTCTTTGGCTAAGATGCGCCTTTGGTCAATGCGTCTATCAAGACATTGTTTTGAGAGCGCGGACAATTCTATCTCGGCCATATTAAGCCAACTGGCCTTCTTAGGCGTATAGACCATTTCAAAACGTTGGGATAACGCAAAGGCTTCAGGCGCGTCAAAGACTTCGTAAAAGGAAGATGGATTATGCGTGTTAAGATTGTCCTGAACCAAAACAATCTTTTCGGCATCCGGATAACGCGACGCTAAGGATTTCATAAATTCGGCATAATCTTTTTTGGTCTTCTGTTCTGTGACTTTAACCATTCGATGTCCGGCCAACGGTTCAACGGCCATCAGCACCACACATGTTCCGTTGCGCTTATAATGATAATCCTGACGTTCAACGCGCCCCGGCTTCATGGGTATCGGCATCAGGATATCTCCCAGCAGTTGACAGGGGCGTTCATCAAAACAGACAACTGGTCGTCGATGATCATAGGGTTGCTCATAAGTATCCAGGACCTGTTCCATCCGCCAGAGATATTCGGCGGTGATGATTCCAATGCACCATTGTTTCTTTAAGTGAGGCTTGAGTTCGTTTTTTTTAAAATGTTGCGCACACTGACATGCGAAATGGTCTTCACAATATCCAGTTCTACGAGACGATCCGCCAATAAACGCAAACTCCATTTGGCTCGGCCTTCCGGCGGCTTGCTGCAGGCAAGCGCTGTGATTTTAGCCATGGATTTCCCTTTGAATTTTGGAGGTTGTCCGGAACGCGCCTCTTCACCGATCGCGCGCTCTAATCCTCTTTTGCAATAACGCCGTCTGATATTAAATATGGTCGCCAAGCATACGTTTAACGCGTCGGATATTTCCTGGTCTGTTTTGCCTTTATCGGCTAACAAAAGAATCCGACACCGGGTGATTTTACGGGCTTTGTCTTCACCCGACTCAACAATCTTTTGTAAATACTGACGGGCGTGTTTTCTTAGTTTTACACAATGGCTTTTTTGGCTCATGGGTTATCTCCTCTCTTTAGATTAGAAGATAATACCATGAAATTTTTAGCTATCAATGATTAACTTAACAATGTACTAATATCTTGCGATAAACGGTACTGACTTATCCACATTGGCTTTAAGAAATCCTCCATAAGGATTTCCCCTGGGTGGATTGGTGATAATTTTTTATTTTTCATAAAAAAATTCCCTAAGTCTCCGCCGACCCTTCCAAATAGAGTGTATCCGGACAAAAGTCCTGGCCATGAGGCCACTCAATGCTTCCTAAAAAAGGCCGGACAGCATTAAAGACTTTCATATCTTTCAATTCTTTAAAAATCCCCTCATCTAAATAAGGCTTTACATCAAAAACCTTCCGCTCTCCATTATCAAAAATAAGGGTTAACGTATAATCAGAATTGGGTTGAACGTTTTTTACTCTTGGATTCATATTATTTTCCCGCTTGCCAATTTTCCATCTTTCCCCCACCGCTCTCCTTAATGCCACGCCATCTGTCCAGTAAGGTATTTATGAATAACGCTGGCAACTAACGTCTGATAGGGCATTCCTTCTTTTAAAGCTTTTGTTTTAAGATTAAAAAAATCGCGTTTGGTTAATCTGATATTTATGCGAGCGTCTTTCCTTAATGTTTCCCGCGCCGCTTCACGAAAACGAAGTAAGTCTTTTCCATTTTTCTTAACAGAAGTCCATTCTCCCCGTTCAACGGATGCGA
>CAYJUK010000305.1:1417-2206 GCA_964373335.1 uncultured Planctomycetales bacterium | reverse complement strand
ATGTCACCCCACTGCAAACCTAAAAGCTCAGCCTTGCGCATGCCGGTCAAGACGGCGGTTAACACAAATGTCTTAAATGGCTCACGGCAATACTTGAGTAACAACGTGATTTCCTCCGGCCGCAGGAAGTCCATCTCTTCCCGTTCAACGCGATATTTATCCACGTCCTCGGTTGGGCTGATACGAATATACCCCCAACGCCGGGCATACTTAAAAATCGTCTTGAGCATCGTTAAAATGTTGTTGCATGTTTTGGCCGATTTAATTTTAATCAGCTTAGACATGAGAGCCCGGATATCGTTCTGGTTTATTTTGGAAAGATATTGATGGCCCAAGGCGTGGCGCACGTGTTTTTGAAGGGCATTTTTATATTTGTAGAGCGTGTTGGCTTTTATCCGGGGAGCGGCGTATTCATCCAGCCATTTGTCGATAAAATCGTTAAGGGAAATTTCTTCCGGCTGATAGAACGTTCCGTTGTTAACTTCGGAAACGATCCGGGCGAGCACGGCTTCGGCCTCCTTTTTGTTAGGACCGATCGTCTTGAAAATCTGCTTCGTGCCGACTCGATACGAAATCCCATACATCCGCTCATTGTGATTGCACGGATTTAATTCTTTTAAATTTTGCCGACGGCATGCCGCACAGCGTTTGATGACACTGCCTCTGGCCATTTCTTCGACGCGCTCCTTCGTCGCTGCTCAGAATTCTATAACAACATTAACCACCATCAAAATCGGGGATAGAGTGCCATACTTCCCATGAATTGCAAGGCGTTTTAGCGCGGATCCA
>CAYJUK010000305.1:0-1407 GCA_964373335.1 uncultured Planctomycetales bacterium | reverse complement strand
GCGTATCCAATTGCGGATTATTCTTAAAAAATTTTACAACCTCAGCTAAATTAAACCGCACGTACTTGCCCATTTTGACGTGGGGAATCGCTTTTTGTCCAAACCGTGTGCGCTGATAAATCCAGCTGACTGGCACGTTTAAACGTTTTGCCAATTCTCCAACTTTGATTAATTCATCTGTCTGCATTTTCTCCTCCTCTTGTTAATTGGTTAATTGAAAAGGACATTGGATGTCACGCGATGTCCGGTACGTCCACTTTGTTACACGAATACTATGAAAAATAAACAAACGACAACCATGAATATTTATCATTATCAAAAAGTTTTTGAGCCTACCGGACAGGACACGCGTTTTTTAAATTTAAGATCACTGACTGTCTGCGCCTCGCCTGACCCGCGACCCCACACCCCCCTTGGAAGGACCCATTCCTAAAAACTTTTTTCCATTTATCCACAAATTCAATCCACTACTACTATTTAAATCTTATTCATTGTATTTTATTTGGGTATCCGAGCGGACACTGGTGGCCGTGGCCCGACGGACACTACACCCATGTCCACGTGGATACTGGTTAAATTTTGTATTCACAGGGTTATCCACAGATTCATTTTTAAAATGTAATAAGCGGTAAATATTCGCCGCTCCTATTGTTCGTTCAACAACGATGATTCCCACCATCTCAAGTTGTTTGATGATTCTAATGACCTTCCGGCGGCCAAGGCAGGCCTTCTTGGCGAGGGTTGTGATCGATGGATAACAAACCTGCTCCCGGGAGTGTGCGTAGAAGCAAAGCCACAGGTAAACCAAAAGCGCGGAATTGCCCAAACCCTGATTGATAAACTGCACGATCTCTTTATCCATCCACAGGAAGAAGACTTGACTGGCGTTTCTTAAAAGTAATGTTTGCTCTTGTTGTGCCATCTTTAATCTAATTTCTCCCTCCCTCAGCCCTATACGACGTTTTTCATGAAAGTGCCGGATTTTTCTTATATTTTTTTGTGGATTAAGCTGAAAATAAAAAAGCCCGCTCTCGCGATAAGCGAAAACGGGCATGGATGAAGTTTTAATTAACTATAAATTGATTCTTCTTTCGGATTAATCCTTTGTTATTATTTTTATCGGCAATGCGGCCCCGCTATTTTTATATTCTTCAACTGTTCCATTTTTCTGCTTGGGCAAATGATACGCTTCCGCAATAGTATTTAGTTTGGCTGAATTCGTTATCTTCACAAAGTGATCCAAAGCTTTATCTTTTTCGGTTCTTTCTTAGTTGAGTTGAAATCTTCTTGGGTTTAAGTACCCACAGTGTTGATGAATCTTTAGTTTAAAATAATTGATATCTTTGTAGCCGTAAGCCATTCGTTTAAGGCGTTTGATTTTGTTGTTGAATCCTTCTGAGATGGCTG
>CAYJUK010000304.1:0-2206 GCA_964373335.1 uncultured Planctomycetales bacterium | reverse complement strand
CACCGTCAGGGCCGCCCAGAACCACTCCTGCAACTAGGAACGGCTTAAGGATTACAAAAAATAAGCCGACTCTGAGCCCATAATGAGCCAACTGAGCCAACTTTGAGCCAACTCTGCCGCTTATTGTAATTCATAAACAGCACTTGAACCCTTTGTCCCCTTGTTTAGCAGAATGCCTCTTGCTTCAAGATCTTTTATGTCACGGGTTGCCGTCGCCTTTGATATATGACAAATCCTTTGATATTGTGAATTGGTTATTTTGCCATTTTCTTTTGCATACAGCACTGCCTTAACCTGCCTATCATTAAAACCCAACTTTGACAACTGCTCTTCAGTATATCGATCTTTAAAAAGGGTAACTAACAACCCTCCGTCTTGTTCTTTTATTTCTGGCTCTGGCAATCCCGCCTGTTTGCAGGCATTAATCATTTTCAATATTCCTCTGCCCCAAGCATCAATATACCCGCCTTTAAAACATACATCGGCGATAATGGGGTTTCGCGGCCGCGAAGGATGCTGCCTTTTCAAAGCCTCCAAACTTAATCCTTCAGGTAAAAAACCTTCATTCCAAATGGAGAATTTGTTGTCATACATTCTTATTTGGATGTTGCTGCCCATGTAATCCCGGTGAACCAGAGCATTCAATAAAATTTCACGCAATGCCGCAACAGGATATTCTCCCTTTTCTATTCGTTGCAGTCCTTCAAAGTCAATCGGCTTGGTAAAAAATTTACGGTTAAGCTGGGTTGGAATTTCTTGCAGACAATGGATAAGGTTTCCCTCTTCGAATTCTTCAAATTTTAAGTCATCATCCGCCTTACCGAAACGTCCAATTTTTATCTTAATGTTGGCATAAAACCTGCCCGGATCCTTACCAAACAGAACAAGGGCGGCTCATTTTAATTGGCCGTTCTCAATAAGTCGGAGTTTCTCCAATAGTTCAGGCAGTGGCAAATTTTCATCTTCCGGCAAGCGGCCCGCCTTCTCCGCTGCCTTAAGAAATTTGACGATACTTTTTTCATCAATATCGGCCATAGTGGCTCTTGACTCAGTGACATCATCCCAAGTTTTACCTGATTTCTTGAGTAGGAACTCATTAAGAGCATTGCCGATTAGTTCCTGCTTTGTGCTGCCGCTGCGGTAATAGTATCTGCCTCTGAATGAAATTGGCACCGAATAAGGCGGCACAATGATTTCAACATAGTACCGCTCGCTTTCCTGTCGTAAATTAATTTCTGCAATGACGCCCAGCACGTCACGGATTTTGTTTGGTAAATCCTCCATTAACTTTTTGTAATCCGAAACGCCGACTGTGCTGCCATTATCATCTTTGCCAATGTAAAGTGAGCCGCCGTTGGCATTAGCAAAACCGCATATCCACTTCAGGCAATCATCGTGCCAGCTTGTTTTGTATTCTATATTTTGTTGTTCGCTCATTTTCTACCCCCCTCGACAGGCTTTGCTCAATAAAAATAGTTTATCCATTGGCCTTTTATCCAGCTAATTGTTTCAATGTCTTCGTGTGACGCTTGTTGACTTTATTTAAAGCCGAACGGAAAGGCCTCTTCCTAGATTTATTTTTCAGTTTAACCATGTTTTGAACATTTTTATATAAACAAAGTAAAATTACGCCTCCAAGGTTTGCAGCCACTCGCCAGCCCTTTTAACCTTGCTGCCATCCAGAAAAAGCTCCCGTTTGAGATTTTTGACAAGCAGTATGGATTCCGCTTTCTTTAAGAAAAATTCGGAAAAATATTTAAGAGAGGGCGCCTCCTTATCGGAAATTTTGGTCTCAATCAGCCATTCCGGCTTGCCATCACGAACCGTCAAGAAATCCACCTCTCTTTTTTCTTTATCCCGTAAATACTGGAGCGCGCACTTCTCACCTAAAGTATCTTCCAAAAAATGAAGCCGTTTTAAAAGCGCGCAGGCCACGGCATTTTCCAGCCTTGCTCCCGCCTCTTCTTTGATAAACCCCGTGTCATAAAAATAAATTTTGGGCTGTTTCAAAAGACTACGCGCGATGTTACGTGAATAAGGCGTCACAACAAAAAGGACATAGAGACTTTCGAGCATAGTAACCCAATGTCGTATGGTATGGGGTGAAACCTGCAGGTCTCGGGCCAGAGATTCATAAGATATGGTACTTCCCACGGCATTGCGTAAGAGTTCAACAAGTGTTTCAAGACTCCTGATATCACGGATA
>CAYJUK010000303.1:0-2210 GCA_964373335.1 uncultured Planctomycetales bacterium | reverse complement strand
GAAGAAAAGAAAAATATTTAATCATTTTTCTCTGGCTGGGAATTTTAATGGCCGTAATTCCTTCTGCCTTAACCTGGGGCGATATTCCTCATGCCCTGAGGACGATCAATGTCTGGCCGATGCTGTCGCTTTTGACCGGTTATATTTGCTTTAAATTCACAGAGTCAAGGAAGTTATTGGGATTATTCCCAATTGTCATTTCATTAATTTTTACCACGATTTTTTTGAGGCATTATTTCTCTGTTTACCCTAAGAAATCATATTATTTTTTTAATGGTCACACAAAAGATCAGGCGCTCTCCAATAAAACAAGAGAAGATTGGAATCTTTTTGCGGGCATGTACCGAACTCAAAATCATCATTTGCGCTACTATATGATGAATTATTTAGATGGGCAAACGTGCTCATCAACCCAGCAGATCTGGAAGAGGGTCTATTATTCAAATTAAAACTCTTTGTTTGATTATGGGGGGAGTTATAGGTAAGATACCCCTCAAAGAGTTGATTCCAATTATCGATGTCCTATCCCCAAAAAGAATTTATTTCTATTATTGTCCCAGCCAAAGATGAAGAGAATCGTCTTCCTGTCCTGCTTAATCGGCTTATCTCCTATTGTCAAAGCTCCTATCATCAATATGAAATTATTGTTGTTGATGACGGCAGTGCAGATGCAACCTTAAAGACTGCGCAGGAATTTCAAAAATACCTTCCCTCTTTAAAAGTCATTAGCTGCAAAAAAAATAGAGGGAAAGGATATGCGGTTAAAACTGGTTTTTGGCAGGCTAAGGGAGACATTATTTTATTCCTGGACGCGGATGGGTCAACACCGCCGGAAGAGATTGAAAAGAATCTGGCATATTTTGAAGAAGGTTATGATATCGTTATCGGTTCGCGGATCATTTCCGATAGCCAGCATGTTGTGAAGGCTAAATTTTATCGGATGCTTATGGGGCGAATTTATAACGCCATGGTTCATTTGTTCTTGTTTAAGGATATTCAGGATCCCCAGTGCGGATTTAAGATGTTTCGCCAAGTGATTGTTCGCCCGCTTTTCTCCCGAATGAATATCAACGGATTTGGCTTCGACAGCGAAATATTATATGTGGCTCATTTGCTGGGTCTAAAAATTAAGGAAGTCCCCGTCAATTGGCAGCATGTCGATGGATCAAAAATCAATTTAATTCGAGAATCTTGGAAAATGCTGGTCAATATTTTCCAGGTTCGGAGCTGGCACTTAGCACCGATTCATCGGGAGCATCAGTTTATGAGCGTAGAGGAGATTGCCTCCATGGCTGAGATGGAAGAAAAGCATTGGTGGTTTCAATCTAAAAAGGCTTTGATCTTATCTATAATGAAGAAACTGAATCAGCGTTTTTCGAGGATTCTGGACGCGGGCTGTGGAACAGGTCTGAATATGAGTTATCTGAAAGATTTTGGCTGTTGTTTTGGCTGTGATGTTGCCTCAGCATCCCTCACCTTTTGCCAAAAAAATGGTTTAAAGAATTTAATCCGGTGTAATTTAGAAAGACCTCCTTTTAAAGATCAGCAGTTTGAATGTATTACTATTTTAGATGTGCTGGAGCATGCCGAAGACCCGGAGGCCGTTTTGAGGGAATTAAGTCGAATTCTCAAAAATCAGGGGATCATGATTGTGACTGTTCCTGCTTTCAAATTTCTCTGGAGCCATCACGATGAGGCTTTAAGCCATTTAAGGCGGTATCAAAAAGAGGAACTCAAGGAATTGCTTGAGAATCACGGCTTTGAAGTCGATAAAATAGGCTATTTTTTCTTTTCGACATTCCTGATCACTTTTTCCATTCGATTTTTTAAGAAAATTTTCTGCAGACAGCGAATATTTAAATGTGACACCTTCAAACTCCAGTCAAAGTGGATCAATGATTTTTTAAAGAATGTTCTTAATCAGGAGATTAAATTAATGGATCTTCTGGATTTACCTTTTGGAACAACTCTTTATGCCATCATTCATAAATCCAAAGATCAAGCAAGGTTAACTCAGATTAGGATTGAGGAGAATTCTTTAGAGCTTGTGGCGCGGTCCACCTGAGGAATTTAATTTCTTATCATCTCGGGAAGATTGGTGCTATTGCCAACAATCATCTAACTGATATAATAGCACTTTTATATTTTTAAGTTAAATGGTTGAATTTCAAGCGCCTGTAGCTCAATTGGATAGAGCATCTGGCTTCGGA
>CAYJUK010000302.1:0-2222 GCA_964373335.1 uncultured Planctomycetales bacterium | reverse complement strand
GAACTATTAAACACAACTTGGGTTTTGGATTTATCTAATACCTTGAAGACTTGCTGTTTATAAGTTTTTGCATTTTCTCCGATCATTTGTGAGTTCATCTTGGGACGTTGAATATCCCGCCCCGTAGGATCTCCAATGCAAGCTGTAAAATCCCCAATCAAAAAAAAGACTTGATGTCCAAGATCCTGAAACTGTCTTAACTTTTTTAATAGGACATAATGACCGAGATGAATATCTGGAGCTGTGGGGTCAAAACCAGCCTTGATACGGAGAGGTCGGTTTAATTTTTGACTTTCCGTGAGTTTATCTTTTAGGGTGTTAATATCGATTATTTCGGTAGTGCCACGGATAAGTTTTTGGATGACTTTATCGATGGGCATGCAACGTCAAAGAGTTAAAAAAAATCTCAAACTCTTGCACTCACTCCAATCTTCATCTGCTCGACATCGACCTTAATAACTCGAACTTTAAGTTTATCCCCTGGCACTAGGGAATTGGCTTTGGCCTTGTCAATTTCAGATGAATAAACGAGAGCTTCCACTTCATCTTCAAGCTTGACAAAGACTCCAAAGTTAGAATTGAGAACTACTTCCGACTCAACTTCTGTCCCCACCGGATATTTTTCGGCAATTTGGGGCCATGGATTAGGGGTCAATTGTTTTAAACCTAACATTATTTTTCTGTTTTCTGCATCAACACCTAAAACCATAACTTCAATTTCACTACCTTTGTGAATAATCTCTTGCGGATGATTAATCTTCCTAGTCCACGACATATCAGAGACATGAATCATCCCCTCCAATCCATTTTCTAATTCTACGAAAGCACCATAATCTGTAAACCCTCGCACAATACCATTAACCTTAGTCTGTGGAAGCAAGGTTTTCTCTGCCTCCAACCAAGGGTTAGCTTCTAACTGTTTCATACTTAAAGAAATCCTCTTAGAATCTTTATCCACATTAATAATCTGGACCTCAACCTCATGTCCAACCTTAAACATCTCCTGAGGATTGATCATCTTCTTTTGCCAAGTAATCTCTGATGAATGCAAAAGACCTTCAATGCCTTTCTCTAACTCAACAAAAACTCCATAAGGCATAATATTAACCACTTGTCCTCTCACTCGAGTACCGGTAGGATACTTCTGGTATACTTCATCCCACGGATTAGGAACAATCTGCTTTAATCCCAAGGATACTTTTGCATTCTCCTTATCAAAATCTAAAATGATAACTTCAACCTTTTGTCCAAGGCTGACAATTTCAGAGGGATGATTAATCCGAGACCAACTTAAATCAGTAATATGCAAAAGACCATCGACACCCCCCAAATCAATAAAGGCTCCGAAGTCTGTAATTCCCTTGACCATTCCCATTCGCTTTTGTCCTTTTTTTAATTCATTCCACAGCTTCTCACGGATCGATTCTCTTTCCTTCTGAACAACATCTCTTCGGGAAAGAATTAAATTCCTACGTTGCTTGTTCATTTTAGCGATTTGGAAATGATATTTATTGGCCATAATTTCAGAGGGATGGATCCCCTTAAAAGAGGATAATGACAGAGGGAGAAAGCCTTCTACTCCAAAAATATCTATTATAAACCCACCTCTCACTTGTTTAACCACTCTTCCCTCGACTATGGCCCCCTCCTCTACTTCAGAAGAAAGCCGCTGCCATCCCTTTACTTTCTCTGCCTTGACCTTTGAGAGTATCAAACGGCCGTCTTCATCTTCGATCACTTCGATCAGTACATCAATCTCTTTCCCAATTTGAATCTCATCCTTATCACGGAATTCTTCAATGTCTACAAAGCCTTCTGATTTGAATCCAATATCAACAACCACCTCTTTATTTGTAATAGTTAAAATTTTACCCTTAACAATCTCTCCTTCACGAAAATCTTTTAACGTATTATCATAAAGCTGAGTTAAAGAATTACTATTATCATCCATATATCTATGACCTTTCCTAGAAATAATTTTACTCAAATCTAAAATTATCCGACGATAGAAATCCAAGATAGATTTGATTAAATAATATTTTGATATTATTTAATTATCAAATGGGCAATAATTATGACAAAAATTAAAGTTTTGTCAAATAGAATTTTAGAACTTGTTGGGAATGATACCATTGATCCTTACCCCCTGATCCCTGCGGAGGCGGCGAAAATTTTATGCATTACGGATAAAACATTTAAAGATATTCAAGCGAGCTATCAAG
>CAYJUK010000301.1:0-2227 GCA_964373335.1 uncultured Planctomycetales bacterium | reverse complement strand
TGAACTAAATAGTCTAGTGCAAAGGGGCCCGGATATCCGGGCCCCTTTATTTTTTCAGGTAAACAAGCGGTTCTAGATGCGCGGTCGCGGTAATTAGTCCGCGGCTCAAACAAGTCCTCGGCGCGAGCGTCAAGATTGGCATTGTGGTGGCTCGCGTCCTGCGGAACTCGCCGCTTGGACTAATCACCGCTCCCGCGCCTAATTATCGGACCATGGTCCGGTCAATTGACTGGAGCGGTAAAGTAAATGGGCTCGATTTTGAATATTGTAATCCCGGCAGGATGGCTCTACGGCGTGATAGCTCTCATCGCCATTGGCTCGGTGCTTGTGGGTGCCTATATTATCCGGTCACCTCGGAAGGCAATCGAGAAACAAATCGATCTTTATCATGCGATTAATTGGAAGATGGAACCTTTGTCTTGGGACCGTGAGATTCGCAACACGACAGTGATGGGCTGGACGGCGCTTCTCTCAGGTATCGCTGCCTTTGTTCTCGTTGTCTTACAATGTTCTTTTTAAGCTGTATTAAAATTAAACGGGTCGAATCTCTTTTTGACTGCATGTCTGGTAAAGCCGGTGGTTTAACTCGGGGGGAGGGTCAATAGTCAACGGAGAAGACAAGGGTTAAACACGTTAAAATATGGTAATATGCCCACAAATTGATCTCATTGAATTTAATCCAGTCGGTGGTATACTTCGAGTAAAGAAGTTCCAAAAAAGATAGTCTTCACCATCCACGCCAAAGAGAGGATCAAAAAGCGTGGGTTGACCGAAGATTGGGTAATCGATATCATTAGAAATCATCACATCGCGTTGCCTAAGCAGGGCGATAGTACGCAGGAGTTCCGGAAAGAAAGACAAGGGACGTATTGTTACGCGGTTGTAGAACATAAAAAATCGGTGATTTTGGTGATTACGGCGGGAGAGACCGACAAGTGAACACAATGGATTTAAATAGGCTTTTGAAGGGCAAACAGCCGATCAACATCGCTATTGATCGAGAGGCTAGAGCTATTTATTTTAAAGTCGAGGACGACGAAGTGTCAAAGACCGTCAGACTGAATGATTCTGTTTCGGTGGATTACGGCGAACACGATGAGGTGGTAGGGATTGAAATCATCCGTGTGAATAAAATAGGATTAATCTTGAAAAAAGCTTTAAAGGACATTACAACTGTTTTGCCAAAGCAGACTTTGGCAACCGCTTAATTCTTCTCAAAATATGAAAAGTACCGTCATTGAGTGACGGTTTTTTTGTTATACCGGACCCCACCCCAGGAAATGCAAGAAATCACTCCTCCACCGATTGAACGTTACGCCGAGCGGCACTCAAGTCCCGAGAAGGCGCTCTACCGGGAGCTTGCCCGGGTCACGCGCGAAAAGACGGAAATCCCTCAGATGCAAGTGGGCCATCTCGAAGGCTCCTTTTTGAGGCTCTTGGTCAAAGCTACGCGCGCCAAGCGAGTTCTTGAGATCGGCACCTTTACCGGCTACAGCGCGCTTTGCATGGCCGAGGGTCTTTCGCCCGGCGGCGGACTCATCACCTGTGATATCGATGAAAAGACGACCGCCATCGCGCGCGAGTTCTGGAGGAAGAGCCCTCACGGCAAAAAGATACGTCTGCGCCTCGGGCCGGCGCTTGAAACCATTAAAAAACTCAAAGGCCCGTTTGACCTTGCGTTCATCGATGCGGACAAGGAAAACTACCTGAACTATTGGCGCGTGTGCCTCCCCAAAGTCCGGCGAGGGGGGTTGATCCTCGTGGACAATGTGCTTTGGAGCGGCCGCGTACTTCGTCCAAAAGATTCCTCGGACCGCGCGATCGCGCGTTTTAACGAAATCGTCCTCCGGGACCGGCGCGTCGAGCTTGTGATGCTCGCCATCCGGGACGGGGTCACCCTCGCGAGAAAAAAATAATTTACCGGTCCCAAAATAACTAAAAGTCCATAGTTAGCCCCTGCCTACCGCCTGCCTGACGGCGCTCAGGGCAGGCAGGCGCCGACTCTTTAGTGGCGAAGGACAGGGTAGATCCGGCTAAATAATTTTAGGAGTAAAATATATCTATGATGCCAGGTCGTGGAGGTCCGGGGAGTCCGTATTATGAGAGCGTCCAAAAATTTGCGCCACTCTTGGTTGCTGTATTATTCATTATTATCGGACTTGCTTTAGCGAGGAATTTTATTGAATCACGGCTTCATCCGAACGCGCCAAGCGATCAGTTTGATCCT
>CAYJUK010000300.1:0-2240 GCA_964373335.1 uncultured Planctomycetales bacterium | reverse complement strand
GCAAATGTTTTACGGCCTTACGTCTGGCCTCGGGCGTTAGAAGTTTTTTGAGCAGGCCTCCTTGAGCATCTGGATATCAAGGGCCTGATTAGCGACCAGCCTTTTTAATCGTCCGTTTTCCTGCTCAAGTTCTTTAAGTCGTCTGGCATCGCTGACCGTCATGTCGCCGTACTTGGACTTCCAGTTGTAATACGTGCCTTGACTTACACCATGCTTGCGGCATAATTCTGCCGGTGGCATCCCGGCATCGGCTTCTTTGAGAATATTGATAATTTGTTCTTCCGAAAATCGTTTTCCTCGCATTGTGTACCTCCTTGCTCGTTTGCTCGTTGGTTTTATCACGACCCAACTCTAATTGCAAGTGGTACAGTTTTTGGGGTAAGGTCCACACCGCATCCACAAAGAGACCTATCGATAACGCTCTTTCACTATCGGATTAATTAGAATTAGAAGAGGAATCAAGTAAAACAACATTATCATTATCAGGCCTCTTAAAAACAAACTTGAACTCAATGCAAAGACTGAGAGGATTAAGGCAAAAATTGCACAACAAATTGACATTAAACGCAACCATTTTAACGTCAATACTCCTGTAAGGATAAATAATATGGCAAAGGGAACTGTAATAAAAGCGACTTCTTGTGGCTTACGCAAATTTTCTATAATCATAATCAAACCGGAGACAACTAAATAACTTCTACCAAGAACCACACCAATCGTTTTTTGATCCACACCATCCTCCTTTCCTTGCTTTCTAGGGATTTACCTCACTTGCTTTGTTTAATTCTTCAATCAATTCCGTGTATGGCTTGATTAGCACAAAATTCATTGCTCCCGCTTCATTGACTTCTTTCAACATTTCTTCTGCCTTGTGTAGTGACTCCCATGCTTTCTCGTAATCCTTAGTTTCTAAATAATCAGTTGCTAAATTTGCATAAGCGAAATATACATTCCCATTTTGTTTTTTGAGAACCTTTTTAAAGTCAGCAACAGCCTGGTCATAGTTACCTTGCTTATAATAAGCATGTCCTCTTAGCAAGTAAGCCATCGTTGATGTTGGTGTTAATTCAATTTTCTTGGAAAGCTCCAAAACGGCTTGTTCGTAATCACCGCCTTTGAATGCTGCAAGCCCTCGAGTCCAATAAGACGCTGCCTCTGGATTAGGCTTGCTGAAGGTAACGGTTTTCGATCCTTGATCAGCTTTTGTATCGAATGGATTTAACATTATCGAAAGAAAGGCAGCACACAAAATGCAAAAAATTACTTTCCTCATTATTATTTCTTTCCTTTTTCAGCTATAATTTTGTAATTGGTTCCACGTTGAATCGAACGCGATAATAAATGCTCATACCTTAACAGTAGGAAGATACGACAAGTTTAGCATTTGATAGAAAAAAATCAATGACCCATCAATATTCTATAATTTAAGGTTTCAAATTGGAATTTTAAATTCAAGGTGCCAATTTGGCACCTTGAAAGTGTTCGCTTAGTTACTCGACAATAAAAAAGCCGTTTGTAAATTATTGCAGTATAATAATCTTACAGACGGCATTTTTATTTTTGCTTTCAAGATAACTAAGTTTTATACTTGCAGTAAGAGGGGTGCATTCATGAAGGTTTTACTTTTCTTTATCGGTCTAGTTCTTACTTGGGTGTCGATCCTTGCTATACAGGATAATGGTTTAATAATTTCAGTAATAGTAGGTATTGCTTGCTATTTACCCATTCGTAAAAAATTTCCTAAGGACAGTTTGTTTTTTCTTCTTGGAATCTTAATGTCCTGGCTTTTTGCAGTCATGCAAATCAGAAACGGATAAAAAGATGCAACTTTTCAGATTTCTCCGGGGTTAACCAGTTGTAAAACTCGCCCACTTTTCGTAATTTCCCCATTTCCTCTATAAAATACAACTACATCGCAAAAAGAAAATGCCAAATTGACAATACAAGCATTTGCTTGTATACTTAAAACGTCGGAGAGAAGATGGTTAAACTAGAGAGTTTTTTCTGTTTGACCGAGGTTGGGAGATCGCCGGTTGAAGAGTTTATCAGGTCGCTTGATCCAAGAACGAGAAGAAAATTTTACTATGTTAAGAGCTTGTTAGAAACTTACGGCTATAAGTTGCCTTTTCCGCAAGCTTAGTATATTGGCGATCAACTATTTGAACTGCGATTTCCAGGCGCGGAAGGTCATATCAGAACCTTGTATTTCTTTTTTTCAGCGAATAAGGTAATATTTACAA
>CAYJUK010000299.1:0-2265 GCA_964373335.1 uncultured Planctomycetales bacterium | reverse complement strand
GTCGTTTTTTCTTAACTGAACGCGGGTGGTGAGATCTCCCTCTTCGATTTGCTGCAAGGTCTTCTCAAACCGGTAAAAGGGCCCGGCCAGCCGGTGGGACAGCAGGATAAAAATGATCGTCCCGACAAGGCCCAATCCCAGGACCAGGATCAAGGTGAGCAATAAAAAAGGGATAAAGAAAAAAGTCTGTGTACGCTCGACGCGCAATACGGAATTGATGTATCCCGTCGTTAAAGTATCCTGGGAAAGATAGAGGAATAGACTGACAATCAGAAAGGACTCCACGGCCAATAAAATAACAAAAGGCGCCAGGAAGGTTAACTGAAATCGTTTTTTAATTAAAAATTCTTTTCGTTTTTCCATGTTCAATCAGGAGTACATTGATAACTAAATTTCTGATAGTTAAGACATGTGTCATTGCAAGGAGCGTTTTTTGCGACGCCCGCCCCGGCTTTCGATATTGGTGGGCCGGGAAGCAATCTTAAGCGGAAAAGATTGCTTCGCTCCACTTCGTTCCGCTCGTAATGACACATATAACTCATAAAAGTTAATTTAACGGTGTAGTCGTTTGCCAAAAAAATCGATTAACAGCGATAATTTTGGGCTGCTTCCCCTCAAGTTTTTTATTATTTTCAGCGTTTACATAATCAAATGCTGCATTGATTCAATCACGCATCGAGGCGGAGCCCCAACTCCCACCCAATAAGTGCCACGCGGCACCATCTGTATTAGCTATATTTTAATTAAGCCTAACGAGTTGTTTTCGGATGTTTTCTGGTATTTGATTGATCGTAACAATTTTTAAACTCTGTTCGTTTTTACCTGACTTTACCTGCTCTGCCAATGTTATAGTTGTCTCCGTTGGTAATTTCCACATATTTCCTGTCAATGGATCAACAATTAATAAACCGATAAGACCACCAAAAAGAATATTGCCAAAATACCAACCGCTCAAACCAGCTTTAATCTCTGTTGTTTGATCTTCATAACCTGGTTTAGAAAAAGTAATGGAATAATTCTTTGCATGGAAATACGCTTCTCCAGAAGATAGTGTAATCGTCGTAGGCGTTTTGCCTTTGTACATTACTTTTCCCTTCTCATCTTTTATGACAATTACTGCTTCGTCTGGATGGCTGTTGATTGTGACCGGATACATGTTCTTACCTACAATGCTTGCACATCCAATTAGAAGAAATACTATAACCAACACCCCTGCAATCCAACTTTTACCACACATAGACACCTCCCTTGTTTAGTTTAATAATATATTCAAATTTCCAGCCGCTGTGTCACTGCTTGGGGTTGTTATCCCGCTCTCTTCGTTCTTATCCTTTTTGGGTTAGGGGAGGGTGATATTTGACCCCAAACTCCGAATGAGAGAGTAATCCCCTTCTTGAGGGTTAGAAAAGTAAGATTTTTCACCCCTGGTGTGAAGCGCTCACCGTTGAAAAACGATTTCTAATTCGGAGTTGGGGTTCGACGATCCACACCCCTACCTATCCTCCCCCATCAGGAGGAAATACAGAAACTTAGTTGACAGTGTACTAATGACAGTACTTTGTTAAAAATTATTTTCTTTCAACAGGAAACTTCTACTATTCTCATCGTTGTTAAGCGTTGTTCAGATTTTAGATGAAAATGACGCAACGCTTTAAATATTTGCAACTCTTTTTGATTCATAGAGTTGTGTTATGGTAATAGCCTAAAAACAGACGAAATTTAACAAAGTACTGTAATGATATTCGCTGATCCATTTTTGAATCTGTTAATTTTCTGGGTCATGGGAAAAAAATACCTGTGCAATGCGCTCCATTGTCATCCTAAAACGTATCCATCTGCCATCCGTAGGTTTCAATAAAAATTTTTTAACCCTGAGAGGGTTAAGGTTTTAGAATTTTAATCCCGGCCAGTTTCCTTTGGACTTCTAACCAATGATCCAGCAGACGCTGTTCTTTCAAGGCCAGGATATCCTGCGCAATAGCCGGTCTTAGATTTTCCAGAGGCTGCAAAGGAATCTCTTCCCTTCTTTCCACAGTTACCAGGTAATAAAAAGGGTTTTCCTCGATGATCTTCACGTCCCCCAATGCCACATCAAAGGCCTCTCTTAAGATATCCGACACTTCCGAATAAGTCACCGGCCCGATCGTCTCTCCTGTCCGCGGATCAATCGTCCCTGCCTTCTTAAATTGTTCATACATTTTATCAATGGAGGCTTTAACCCTACTCTTCGATACCCGGAATGTTACCCGCTGGCCGAGGCGGGCG
>CAYJUK010000298.1:0-2266 GCA_964373335.1 uncultured Planctomycetales bacterium | reverse complement strand
TGAGACTGAACCCACAGCTTGCTGCGGCTCATAACAATTTGGGACAGATTTACGCTGAACTAGGCCAACACGATCAGGCCATTAGAGAATATCAGGCAGCCTTGAAACTGAATCTTCGGCTTACTGTGGCCTACTTTAATTTAGGAAATAGTTATTGGATATTAGGTAAGTACAGGAGAGCCATTAAGGAATATCAAAGAGCGTTGAGGTTGAACCCCAACTATGCCGCAGCCCATCATAATTTAGGGAGCAGTTACCTCAATTTAGGGAAGTATCACAAGGCGATAAGAGAATATGAGACGGTCTTGAGGCTTGACCCTAATGATCGATTCGCCCCGGGTAATTTAGATATCGTTTATGCCCACCTCGGTAAGAGATCTAAAGGAATAGAGAAAAATCAGGACACATCCCAATTATCTAATCCTCAAGATCCGAAACTCCAGCGGCCCAACTTGTCCGGCGAAGTTGAACGCGAGTCCGGCGAAGCACAACGCGAAAGCAATATGGCGAAGTCGGACGAAAGCAATTCCACGCAGACCGACCCCCACCGCGCCAAGCCGGACGAGCCTACTGACACCAACCATCCGCTTCGACCGATCAATCAGCTGGACGCCGCCCTTGTGCGCCTGCATCATCCACGGGCGGCGTGGGGGTTTCTGCGCATTGCCTTCTGGACGGCTGTGGCGAATTATCGCCACTTGCGCCACAACGGGATTCGCGGTGGGCCGTTCGGCCGTATTCGTGCCGCCCTCCGCGCGCCCTTCTTCAAAACCGCCGAACGTATTGACGGCCAGCCGCGGTGGAATATCGACCGCCATCTCCTTCCCGAAGATATCCAGCGCCTCGTTGAACTCCACGAATCTGAGCCTACCTGTAGATTGGGAAATAAAAAAGTTGCCGAAACAATACGAACAAAGGATAGGAAGAGGAGGGGCGCTTCCCGTTTTTCAAACAAGCAGCGAGGGATGAGCGGTCCTTTGATTTTTCTTACCATGGGAATCACGCTGGGTTTTATTCTCATTTATCCCCTTGCCCTTGGGCTAATGGGTGGTAAATCATTCGTTTTAAACATTGCTGCTCTTTTAGTAATGATCATCGTAGAGTTGCTTAAAACTGGCATAAAAAAAATAATATGGGATAAAAAATTCGGCAACCACAGTAACCGCTTTTTAGCGAAGGTCGGACGCTATCTGGGAAAGAACATGATTTCCCCGCCGCAGAGGCTTCTGCGGGAATGGTTCAAGGGTGATCGGGTGGTCATTGATTGGTTATCATGGGAAACCGAGAAGCCAGACACCTATGTGATGGCCGATGGCCTGCGGGAAATATTAAATGATTTGATCGAAGAAGATTTCATTACGGATATCATCATTGTCCCGGTTTCTTACGAAGAAATTTTAAGATTAGAAGAATATTTCAAGGCGACCGAAGAAGATCGTTTAGCGCTTGGAGTCTTGTTGCAAAAAACGATTATTGAATCACTGGCCGGGATGGAAGAAGGAAAAAGGCTCCATTACTCGGAAAGCCGCATGGAGTTGTGCCGTTATCTTTGGAATTATCGTGATCAGTTGAAGATTCATATTGACAGCACCTTATACGAGTATCGTTTTGTGTATCCTAATGTATTGCGGGCATACGGCAATGAAACGGTTGGACGAGGAGAGTTTTTGAGACGGTATTTTGTCGATTTCTTCCGGGGAGCGGGGGCAAGGCCGAGACGCGTTTTGAACATCGATACTTGGGCCGATATGAATAAAAAAGAATTGAGGCTCCGGCGCAGGATGTGGAAGAAGGTTAAAAAATCAGGCATTGATCTATGTTATTACAGCCTCAGGCATTTGGTTACGGTGGATGGCCTAAGCCGGCGGATGAACTCCTTGTCGCAATACGTCAATGAGAATGCTCATTTATTAAAGAGTTTTGCTTTAAAGAATTTAAGGAAGGCGCCATTCAGTTGGATGTGGGTTTATTCATCCCGAGACGTTCCCTTTAAAGCCCATGACGGGGTTGTGTACACCATTAAGAATCGCGGTAAGGGTATGGGAGGTGAGCGCGATGACAGCACGAAGACTTATGAAGATCAAGATGAACATATCGAAAAATCTTCGAGACGTAAGCGTGACAGAGGTCCGGTTACAACTCCGTCAAGCCCTGTTCCTGTGGGAGCGCGTCATGTGTCATTACGGGTGCAACGAAATAAAGCGGAGCGATCTATTGGTTCTACAAACGTCAATAATTCAATTGAGATTGCTTCATTACTGTCCCA
>CAYJUK010000297.1:0-2301 GCA_964373335.1 uncultured Planctomycetales bacterium | reverse complement strand
AGACCGGATCGACCTGCCAGAATTGTATCCAAAACTGCAATATCCGCGAATGCAACTGAGGGGGGATTACAAGACGCTTTCGCTAATAGTCTGGAAATAATTGAATTACTAATAAAATATTCCACCAATCCTACATTTTTCCTGTTCCCTTATGTTACCAAAGGAGTTATCCGAAAGCGTCTTCAATTGGCAAAAAAGTCGAAGAAATGGCATACTTATTCGTAAATTCAGCCCTAAAACATATTGTTGAGGCTCGGATAAAAAAGCATGATTCTCTCTTTATTCTTTGTTTTTATCACCGTTTGTCTGCTGGCTTATGCGGTCATCCCTACGGCCTATGATAGTTCGGTGACCTTTACTGAGCGCCAGAAGCATAATTATGCCTATAAGCTAGAGCGTATCCTGCCAAAGTCCCAGGCAAAAAATCTGACTAAGGTTTATTTGATTTTCCCGGTGATCCTCCCTATCGTATTTTATATTTTATTCCCTGAACAGTTGCGGCTATTTGGGGTCCTTTTGGGGTTTATCGTTGGGTTCATTGTCCCTAATATTTATACGCGCCAAATCGTTCAGCAGTCACAGATGAAATTTCGAGATCAATTGATCGACGCGTTAATGATCATGTCAAGCTCGTTCCGCGGGGGTTTAAGCTTGATTCAGGCTATTGAAGCTGTTGTTGAAGAGATGCCGGATCCGATTAATCAAGAGTTTGGGATCGTTTTAGGGGAGAACAAGATGGGGGTTTCCCTGGAAGAGGCCTTGAATCACATGTATCATCGGATGCCTTCTCCCTCCTTGCAGCAGATGATCACGGCGGTGCTTTTGGCCCGGGAGACGGGGGGGAATCTTCCGGTCATTTTTAACCGTATTGTCAACTCTATTCGAGAACAAAAAAAGATCCAGCAGAACATCGCGACTTTAACGATTCAAGGAAAGATTCAGGGATTGGTCATGTCTGTTTTACCCATTGCCTTCGGGTTTATTGTTTATTCCACGAACCGGCGGCTTTTGGAAAATATGTTATCGACGGATATCGGGAGGAGCATCCTTATTTATGCGTTGATTTCTGAGATCATCGGCGCCTTCCTGATCTGGAAGATAAGTAGTATTAAGGAATATTAGAGGAGTACATTGTCAGACAAATTTATGATTCCATACGTCATTCCCCTCCCTTAAAATGGGAGGGGTTAGGGGAGGGGGATTATCGACGATCAACACCCCCGCCTATCCTCCCCCGAGGAGGAGGGAATACAGAAATTTACCTGACGGTGTACTAGGGGGTTAATGATATGATTGGAGTTATCCTCATCTTAGTCTATATCTGTGTTTTAAGCTTTCTCCTGGGAGTCTTCCCCTGGGAATGGGAAAGCCGTCCGACCCTGCAGCCTTTGGGTTTTGAAGTGGCCCAGGCCTACCGACGGGGGAAAAATATAGGGGGTCATTTAAAATCTTTGTCTCTGATCAACAGGCCATTATGCCAGGGTTTTTTGGGAAAGAGGATCGGCCGTGATTTGATCATGGCGCACGTTAATTTGACCCCGGAGGAGTTTTTCTTGATTAAAGAGGGCGTAATCCTTTTGCTGCTGGGCGCGATGTTCCCTATAGTCAGTCCGGAAACGGTTACCTTCTGGCTTTTGTCCAGCTTTTCTTTCGGCTATTTTATCCCGGAGATTTGGCTCAAGGGGAGGATTAGCCGGGCCAAGTATATCATAATCAAGGAATTGCCGGATATCATTGATCTCTTAGGGTTGTGCGTGAACGCGGGTTTGGATTTTATGCTGGCCTTGAAATGGGTGGTGGATAAATCCCCTCCTTCGGTATTAATTGAAGAGATGAATACGGTCATGCAGGAGATTAATATGGGGAAAACCCGGCGAGATGCCTTAAAAGATTTTTCTTCGCGGTATGATCTGCTGGATCTTCATTCTTTTTGCCGCACCATTATTCAGGCCGATAAAATGGGGACCTCGGTGTCTGAGGCGCTTAATATCCTTTCGGAAGATATGCGTCTCTCGCGTTATCGCCGCGGGGAACAGATTGCCCTCAAGGCCCCCATGAAAATGTTGATCCCTCTCTTGCTCTTCATCTTCCCTACCGTTGCCATTCTGGTGGTCGGCCCGATCTTTATCGATTTCATACATAACAACCCGATGAGAGCCCTGACGAATAAATGAAGCCCCCCTCCAAAATCATTCCTTAATGGCTAAGCAGGGGCACAAAATTTTGCGCCCCTACTACATTGTAAAATATCCCTCGCTTCATAAAATTTGCAATATCTAAACTCTCTTTTGATTCTAGAAA
>CAYJUK010000296.1:0-2302 GCA_964373335.1 uncultured Planctomycetales bacterium | reverse complement strand
GACGTTTGTACAACCAATAGTCAAAATTTATAGAGAACAAACGTCGAGATATTGGTCTTTCATAGTGCAAATGGTTGAGAAAAGACCAATATCTGTTTGCGGTCTTTTGTTATTTTATACCGTTCAGTTGACCAGTTGTGTCAAAAGCGATGATCATCAGACGGAGCGTGTTCTTCAGCATCAGCTGGAACCTTCCACGATAGCGCAAAACGAATTCATTGCCCATGCCTTCCGGACACGGACCTCCGGGATCTGGGTCGAGTCGACCGGCATCATAATGAAAATCCTGCCGGATGACACCGCCGGCTCCCGGCACCAGAGATTTATAATCCGCTTAGCCACTGGCCAGACCTTATTGATGAGTCATAACATTGACCTTGCTCCCCGGATCTCTGACCTTGATCCTTTAGATGAAATCCGCTTTCTGGGAGTTTATGAATGGAGCGAAAAAGGAGGCCTTGTTCACTTCACTCATCGTGATCCCGAGGGGAAAAAAACGGGAGGATGGATTGAGAATCAAGGGAAAAGGTATGAATAAGGGACACGGCCTTTTCAAGATGATATTGGATTTTGCTCAGATTTTAGAACCCTGATTCCTATTTAGAAAATAATATCCTCTTTGGGTCTTCAACGGAAAAAATTCATCCAACGGGTGAAGCCAATCTTGATGCTGACCGTCAAGAAAAGGCAAGTTTCCTGTTTCTAAGTAGGAATCAGGGTTAGAATAAACTTAATCAATATGAGACCGGCCTTTCAATTTCTTAATCGCTTTCAGGTCAGGGTGACGGTGGCGATGATCTTATCCATGATCTTCGTCATCACCTTAAGCAGCCTGTTGATTTATCAGTTTGCCCTGAATTCCCAATTCCATAGCATTCGTCAGCGTTTAATGCTCCTTGCCCAGATGGCCTCTCTGATGATCGATGCGGATACCCTGCTTAAAATTCCTTTGAATCACGATGGAGTCTATACGGTTGAGTATCATTCGATTTTGGAGACATTGAAAAAGATCAAGGGCGTTGACCCGCAGATTAGATATCTCTACACCCTGAGGAAAACAGACCGGGAAGGGATCCTGCAGTTTGTGGTTGATGCCGATCCGGTTTTAATGAATAAACGTCTGCAGACGCAGACGGCGTATCCCGGTGATCAATATAATGCCTTTCGATTCCCGGAGATGATCAGAGCCTTTCAATGGCCATCAGCAGATACGCATTTGGAAATCGATGAATGGGGAGTGACTCTATCAGGGTATGCCCCTCTTCGAACTCGTGATGGAAAAACAGCGGCTATTGTGGGTGTGGATATCCTGGCAGACGACGTTTACCAGATGCAAAAAGAGGTTCATCAGCGGGCTTTATTAGTCTTGTTGTTGGGCCTGATCCTGTCGATTATCCTGGGGATGATTGTCTCCCAGCACATGACAGGACCAGTCGCGAAATTGGCAGAAGGGACGCGCAGAATAGCCAGAGGAGATCTCAAATACCGTGTGTCCATCAAGGGGAATGATGAGATCAATGAATTGGGACAGTCTTTTAATGATATGGCTGGCAGCCTCTATCAATCCAGAAAGAAGATCGTTGGTTATCTTTTTAGCGTGGTTAAGACGCTGGTGAGGATCTTGGAGCTGAGAGATCATTATACCCGAGGCCATTCTGCGGCCGTTGCCGTCTATGCCGGCAAGATTGCTGAGAAGTTGGGGTATTCGAAAGAAACGATTAAGCTTTTTAGGCGCATGACGCTTTTGCATGATATAGGGAAATTAGGAGTCAAAGACAGTCTTTTGCATAAAAAGGGCCCCTTGACCGAAGAAGAATGGGAAATCATCAAGAGGCATACGGTCATTGGAGAGGATATTTTAAAGCCGGTCTTAGCTAAAGAAGAGATGCTGGCGATCGTGCGCGGTCATCACGAACGTTTTGACGGGAAAGGGTACCCGGATCAACTCAGAGGAGATGAGATCAATATCTTTGCCGCAATCGTAGCTGTTGCTGACGCCTATCATGCCATGACCTCGAACCGATCTTATCGTATGGCCATGAACAAAAAGCAGGCAATCGAAGAAATCAAAAAGAACCGCGGGACTCAATTCCATCCCAAAGTGGTCGATGCCTTCCTCGAGATTATCCAACAAGAAAATAAATCGTAATGGTTATCACATTGGCCGCAGGGGTCGAAACATTTTGTAGACACATTCTGAACTTGTTAGTATGATGATAAAAAAATACGATAACTCATTGCTGACCTTCGGGTTCTATCTGGGTTCATTTTTTTAAAATTAATAAAGATCATTGCTGTCCCA
>CAYJUK010000295.1:0-2305 GCA_964373335.1 uncultured Planctomycetales bacterium | reverse complement strand
GTCTTAGTTTCAAAAGGATCTGTCCCTGAGATAAAAATAACTTCCGCTTGAGAAAAATCCTCATAAGATGCGCCAAAGGGATCAATCCCTGCATCATCAATTCCTGGTGTATCGTTTCCTGGCCCAGGTTTATCATGTTCGGAATAAGCAGGTGTTTGTATGGATTCAAAGGCCAACTTGGAAATCGCATACGTATTTTCAAAATACGCATAGGAATAAGTTTTCATGCCCCATGCGGATTCACCGTATTTTTTAATGACATATTGGGAAATGTCGGCCATGACGCTTAAGGCCATGTCCCAGGAAACGTCTGTCAGTTTTCCATTAACGCGGATTTGCGGCTTTTGAAGCCGATCCCATGTCGGGCTATCAGGATTATAAACTTTTTTTGCGATACATCCCCCGCGAATCGAATGATTCCCACCACGATTCACTACCATGGCATCCCCATCCGGCACGACGACAACATGATGTTTCTTTCCATTGACAAGACATTGATTATATTGATTGGGGCTGACCCATCGTCCGCTTAATGCCGGAACCGGATAATCAATGCCAAAGGCATTTTGATGAGCTTTCGGGCCTCCTTCTTTACCATCAGGCCACACATAAGCTTTATAGCCGCATCCGACGACACAATAATCACAGGCGGTGGTATAAACTTTCGCATCCTTGGGAGGAAGCGGAATTTTATCAACCCTTTGATACTTAAATGATTTGGCCATAAATTATCTTCTCCTCAATGACCCCGCCTACCTAAATTAACATTAGGGAAAGCGGGGGAATTGATCCCGATCCCGCTTTGGTGGGAAAGGGATTTCCATCTACCTTGAAATGTTACTTGCGTATCCATAAATGAGTCCTTGAACTCCAGTGGCATAAATATCATCCCCTTCAATTTCCAATACGATTTGTGGTAGACCTTCGGTGGCATGACCAGAGACAACCATTCCATGACGCGTCAAATCAAAGGTTGTTAAATGTAAAGGGCATGGGCCAGCTATCTTGTATTTTGCATCATAAAGCCCTCGCATAAGTCCCCCTTGATGAGTACAAATATTACTGAAGGCAACAATATCTTCTTGAGGCCCAACCCCGCCATGGGCTCGCTCGCCTAATTTCACAAGAAAACAAATGGAATGCGCGCTTTCATCGGGGTAAAGAAACTCAAACGGTTGATCGTCCACAAGCGCCGAAAGTTTTCCTATTTTTTCCCGTGGATACTTTGCCGTTACAAGCGCTGCCTGCCCCAATAAAGGATGAAAAAATAAATCTGAAAGCATAATCGTTGCTGTAGCTCCCCCCATGACTTTCAAAAACTGTCGCCGTGTTATTGGACAATTTCGGGGCATGTTAACAATTTTTTCTATAAAATTTTCGTCCTCCATTGACCTATTCTCCTATTAGTTTTCTAAAATTACATATGCGGGTTCTTCCGGTTCTTCTAGAATAATCTCTCCACCACTAAGACTTTTCAAAAACTCAAGCAAATCACTGATCTCCTGCTTCGTTAGATTAAGAGGTTGCATCAACGGGCTCTTTTGCGGGTCATCTCCACCGCCTTTGTTATAAAAATCAATGACTTCCTCTAGATCATTAAAAACGCCATTATGCATATAGGGGGCTGTGTATTCTATATATCTTAGCGGTGGAGTACGGAATTTTCCTTTATCCTCTGGCCGTTTCGTTGTGTAGTATAATCCTAAA
This sequence comes from uncultured Planctomycetales bacterium, assembly GCA_964373335.1. GTDB lineage: Bacteria > Omnitrophota > Gorgyraeia > Zapsychrales > CAYJUK01 > CAYJUK01. The sequence goes on along the minus strand of CAYJUK010000295.1, from coordinate 598 downwards.
TCTCGATCGGCACTGCGATAGACATCTTCAGTAACGCCACGCGCATAATGCTGATAGCGTAAAGCAATCTGACGTTGAGCATCATCTTCAAACAACGGATTTTTAGGCACACCAACATTATGAAAACTCTCATCGGTCATAAGTGGACCGTTATGACATTGAATACACCCCGCCTTCCCTTGAAAAAGCTCCATTCCTCTTTTAGCAGAACCTGATAAAGCTTTTTTATCTCCCTTCACATATTGATCGAAACGGGTATCTTTGGTCACGACGGTTCTCTCAAAAACGGCAATGGCTTTCAGAGCCAGGTGATATGTCGGTCGATCGACGCCGAACACCTCTTTAAAAAGTTCAACATAAAGAGGAATCTGCGCTAATCTCTCTTCGATCATGGCCGGATCGCCATTGCCAGCCAAATTCCCCGTGATCGCACTATCAGCCTGGCTTTCTAAACTTGTCTTTTCACCGCCCCAAAAAAACTTTTGTAAATAAGCCGCATTCACCACGGTTTGCGAATTTCGCCAATGGCCAGTTCCGGGATATCCCTTAGAAACGGCATTGCCATCCCCCCATCCTTTTCGGGGATCATGACAGCTTG
>CAYJUK010000294.1:1415-2306 GCA_964373335.1 uncultured Planctomycetales bacterium | reverse complement strand
CTTGCTCCAAGGCCATATATCCCACGATCATTTTGCAATTTATAAAGTATGTCGGAGTCGATTTGATTAACAAAAAATCCCCATAGGTCTTCTCTGCAGGGATGACTTTATCTACATCGTAAGAACCAAGACATTGTTCAAGAGCAGCCAAATCCATTTGGACCTCTTGAGCATTAAAGGAAGGATTAAAAAAACAAGGATCACATATAGCCAAAAGATAAGATAATAAATCCACTGACCTGGATATTCAGTTATAAATCCTCTCTACGGGATGTCCTTGCAGTACTTTCCTGGTTTATCCAAAACTGTTTCACCAGAAACCAATTGTACCCCTCGATTCCTCGAAGATCAAATCTCTATTTTAATATCATCACCTTCAATTTTAAGCGGATAACTTTTTACATCTTCAAATGCCGGGGCACTCAGGGCTTGACCTGTCTTCAAATCGAAACTAGCCCCATGCCAGGGACAGATGACAGAATGTTCTTCAATTGATCCTTCCGCCAACGGGCTCCCGGCATGAGTACATTCCCAGCAATCGCATAAAACTGCCCCTCCACATGATAAACGGCGATATTTTCCTCCTCAACTGTCACAGTCTTAGCGCTCCCCTCCGGGAAATCGCTTCTGTTGACTATCTTAATCCATGGGGACATCGTAGAGCTCTTCTCTCTTAAAGGTTATTTAATAGTCTTTCAATATCGTCTTGTGTATTAAAAATGTGCGGCGAAGCACGGAGATTCCCTTTCCATAAGGCTAAATAAATCCCTTCATTCCTGAGAGCAGAGTAGATCTCTTTATTTCTTTCCTTACTCTTATGAGAGAAAAAAACAAGACAAGATCGCTCCCTGTGAAGACAGGGACTGATTATGTCGTATCCTTTTTTATCCA
>CAYJUK010000294.1:0-1405 GCA_964373335.1 uncultured Planctomycetales bacterium | reverse complement strand
TAAATAGTCATTATGTTGATGAATACGCTCTATCCCGATATTCCATAGATAATCAATCGCCGCTCTCCAGGGGACAAAATTAAAAAAATTGGCTGTCCCAAAGACATCAAAATGTTTTGCCTGTTGGTCATCCGAAAGACTAATCAATTCTGTCTTATCTAAATCTTCACCGCTTAACCTATTGACCCAAAAACAGTGGTTATATCGGAGTTGTTTGAGGAGTTCCGGTTTTATCCAGCAAAACCCTGTTCCATAAGGGCCGCAAAGCCATTTGAATCCAGCTGTGGTTACAGCATCAATGGCATAGGCGCTCAGATCCAAAGGCATCGTCCCTACCGATTGCGAAAGGTTAGCGACAAAAATAATACCTCTTTTCCTACAAAGTTGCCCAATGGATTCGATATTCACCTGATGCCCTGAGAAAGTATGGACATGGGGCAGACAAATTAATTTTGTAGCGACAGAAATATTCTCTTCAATTTCATTGATTTTGAGGACATGGGTTGAGGGTTTTAACTGGCGAACAATCACACCCCTTTTTTCCAACGACAACCAAGGAAGGATATCGACAGGAAAATCGTTTTGCATCAGTAAAATCTCATCGCCTTTTTGGAAAGGAATCCCATTGGCCAGAAGATGGATTCCGTACGTCGCACTATTACCTAAAATAATCTCCGGTGCAGGGACGTTAATGAAACGACCGAGACTCTTTTTTAATTCCCCCGGAACTTCCGAAAACCTTTTATTGGTCAGATGGTAAGGCTTCACTTTCCATTCAATGGCCTCTAAGGCTGCCTGTGCTGCGACTTTCGGGAGTGCCCCCTCACTGGCGGAATTCAGCCACACCTTTCCTTCAAAAGGACCAAAATCATCTTGATAATTGTGATCTATCACCTGAATCTTTCCCGGAATAATCATTTAAGCCCTTAGAGGTCATCTCATAACCATGCCGGTCAATGATGATTTGGGGGGTGAGTAATTGTTGAGACACGTTGAGGATTAAAATAGAACGTGGGGAAAATGGCCTTAACGGATTCGATCGCGATATAAGCCTTTTTATCTTTATCCAGGGTATTCGATGAAACAACAACCAGAAAATCAGTGTCTCCTAAAGTAGCGGTCCCTTCAATAAGAATTGCGCGTAAACTATTGTATTCATAATCACTGACTTGATAATAAATATCATACTTTTCATTGGGCTCAAAAATGACTCTTAAATCCTTGTTTTTTTCCTTTGCCCATAGGATTGAAAAATTAGGGAAAAAACCGGTGGCTATCACAACCATTATAAAAATGATTTGCTGTAACCTCATTTTATACATTTCAACCGCCCTTTTTATTTTTCATTAATATCCGAAGTTAGTTTAGCACTCCGAGTGGAACTCGACTATCCCAAAATGAGGTT
>CAYJUK010000293.1:0-2307 GCA_964373335.1 uncultured Planctomycetales bacterium | reverse complement strand
TCTTATTAAAGCCGCCTCTGGCGTATAAAAATCACAAAGATTTTCCATCGCGTCTGCTGTTTTTACTTCCATACATCGCTGCTGAGTCTGAAGAGTTGCTTCTGGAGGAAAATGGAAGATGCCTCCTAAATATTCTAGATATGATTGTCTTTTTCTTTTTGTCAACAGACTAAGGTAATGTGCACGGACATATTGCACCTTTTGGATAAGATAAGGGCATATGAAAACTATGCCAAATAATGAAGTAGAAGAGCGATTAAGATGGATAGCGCCTATCCTTAAAGGCGAATTAACAATAGAGCAGATGATCAAGGTCTGCCCATTCTCGGAAAGAACCCTTAAGTATTGGCTGTCTGATTACCGAGAGTATGGAGAAGAAGGACTAGTTGGTAAATCAAGGAGGCCTCATTCTTGTCCCTGGGCTACTTCGGATGAGGTTAAAGACAAGATCATTGAACTAAGAAAAGATTATCACATCGGGGGCAAGAAAATATTCTGGAAGCTTGAGAAACAAGGCTTTGATGTTAAAGAAAGGACGGTTAACAAGATTTTAAAACAAAATGGGTTGGTCAGGAGATACAGAACCAAGAGAAGGCCTGAAGACATATACAAGCCCCAAGAGTTCAAAGTTCCGGGCCAGATGGTCGAAGTAGACGTCAAATACGGCATTAACCTAGGGGAAAGGCGCTGGTGGTATCAGTTTACAGCCAAAGACAAAGCCTCCAGGTGGAGACTACTATGGGGCTTTGATAACCAGGACAACTTCCACTCAATGAGATTCTTGGATTTACTTTTATCGAAGGCTCCATTTAAAATCCAGAGTATTAAAACAGACAACGGCAGTATATTTACCAACCGATATGTCGGCTATTCAAAAAGTATCGATCCTTTGAATCCTCGATATCATTGCTTTGATTTAAAATGCATTGCCAATGAGATATCACACTTCTTAATTGATCCCGGTAAGCCTCAACAACAGGGAGCGATTGAGAACTCTCATTCTTTAGATCAGAGGATATTTTATGACCATCTCAAAAAGCCGGAGAGTTTAACGGAATATCAATACAAATTAAGATTATGGAATATGTGGTACAATGATTTAGAAAATTGCGCCCTCGATGGGCTAACTCCTAATGAATACCTTTATCTATCTGGGGTGCAATATGTCCGTTCCTAAAACAGTTAAGGAAACGAGTTCGGGTTGCAAAATTTGGGGAGATGAGGTATAGTCCTACTACAAAAGCAAATCTTTAACGTTGGGGATTCGCCAGACATGCTTGAATTAAAGCCTGTCGTGACAGAGAGTTTCGCGGGCTACAGAGAGTACTATCGGCTAAAGCACGATAACACTCCGAGAAAAGCACCGCACACTCCGAGCGAGCGAATGTCCGATACAATTTAATGAACATCGCAAATTCGGAAATCAAATCAATGAAAGACCTCCTGTCCAAGGAGGAGTTTTTCTTGCCTAAACCGGGAAATATATTAAACGGTCAGATAATCAGCATCTCCAAAGCCAATGTTGTCGTGGACTTGGGTCACATCGGAATCGGTATAGTTTATCCCGGTGAATACTATGACAACCCCGACAGAATGAAAGGGTTAAAATCAGGAGACAATGTCTCGGCAATGCTTATTGAACTTGAAAATGATGATGGCTATCGAGAATTATCTTTGAGATCTGCCCAGATGACTACCGCTTGGCAGGATATTAAGGAGAAGAAAGATTTGGGCGAGGTACTCACAACTAAAATAGTTAACATCAACAAGGGCGGTCTTATCGTTGAAGTAAGCGGCATTCAAGGGTTTTTGCCTCTTTCGCAATTGTCATCAGAGCATTATCCAAAAATAGACGGCGGTGACACCACCAAAATAGTTCAGGCCCTCCAAAAATTCAAAGGTCAAGAATTTCTTGTCAAAATACTGGACTTTAATGAAGCTGAAAACAAGTTAATTGTTTCCGAGAAAGCAATAAAAGAAGAAGCTGCCAAAGAAGACCTGGCAAAATTAAAAGTTGGAGATTTGGTTGACGGCACAATAACCGAGGTCACTGATTTCGGAGCTTTCGTCAAATTAAGCGGTACATTGGACGGTTTAATCCATTCCTCCGAGATAGATTGGAAATTCATTGAAGATCCGAGAGAGGTTCTTCATTCGGGAGATAATGTCGTCGCAAAAATAATCAGCTTGGATGGTGGCCGTATTTCTCTTTCATTAAAAGCTCTCAAAGATGATCCTTGGCTGAAAATTGAAGACAGGTATCAACCTGGACAGAAAATAAGTGGTCGAGTCATCAAAATCAGAAAT
>CAYJUK010000292.1:0-2311 GCA_964373335.1 uncultured Planctomycetales bacterium | reverse complement strand
AATTTAAATTTTACCTTATTTTTCTAATGGTTTGGGTGCATGGTTTGAGCGATAAACATAGCTGACAGCATCGTGAAGATATAGGCCTGTAAAAAAGCCACCAACAATTCCAGAAGTGAGATAAAGACCGCCATCAGAATGGCTGGTAAGGCCACAAATCCTAGAAGAACGACTAGCCCTAGGAGAGATAGGACAACAATGTGCCCCGCCAGCATGTTAGCAAATAATCGGATCATCAAGGCAAAGGCCTTGATAAATAATCCTAAGACTTCAATGGGAAAAAGAAGAATTAAAACCGGCAGGGGAACACCGGAAGGGACCAGCACTTTTAAGAAACCCCAGAGACCATTTTTGTATATTGCTCCTAAGATCATAAAGACAAAAGTGACTACGGCCAAGGCCCCGGTGACATTAATATTGGCTGTTGCGGTGGAAAAAACAGGGATCATCCCCATCAAGTTTAACCCCAAAATAAAAAAGAAAAACGTGCAGCAGAGCGGTGTCATGGTTAATCCTTCCCGGGGTCCGAAATTAGGGGCCACGATCTGATCCCGAATAAACAGAATGAATATCTCTAAAAGATTCGTGATCCCCCGGGGAATTTTTTGATCCCTTTGGTAGACAACACAAAAAAGGAAGACGAGGAAGATGGCACAAAGAATCACCATTGTGCCATGGAGACTTAAAAATTCAGGAAGAAGAATGGGCGGCAAGAAAGGCAAATGCCATTCGTGACTGTCTTGGATATGATGTTGAATATATTCGTCTAAATTAAAATGGGATGGTTGAGGATTCATCATTGATTCCGTTTTATCGATAAGGAATTAAGTCTGAAGACATCATAAATGAGGAGAATAAAATAGGCAATAAAGAAAGCCAAAATAAATGATTCAATTTTGAAAACAAATAGTCTATTCAGAAAAACAATTAATGCTACAAGTAGAGATAATTTAATACCGGTCGAAAGGAAATAAACTTTAAAAAACCGATCTTGATCAGAATGAAGTGATTGATCATGGATCCACTGGGTCATGACCCCCCCGCAGACTCCTAAGAGGCTCCCTCCTATCCCCTCAATAAAACCATCTTCCTGAAAAAAAATTTTTATGATCAACACACCAATGAGAAATACGAAGAGATAAAAAAAGGAATTGATAGAAATCTGTTTTTTAAAACAGTTATTATTCATCATTTTAAAAAAATATTATTTCTTCCTTTCCGAAAAATCCTGATTGTTAGTTTGCCGGAGGGTTTTCCAGATCTCGTATCCGCAATAGATAAAACCGAGGACCATCCCCATCAATGAAAAAACAGGTCCCTTTTGCCATTTCTGATCAAAATAATATCCGGCGCCAATACAAAAAATCATTCCAACGGCGAGTTGTAATCCTAAGGAGACCGGTTCGGCTAATGGGTTTTGAGATGTTTTTTTGTTATCGGAAGACATATTTTATTTATGAAAGAGTTTAAGGACAGTCAATAAAAAGGCCGCCAAACTGATCAAAACCAACATGCCCGAGGGCATGAAGCTGAGGGTTTTGATCAGTCGAATCAGAAACATGACTGTCAGTACCCCGCTTATAACTGCTAAAAAGGTATATCCGCCTTTAGAGTTAATCCCTAGCCAATAAACTCCTAGTAAAACCAGGGTGCCAGAGATAAATCCCATCACCAAAGAGATTTTACTGCCTGCCTTCCACCCGAAATAAGCACCGATGATCAGCAGGATCCCATAAGCTGTCAATAAGATTCGTTCCATGAATGTTCTCCTTTCCTAAAATGAAATAATATTGAATAAGGTGTTCTGACCTGGTAAAAGTTGAAACGAATTGTCATGTCTTGGTGGTCAGGGGTGAAGGTGAATTGATGACTCCTTCCACGGTATCGGCCAGGGCACTGATAAATCGAGGATGATTTTCAATGGCCTTAGACATGCGAAAATCCTTAATCCCTAAACTCAAGGCATATTTTTTGTATTCGATTTCGATTTCGCAGATAGTCTCGATGTGATCGCTCACAAAGGAAATAGGGACAACCAGGATTTGTAGAATACCTCTATGAGCAAGGGCCTTGATCACGCTCTCCGTGGAAGGCTTGAGCCATTTCAGCGGGCCGACAGCGCTCTGATAGGCAATAACCCAGCGATCCTGCCGTTTCAGATGATGAAGGATTTCCGACAAGTTTTGCGTCTGGCGGAAATCCCGATATTGAATGTTTGGAAGATCGAGGCACTTTATTGGTAGAGGTAACTTTACTGACAGGCACACAGCAACATATTAGAGAGTCATTTTCAGTACACCGCCACCTTGAA
>CAYJUK010000291.1:0-2325 GCA_964373335.1 uncultured Planctomycetales bacterium | reverse complement strand
GCGGGACCGTGGCTGATTTTAACAGCCTTCCCTTTTAAATGCCCTGTTACGGGCAACCACATTCCTTTAGATATTCAGTTGTCGAGAGTGAGTCTATTCCGTCAAGGAAGGTTTGTCAAGAGGAGTCAAGGCTTTTAACTGCAAGTCTCTGATGAATTGGTCTCTGATCTTTTTTATATCTTTCGGAACGACATGCCAATGCGGAAGATCCGAGATTAATTTTTATGCCCTCTTCTCAAATCCATTTTCTTGCATAATTGTTCAAATTGTTCAGATTTTGAATAAAGGGGTCAAGTTGGAGTTCCCCTGATTTAGTGGACACCTCAAAAAGGGTATAATCATGTTACCCAGAGAGGTGTTCAATGACAAGAAAAGACTTGAGCCTTTCATGCCCTTCATATGCAAGAGGTCAAGAAGAGACTTGATAATATGAAAGCTGACCTCCCAAAAGATAGGATAAAATAGCGAACAAGCTCTAAGGCTTAAGGCTATTTTTAATTCTCGCGGTTCAAAGGGAACCGCGGAATAAGTTTAAAAATCCTATCTCTAAATCAAAGGAGATCAGCCATGGATAGTTTACTCTTCGCCGGCATTGATTTGCACGAAAAATTTTGTTTCATCACTGTCATGGATAAGGAAGGCAAAATCTTAAAAGAAGGCAAGGTTTTAAATGAAAAGGATGAACTGCTTTTGTTTTTCAAGGAGTTTAAGAGTCCGCTCAAAGCCGCCGTTGAAGCCACCTACAACTGGTATTGGCTCGTGGACTTCCTAGAGGAAATGGGCATCGATGTTCAATTGGCCAATCCCTATAAAACCAAGATCATCGCTGAATCAAAGACCAAAACCGACAAGATCGACGCTCGTGCCCTGGCCAGTCTCTTAAGGATGAACTACCTACCTACCTGTTATATCGCCGACAAGACGATCCGGGACAACCGTGAGTATCTTAGAACCCGTATCTTTCTTGTTCAGATGCAAACGGCAGTCAAGAACAGGATCCACTGCCTGTTGGATAAACACAACATCCAGTCTCCCGGCACGGATCTCTTTGGGGTCAAGGGCTTGGAATTCTTAAAGACAATTTCCTTTGAAGAAAAAACCCAAAAAGCCTTCGAGGCGCTCTTGGACGCTTTCATGTCTCTACACAACGAAATAAACCAAATGAACAAAACCATCAAGCTTTCAAGCCGTGAGGATGAAATGGCTCAAATTCTTGAAACCATCCCGGGAGTCGGGCCTTTATCGGCGCTGATGCTTATTTATGAGATCGGTGATTTTTCCAGGTTCCCCTGTGTCAAGAAGCTGGTCGCTTACTCAGGGATTTTTAGCTCTACCTACTCTTCGGGAGGAAAAACACATCATGGATCCATCACAAAACAAGGCAACAAGTACCTCCGGTGGATTCTAATCCAAGCGGCCAGCGCCGTAGTCTGCTCCGGGAAAGACAGAAGGCTCATGAAGCTCTACCAGAGGATCAAGTTTAAGAAAAACCACGGAGTGGCGAAGGTCGCTCTGGCAAAGGAGCTTTTAACCATCGCTTACTTTTTGGTGAAGAAAAAGGAAGTGTATAACCCAAACATTCTTTCAAATAAATTCAGCAAAAAAGTTTTACAGCCATCCTGCGAAGGGGTCTGATCCATCCCGCTTGAAATAACAGCGGGTAGAGATCGTCGACTTGATTGGGAGGCTGACTTTTAAGATTACTCTGGGCTCATTGAAGCCCTAATAGGTGACTGGAGAAAATCCCGATCTCCGATAAAGATGAAGTGCGGGACAATAAGACAGAAGTATGATTATTTTACTTACGGGGGGCTTTCATAGGTGACCCTATTATAAAACTGTTCTTAATTTCTATACTCTATTTGAGTTTGAATATTAACTTCTCCGTTAAGTCTTTTCATTTGTTGATGAATAATATTTTCCACTATGCGCTGTTGTTCAAACGTAAAAACTTCCTGCTGTTTTAAAATTAAGCGGACGTTCAAATCATAAATATTTTTTGTGGGACCAAAATGCACTTGATAATCAACATCGCAACTGACGTTTAAACTTTTTTCAATTTCCCTATCTATAGTTTTGATCGCAATGTCTGTCTGGCCAAGACCTTTGTTAATGTTATTATAAAAATTCATACTAAACGAAACAACGCCTAAAAGAATCAGCAATAATGTTACCATCCTAACGCTTACTTTCTTGAAGGAGATTTTCGACCAAAGATTCTCATTTTTTATCTTTTTTAAATAAAGATCATAATTTGCCGTTATCGCATAAAAAACTAACCCGAGTAAAAGAATTGGCGGATAAAATAATGCGGCTTTGTGTTTG
>CAYJUK010000290.1:0-2331 GCA_964373335.1 uncultured Planctomycetales bacterium | reverse complement strand
CATATTTAGGCTCACAAGTGATCACTTCTTGAGCAAACCCCGGCCTTAGAAAAAACCCAAAAAATAAAACCAGGAGAGGAGTCAACGAGGTCCTGCTGATTGATTTGATTTTCCTTGCGGAAACTTTGATTTCGTTAATCATCATAGTCATTTCACCTGGGGCTTTTTAGCCCGGCCTTAAGGGATGCCCCCCTCTATTCCAATTTGTCTGAAGTCAACTGGTTGTCCCTTTACCGCGGGTTGCGCGGGTGGGATCTCAATCCTTTCTAAACAAGGAGAAACCACAAGGATTTTCCCTTCCCGTCTGTTGATCATGAATGCCTGTCCCTGGTCTTTGATAGGATCTCCACCTAATTCGGCAATGCGTTTTATAATGTCATATCTTATCGCTTCTTTAAAATTACAGGCATTGTCTAGATTAAAAAAATTTAATGTCTCCCGGTCAGGCCGAGGGGATTTTCCCGCGACCGGGGCGGTTGAGGTGGTAAACCAAACACACGCGTTTGCCGGATTATCCTGGTCACAAAAAGACACGTCCGAGTTCACTTCTTCATAATACGGGGTTGTTAAGTTATAGAAGATAGTTGAACCATCCGTGGGATCCAGCCGGAAGGCCTGGACCCTCCCTTTGATCATCCCTAATCCGGCATTGACAATGACCGCATATTGCAAAGGAGGTGTTTCATTATTAATAAGCCCTTTAGGGTTCGGGATCCCTAAGACGGCCATGGCTTTAAGCAAGGGCACTTCGATTAATCGCGGCGTTTCTACCAGAGGTACACCTTGAACGATATCCCGTCTGTTCCATTGAATAGCATAAGTATTGGTATTTTTCCTAATTAGTCCGGTCCCGGAGGCAAGCAAAGGTTCCCCTTTACGGCTGATATGGGGTGTTTCCGGAAGATTGAATTGGCCAATGTGCGTTGAGCTGTTTGGACAGGACAACGCAGAGGACAACCCGGTCCCAGTGACCACAACCCGGCAAATATCCAAAAGGAAATTATTGTTACTCTCATCGAGGAGCCGGTAAGCGATGAATCCATTTTCACTGATCGGGGTTCGATCAACATCTAAATTAATACCATCGGAGGCGTTTTTTAAGGGATCAAAAATAACCAGATAATCACTATCAGTAGAGGGGTGACGTTTCAGTCCGGTTCGATTCGGGAAGCAGGAATAGGGATGTCCTGAGGGAATCAATTGATCTCCAGACTTTAATAAGCAGGCCTCGACCTTTCCATCGGAACTTTCCCAGGTTACGGTGGTGATACTTCCATCCCCTCCGACAGAAGGATTCCTGCCATCTCGAGTAATCACTCTCTTGGCAAAGGAGTCATGATCGGTTCTAATATCTTTACATTCTTCCATAGAACGCACTAATGAAAGATCGCAAATGCGGGTTTCCGAGGTACCATTGCTGCTTGGCTGAACAAACTCCCAAACGAGAAAGGCCGCTGATGTGGTGATGTCATTTGTGTCGCTAATATAAAGAGAAGGATTCCGCTCTTCTCCTTCTGGGGTAAAGGTGACAGCTTTCATGTTATGGGAATCACAGCCCAAAAATTCGGCGGTATCCCAGGTGCAATAACGCAGATCAGCAGGACGAGGTATTCCTTTGACCGGAAATCGGTCACTCTGCTGAGGGAAAACTGGCAGATTATGACAAGCCGTGCCTTGAACCATTTGTCCGCCGCAGCAGAATAATTTCGGAGCGGGCAGAGAGGCAGTATGACGTGTGGAGATCGTCTCTTGACCGCACTGGCAGACAGATTGATCTTGGATTTGGGCCGCGGCCGGGCAGGGATCCAGCATGCCGCAGCAATCTAATGCGTCAAGCGTAGGATCGGTGCCTGGGGTAAGATCCCCACGAATTTGGTTTTCATTATTATCGAATGGTTTTGGAGGTTCCGGCCCTCCCAGAAAAAGATGATTGAGAGTGTAGACGGCATCTGCCAGATTAATTGTGCCATCGTCATTAGCATCCGCGGCATCTTTACATTCCGGGGCAGGTCCGCCAGAAAAGAGATGTCTTAAGGTAATAATAGGATCAGCCAGATTTAAGTTACAATCATCATCGGAATCTCCCCGGATAAATTCATTCATCACAAATTCGGGATTAAAAGCGGGATTTCTATAACATTCATTTCGTACCTGAGCTTGGATGAATGGGACAGCTCCCGGAGAAAAAAACAAAATAAAGAAGGTCAAAACCCCAACTCCGCATGAGAAAATAATCCTCTCCTCGAGAGTTCGATGAGTGAAGTTTTTCACCCAGTGGGTGAGGCACTGCCCGTTGAACCCCAATTTTGTATTTAATACAAAATTGGGGTT
>CAYJUK010000289.1:0-2346 GCA_964373335.1 uncultured Planctomycetales bacterium | reverse complement strand
TTCTCTGCCCCGGGTATATTTATTTTCTGTTTTCCCATCGCCAGGTTTATTTTTCCCCAGTTCAAGATGAATAAAATTGTAGGGGCTGAGTTTATGATACTCCTCCTGCTGCTCCGGCGAGATCACATCGTAAGGCGGGCAAACCACCAAAGACATATCTTTAATCTTATTGGGATTATAATGAACGGCCTTAAAGGATTTAATAAAGGTCATTGTTTTTCAGCCCCTCATCAAAGCCGAAGAAGATGGGGGAAAGAGACTCCTACTCCTGTTGGTTACCAGAGAAATGATCCTTGGGATTTCTTGATGCCAAGGCAGACTTTTCAATTGACCGGTGTTCTCAAAGCGCTCAAACCTTCAAAATCATAGCAAAATCTGGAATAAGAGAAAATCAAAATCTAGGATTTTTCCCATCATCTTTATTCAACCCTTGGCTTTTTTGAGAGGAGGACTGTCTGAGGTCTTGGTATTGGTATCCGATTTTGCGGCAGATGATCCTGAAGAGCCTTTCTCATCTGAGGGCTTGCTTAAGGCGGGGTCCTTCCTTTTATAATCCGTCTCGTAAAAACCGCTTCCCTTAAAGATGATCCCGCTTCCCGTTCCAATCAAACGCTTCAGCTGTCTTTTCCCACATTGAGGACATTTCTGTAATTTCCCTTTTGATATCGATTGAAAGACCTCAAAGGAATAGCGGCAAGCGTCGCATTCATACTGATAATTTGGCATAGCACACCTCGGGAACAATCAATCCCTCGCTTCATAAAAATTGCAATATCCGGATTTTCTTTTGATTCTAGAACAGCGAGGGATAATACCGCACTTTCTTTCCTGAAATATATTTTGGAAGAAAGTACTGCACCCCCTTAATCTTGAATTCAGATTGAGAAAGTGCAGTACCAACTACCATAAAGCTTTTTAAAGGAAAGTTGGTACCGCGTTTTTCTGAATAAAATATTGCAGATTTTTTGAAACGCGGTATTTGTCATGATGCACTCTATTTGAAAACATTTTTAATCTTATCTTTGATCGAAGCCTCTCGATGGTTGATATCCTCACCGCTGATCCGGGCGTATTCCTCAAGCAACTTCTTTTGTTCTGCGGTTAACCGAGTCGGGACCTCAATCATGATACGGGCATACTGATCTCCCTGACCACCGCCATGAATGTCCGGCATCCCTTTATCTTTCAGCCGGAATAGTTTCCCGCTTTGAGTCCCGGAAGGAATCTTCATACTCACATTGCCATTGAGAGTCGGTACCGATACCTCCGCGCCTAAGGCCGCTTTAACAAAACTGATTGACAGTTCCATATAAATATCATTGCCATTACGTTCAAAAACAGGATGGGGCTTAATATTAATATAAAGATAGAGGTCACCGCGGCCGGAAGGACCATATTCCCCTTCCCCGCGAACCCTGAGCCGGGAATCATGACTGACTCCGGAGGGGATGGACACCTCAATGGGACGGTCAATGCGTATCACTCCTTTCCCATGACATTGAGGACAATAATCTTTAATAATCTGCCCGTGCCCCCCGCAGGCGGTACAGGATTGGGACATCTTAAAAAATCCCGATGACATGAAAATCTGGCCGCGTCCTTTACAAGTAGAACATGTCTGCGGGGAGCTCCCGCGTTTAGCACCTGTTCCGGAACATTCGGGGCACAGATCATGACGAGGAACAGTAATTTTCTTTTTAACTCCGGTATAAGCCTCTTCCAGTGTCACTTCGACTTCATATTGGATATCCCTTCCCCGTTGGGCCCTTGTTCTTTGTCGTCCAGTCTCAAAAAAATCAAATCCTCCCCCACCAAACATCTGACTAAAGATATCCCCTATTCCTAAATCTTCAAAAATACTGCTAAAATCAGCACCCCGAAAGATATCTTCCGCTGTATAACGCTGATCAATCCCCGCATGACCGTATTGATCGTACATCTGCCGCTTCTGGGGATCGGATAAAACCCCATAAGCCTCGGAAATCTCTTTGAATCTCTCTTCGGCCTCTTTTTTTTGTTCAGCAGGCACACGGTCGGGATGGAACTTCAAGGCTAAAGACCGGTAGGCCTTCTTGATTTGCGGAAGCGTCGACTCTTTAGGAACTCCCAATATCTCGTAATAATCTTTTTTCATAGAAAGATAGATCACCCAATCTTATTGGTCTTTTCTGGACCATTTGCACTCGTAGACTGTCGGGTAAATTTCTGTATTTCCTTCCCTAATCCCTCCCATCCAGGGATGGGAATGACGTATTGGATCATAAATTTGTCTGACAGTGCACTAGGGAAGCCCAATATCTCGACGTTTGTTCTCTATAAATTTTGACTATTGGTTGTACAAACGTC
>CAYJUK010000288.1:0-2370 GCA_964373335.1 uncultured Planctomycetales bacterium | reverse complement strand
TGCCTGGAGGGCATAGGAATTGGACTGACGGATTTGGTAGGGGAGAATCTTGAGTGAATTAATATCCACCAATTCATCCCCGGTTGAAACAATCGCAATATTGGGTTTTTGTGAGACCTTGACCCATGATTTACCAACAGAAGCAATCACCGCAATCTGAGGGGCATGAAGGATACACCCTTTCTTAAGAACAGTCTTTCCTTTTTTATAATCAGAGGCCTGAGATTGAATATTCAGCCAGGGATGGAACTGATATTGACCATCAACATAGGCCATCTTATTTTTGATCTGAATTTTTTCTATGGGAATAACACAATTATAGGGATGAGGAACGACAGCTCCAGTCATAATCTCCACACAAGTGTTGAGTGCTCCGGTAGAAAGAGGTTTTTGCCCTGCGGCCTGAATGCCGGCGATGGGAAACGTCCTTTGCCCTTTCTGCCAGGACTTATATTGAATAGCGACCCCATCCATGAGGGCCTTGGAAAATGGCGGGAGATCACGATCGGCAATAATATCTTCTCTGAGGACAGCTCCATAGGCCTTGATCAGAGGACATTGTTGTATGGAAAAAGTACCCATATTCTTCCTAATCATCTTTTCTGCTTGGTTGACTTTAATGAATGTCAAGATCATAGTATTAAAGAGAAGGAAATTGTTTCAGTCTTTTTTGGGCTAAGGGGACAGTGATTATTAAGAAAAGAATTTGTGCGATCAAATAGATCATGAGATTCAGCGCCAAGCCCGAGGTAAATCCATAGGAGTGTAATCCTACGCTGAGAAGGTTCACACCAAACCAGGCCCACATCACAAACATAATGCCGATAATACTTCCGGCCGCTAGTCCTAAATGACCGATCATCTTTCCTACTTTAGCGTGAAAAATCAGGGCTGTCCATAAGATGATCATCAGGGCCCCGTTCTCTTTTGGATCCCAGCCCCAAAACCGGCCCCAGGATTGATCCGCCCAGATTCCTCCGAGGTTGGTTCCTAAGAATGTCATTGTTAATCCAAATCCCAACGTCCCCAGTAAGATTTGATACGCCGTCGTTAGCCTCTTTTTATCTTGGGGCCTAAAAACCGATTGTAAGATATAGAGATGTCCTACCACCCCGGCAACACAACAACCGGCATAACCCGTGGTAATGCTCAAGACATGGGTGCTGAGCCAAAAATTAGAATTCAATACCGCAATGAGCATCTTTAACGTGTCCCCCTCGGTGCTGAATTTACTGGCGATCAAAAGAAAGATAAAGCCGCATAAGCTGGAGATCACAATCCCTACCCACCCTTGATACCGCTGTTCAATAACGATCCCCAGAAAAACTGCAATGAGGCCGACAAAGAGAAAGGTTTCATAAAGGCTGGAGACCGGCGGCCGGACTAAAATAATCACCCTCATCCCTATGGCCAGAAGATGAAGACAAAATCCGGAAAGGATCAATCCTTGGGACAGTCGATAAAGGCTTAGACGTTCCTTAATGAGCGAAACGAGAAAACTCAAAAAGGACAAGACGTAAAGGATCTTAATGAAGAGAAAAAGATTCCATTGATTGTAAATGACCTCTAAAGAGATATGCTTCAAGCCTTGCTTTGCTTGAGCAGAGAATCGATTTCTGATTGATTCATTGAAAGACCGTGCGGCTAAATCAAATTCCAATTGCTGACCAGACACATAAGCCCTTGTCATAAGATCAAGAGAGGTTAACTCTGCCCTGGCTGAGGGGTTCTTGAATCCCCTGCTGATGATATCCCAGGGAGCAAACCAGGATTCTTCTCCGGAGTAAGAAGGGAGAATCGTAAAAGGAAGATCTTGATAGGCTTGCTTCCAGGAGAATAGCGTCATTAAGAGTTGGCCTAATCTCCTCTCCTCCTTTGTCCAGGAATCGGAATGTTTGGATTCCAGGATTTTTGTAAGTTCTAAGAGGGCATCTGCCTTCTTGGCGATATCAAAGAAGCTGAATTGGTTTTGATCTGGAGAAAAATTCATGGTTTTCTTTAATGAGGGATCGGAAATGTCAAAATCGGGATGAGGAAAGGCAAAGGTCAAGGTATGAGATAATTGAGCATAAAGTTCAATATTTTGAAAGAGTCGCAGGAGTTCATTTTCTGCCGGAGATCTTTGTTTTTCTTCGATATTCTTTGCGGCAGACCCTAACTCATTGAGTTTAGTAAATTTTTTTTGGATTTGATTAAAAGAGTATCTCCTTTCTTTCTCAAGGGGTATGGATAAGGCCTCGGGGATATCCGAATGATCGATCAGGAAAATCTTATCTTGAATGGTTGTCTCAGGGGCAAAAAGCAACCGGGCTAACCAATGGATCGCTTCTTGATGTTCGTGGGAGGATCGTCCAGAAAATCTTAAAAGAA
>CAYJUK010000287.1:0-2380 GCA_964373335.1 uncultured Planctomycetales bacterium | reverse complement strand
AGTATTTAAGCTCCAGATCACAGCCGGAGGTCGGCTCATCCAAAATCAGGATCTCGGGATCATGGATGAGGGCACGGCACAAGAGCAGGCGTTTTTTCATCCCGCTGGAAAGGGCGCGGTGTTTGACATTGCGTTTATCGATCAATTGGAACCGTTCCAAGAGTTCATCAGCCCGTTTTTTAGCTAACCATGGGGTCAGACCAAAATATCCGGCTTGATAAACCAGCAATTGGTGAATGGTCAGAAAGGGATCAAAATTAAATTCCTGCGCGCACAGTCCCACCAGACTCCGGCTCTTAAAATAATCCCTGACCGTATCATATCCAAAGACCTGAACCTTGCCGGATTGAAAATTCGATAATCCGGTAATGACATTGATCGTGGTCGTCTTTCCAGCCCCGTTGGGACCCAAGAAGGCGAAGAAATCTCCGCGTTTCACTTCGAAGGAGACGTTATCAAGGGCTTGAAAATCTTTATAGAATTTGGTGAGGTTATTAATCGAGATAGCGACTTCAGAATTACGCATGGAGTCATTTTCCTTGTGTTCGACTCAGTTGTCAAGGTCTAGTTAATCCAATTGTGATCGCATCTACACCTTGACCCCATTTATGGGGTTTCCTGTTTGGTTCGCTTTCTCCCAAGCGGCCTGGGCCTTGCGCGCCGCATTGCGGACGATCTCCGGAAGCGCGGGATGGATATAAATCATTCTCAGCAGATCATCCAATGTCCCCTCCTTATTCATAAAGGCAATCAACAGATGAATCATGTTCGAGGCCTGATCTCCAACAATATGAGCCCCCAAGATCCTCCGCGTTGACCGTTCAATCAAAATCTTACAGAAACCATGATCAGACAGAAGGGCCATGCCCATGGCGCTATTTTTATAGTGATTCAATCCCACGATGTAATCCTCACCTTCCACCTTCAGCTCATCTTCCGTCTTTCCAACACCAGCGACCTGGGGATGAGTGAAGATGGCATGCGGGACAGGAGGATAACGAATCGGCTCATCTCTTTTATCAATAAATAACGTACGGAAGAGATACTCTCCTTCGAAATTGACACTGTGGCGGTAAAAATATCTCCCAATACAATCCCCTAAGGCATAGATCCCATTAACCGTGGTCTGCAAATGATCATCGACTTTAATAAAGCCCTTTTCAGTCAATTGTATATCCGTATTGCTGAGTTTCAAGGTATCGGTATTGGCAACAATACCAGTCGCCACCAGAAGGGCTTCAGCCGTTAAGGTCTGCTCAAATCCGTCCTGTTCCGAAAAGGTCACAGTAAACAGACCCGATTGATAATCCACCTGCGAAGGAATTGCTCCTGAGTGAAGATGATGATACTGTGAAAAAACGCGTGTGAATTCCTCGGCCACTTCCCGATCTTCGTACTTTAGCAGGCGGCTGCGGACAAGGAAATGCACCTCAGTTCCCAGGGCTCCGTAGGCATGACCAAGCTCGACAGCAATATACCCTCCTCCCAAGACAATCATCTTCTTAGGCAATCGGGTATTGCGCAAGGCCTCGGTACTGGTCATAAAAGGCGTGCCGGCTAATCCTTGAATCGGAGGGATGCGCGGCCGTGCTCCCACCGCGATAAAAATCTTATCAGCCGTTATCTGTTGTCCATCTACCTCGATGACTTTATTGGACACAAAATGGGCCTGGGCAGGATAATAATCGATGTTGGGATTGCGGGCATAGCCTTCCGCGATCTTAGTTGATTCCGTATCAACGGTTTGGGAAATACGGGTAACAAGATAAGCAAAATTGACTTGAAATGCGGGATCGTTTTGAATATCGCAGCGCCGGGCCTCTTTGATTTGAATCGCGACATCGGCGGAATGGATGAGCATCTTGGAAGGGATACAGCCCCGATTCAGGCAGGTACCGCCTAAGGCCTCTTTTTCAATACAAGCTATCTTGAATCCCAAATGAGAGCAGGGAGAGGTAATCTTGGCTCCACCACCCGAGCCGATCACGATAACATCATATTTCTTCATCTTAAGTTACAGTAGCATGTTGCCTTTGCTGTTCCATGAATTGATACATCCGATCCATGATCTGATTCATGTCAATCAGCTGCATGAGTTCAGACCGCAGTTGGGCTCCGAAAGGAAGACCGCGGAAATAACCGGAATAAAATTTTCTTAAGGAAATTATACCTTCTCTCAAACCTTTGTTTTGAACTGATAATTGAATATGCTGAATGCATAATTCTATTCTTTCTTTTAAAGAAGGAACGTTCAATAACTGACCGGTGTTCAGAAAATGTTTAGTCTCCTTAAAAATCCAGGGGTTGGTCATGGCACCCCGTCCGATCCCCCCCCAATCACAGCCGCTGGTACACATCTTCTCAACATCAGCCGGTGTTT
>CAYJUK010000286.1:0-2392 GCA_964373335.1 uncultured Planctomycetales bacterium | reverse complement strand
AGATGTTTTTTGAGAGGGGACGATAATACAAATATCACTAAGTTTAACAATCTTTCCCCCATGATATCCTGTCAGCGAAATTGTTTTGAGTTTCATCTTCCTGGCCTGTTTAAGTCCCTCAAGCACATTGGCTGAATTTCCACTCGTGGAAATTCCAAAGGCAATATCTCCTTTTTTGCCAAGACCAGCGATTTGCCGGGAGAATATCGTTGCAAAACCATAGTCGTTACCAAGGGCGGTTAAGATAGATGTATCTGTGGTTAAGGCAATTGCTGCTAATGGTTGACGTTCACGTTGAAATCGACCAATAAATTCAGCTGCTAAGTGTTGACTATCAGCCGCCGATCCACCATTACCGAAGAAAATCACTTTCCCATTAATTTTTAAGGTCTCAATAATAGCCTCAGAAGCCTTAACGATCAAACCAGCAGTCTTTTTTAATGTCTCTTCCTTAACCTTGATAGATTCCCTAAAAATCTCATTAACCGTTTTTAACATAAATCACCTGATGATTGAATTAACCGGCAAAAAAAACCTTGGACATTTCATAAAGGTCCATGTCGATCGTCTTTCTTTGTTTGACAGCCTCTTCAATATCTACACAAGTGACTTTATTACCCTGCAAGCTAACCATTTTCCCAAATAGATTCTCTTTAACCAGTTCAACCGCCTTGATCCCAAATTGAGTCCCAATAATACGATCATAGGCTGTCGGGGTTCCTCCTCTTTGAATATGTCCTAGGATACTAACCCGTGTTTCATAACCAGTATTTTGTTCAATAATATTGGCAACCAATTCTCCAACGGTTCCTGATCGGCGGAAGCGGCCTTCAGTCATTTTTTCTTGTATGTGTTCATATCCTTGAATCTTAATTCCTTCTGATACCACAATGATACTAAAATTTTTTCCCCTTCTATGTCGAGCTTTAATAGACTCGCATAACTCATTAGCATTAACCGTAATCTCAGGAACAAGGATCATATCTGCTCCCCCGGCGATTCCCGCCTCCAAGGCAATCCAGCCAGTATACTGCCCCATCACTTCGATGACCATAATACGATGATGGCTTTCGGCTGTTGTATGCAATCGGTCAATACATTCTGTGGCAATATTGACGGCAGTATCAAACCCAAAGGCATATTCTGTTCCTGAAAGGGCGTTATCAATAGATTTTGGAACTCCAACAAGCCGGATATAACCTTTTTTATAGAATGCCAATGCAATCTTGAGCGTCTCTTCACCACCCACGGCAATAAGGGCATCAATCCCCCCTCTTTTATAATTGTCAACGATCTTTTTGACCTGCTCCTCATCATTGAGAGGGTTAATCCGGCTTGTTCCCAGGATCGTACCCCCGCGATCCAGAATCCCTGAGATGACACGAAGATCTAAAATCCGCATATCATTATCAATGAGACCACTCCATCCGTTTTTGATGCCTGTCAGTACATACCCTTCCTGCATCCCTTTCCGGACAACAGCCCGAATGACCGAGTTCAGCCCTGGACAATCAGCTCCACCAGTTAAAATGCCTATTTTTTTCATTCTTAAAATTGATAGATTTAAAATTATTTTTGATTAAGCCCGATATCCTTGAAAGGGAATATTAGGAAAAGTCTCGTCCTTGTCCCTCCCCTTATCCGCACCACTTTGATTCTTAACATTTTTATCCGTTGAGATTATTCTTGTGACATGCAACTTAACGGTGACCGTTTCTTCCAAGCCTACAGTCTCCTGAATCCTTTTTCTTACCGCTTCTTGAAGATCGGAAGTTAATTCGGGGATATTAACTTCGGATTTTAATATGATTTTTGCAGAGATTTCCAATCCCTTTTTCGTTGCCTTTATATTTGGTCGTACTTCTTTAATCTCAGGATAACGTGTCATTAATCGTCTCACAAGATCCTCCAGAACAGATAAAGAAACACTGACTCGGCCAGAGGGATTATCGAAGGCAATGGTTTTTTCTTTTTGCTGATGACCCGAGATAATTTGATAAAAGAGATAATTCAAAAATAATAGAACAATTGCCGTTAAACCTGTAATAACTCGCACTTGTGGTTCGTAATAAATAATAAAAAAAAGCTCATTGATATGCTCGAGCTCAACCCATTGAGCTGCAAGAATGATTAAAAAACAGCTGAATAAAATCAAAACCGTAATATAAAATAACAAAGCTATTCGGCTAAAAAACATTTTAATCCCCTTTCAATACCTTGAACGTGAACATTCACATCCTTTAAATCATTTTGAGTTCTTTTACATTAGCTCCTTGGACCTTATCTTGCACTTTGTGGGCTATCTATTGAATATTACGTCCCGCATCAACCATAACTCTAACATCCACCCTCAACTGACTGTTCTTGACAATCTGTACATTGATTTCCGGAT
>CAYJUK010000285.1:0-2405 GCA_964373335.1 uncultured Planctomycetales bacterium | reverse complement strand
CAAAACCGAGTTTCTTTAAAGAGACTCGGTTCCCTAATTGTTCGCTTCGGTAACCCAGCTGTCCTTTTTAAAGGACCTGTGGCTTTGCCCCAGCTCGTTTCCATCTTATCGTGGTAAGCTGAGCCCTGCGAAGTCCCTCTCTCAGTTAAGGACAACACATGGGTCCCTGCCTTACGGCAAGTTTGCCTCTATCGAAACCCAATAATAAACTTGTGTTTCGGCAGTCCCGGCCTAAACCGGGTTTTCGTGCCTGATTAAAGTATAGAATAATATTACTTTATAAAGCAAAATGAAATGGTTTGAGGTAGAAATCGATCGAGTATTTGGGGACTTATTACGTACATAATTTTTTAAAAAATGATAATCCCTAAATGCATTCTGTCTTTGTTGCTCCCCCTGCAGCGGATTTTTGCTGAATGCGGTGACCAAGTCAATAAGGCAGTTTCTCTATGTCTTCCGGCTTTTGGATATTATTTACTCTGACGGCCGGGTCGATCTTTTTGACTAAACCACTTAAGACCCGTCCCGGTCCGATCTCGATAAAATCCTTGACTCCTTCCCGGATCATCCACTGAATCGATGCGACCCATTGCACGGAAGAGGTGATTTGCTTAGCGAGGTTCTCCCGAATCTTTTTTGGCTGGGTGGCCGGCTGGCCGTCCACATTACTGATGATGGGATAAAGCGGGGCTTTGATGGAAATATCTTTCAATGCCTCCCTAAATTTTTCCGCGGCTGGCTGCATCAAAGAGGAATGGAAGGCGCCGCTGACGTCCAAAGGGATAATTCTTAAAGATTCATCGTCTCTTAATATCTGGCAGGCGGCATCGACTTTATCTGCTGCCCCGGTAATCACAATCTGTTCCCGGGAATTATAATTGGCCACTTCGGTTCCGGTTTTTTGACAGATCTCTTTAATCTTTTCCGTTGAGGCCCCGATAATGGCAGCCATCTTGCCGGAGTTCAATCGGGTCGCCTCTTCCATAAGGGAGGCTCTTTTCTGAACTAAACGGATCGTATCCTCAAAGCTGATTGCCTGGACAGCAGTCAAGGCACTGTACTCTCCTAAACTTAATCCCCCGGCAAAGACAGGTTGGATCTTCTGACCCCAACTCCTAATAGGAAATGTATTTTCAACCCCAATTTTACAATGTAAAATTTGAAGATATTTCTCAAAGGTCTTAAAGATCGCGACACTCACAGTTAAAATGGCGGGTTGACAATAAGCAGTCAGGGTTAATTTATCCTGCGGCCCTTCAAAAATGATTTTTAAGAGACCGGGGATGATCTGGTCAGCGGAGGTGAAAATAGCCTTTGCCTCTGCTGAGGTCTGATAAAACTCCTTACCCATCCCCACTCTTTGGACCCCTTGACCAGGGAAGATCAAGGCTACTTTTGTCATTGCGGCTCCATATAAAAAAACTCCTGGCTGTTAGTGCTTGGTTCTTTGAAGAGCCAAATGCCAACAGCCAAGAGCATCGATCATTTACCATCGCACAACATTCGCGGCGCTCACCAATCCAGCCCCAAATGTCACTAAAACCACTAAACTGCCTTTCTTGATCCGTCCTTGTTCAACGGCCTCAGACAAGGCCACGGCAATAGAAGCCGCCGACATATTTCCGTATCTATCGATGTTAATAAATATCTTTTCTTTAGGGATATTGATCTTCTTGGCGACAGCCGAGATGATCCGGTCATTGGCTTGATGCGGGACCACACAATCAACATCCTTCAACTTCACATGAGCCCGTTTCATCACCGTCTCAACCGCCTCAGCCATCGAATTGACCGCAATCTTAAACAGTTCTTTCCCTTGCATGACTACGTAAGGACGTTTCATTTGGGTTTCATTTTGTGATAAAGGATCCCGGTAATCTTCATTCACCACCCTCATCAACTCGCCATACTGGCCTTGAGCATGGAGATATTCCGCTAAAATCCCCCTGGTCCCCGTTACCGGAGCTAAGAGACAAGCCCCCGCCCCATCCCCAAATAGAACACAGGTCGAACGATCATTCCAATCAATGTAATTGGTGATCTTCTCCGCCGCGATTACTAAGGCATATTTGTATGGACCGGATTGTAGAAACTGTTTAGCCGTGGTGATGGCGTATAAAAACCCAGAACAGGCGGCCCCCACATCAAAGGCCGCGGCCTTATGGGCCCCGATCGCCTTTTGGACTAAACACGCCACGGAAGGGAAATTACTGTCAGGAGAAATAGTGGCCACAATGATCAGATCGAGTTGGGAAGGATCCCATTTGGCCCTTTTCAAGGCATCCTGCGCCGCCTTGATGGCCAAATGACTGCTGCGCTCATGTTTATCGGCAATGCGTCTTTCCTTGATCCCGGTCCTGCTGGTGATCCACTCATCCGAAGTCTCCACCATCTTTGCCAAATCA
>CAYJUK010000284.1:0-2462 GCA_964373335.1 uncultured Planctomycetales bacterium | reverse complement strand
CATTCAAAATATTCTTTAAGAGGCTGCAGATCATGATGGATGCAAATGACGGTCTTGCCCTTCTCTTTGAGTTCCCGCAAAAGAACGATAATACTTCTTTCCGTGGTAGCATCCACTCCAGCAAAAGGTTCATCCATCAGGTAAATGGAGGCGTCTTGAATAAAGGCCCGGGCAATAAACACCCGCTGTTGTTGTCCGCCGGATAATTGGCTGATCTGACGGTGAGCGAAGTCCGCCATCCCCACCTTCTCTAAACATTCCATAGCCATATTTATTTCCTCCCGGCTGGGACGTTTGAACCACCCCAGATGTCCATATCTTCCCATCATCACGACATCCACCACATTCGTAGGAAAATCCCAATCCACGCTTCCCCGTTGCGGCACATAACCAATAAGTCGAGACTCCGGCCGATACGGTTTCCCCATGACCAGAATCCGGCCCGCGGCCGGTTTCACTAAACCTAAAATGGCCTTCACCAGTGTGGATTTCCCCGCCCCATTGGGGCCGACGATCGCCAGCAAAGTCCCGCGGGGAGCTTGAAAGTCCACATCCCACAAAACGGGATTTTCACTATAGGCCACGGTCAGATCGCTGACTTCAATGGCCGGTATAATATGCTGATCCTGTTGAGCATTCATGATCTTGTCTCCTGAATCTCCACGGACTCGGCCGCAGGTTCTCTTTGATCCCGCGATACGAAATCCATTCTCTATTCATCCACGGATTTCCGCAAGGGGGGATTGATATCCAAACCCCAACTCCGAATTAGAAAATAATCCTCTCCTCGAGAACTCGATAAGTGAAGTTTTTCACTTAGTGGGTGAGACACTGCCTTGAAAAAGCATTTCTAATTCGGAATTGGGGTCCAAAGGTTCATTTTCTTTTTTTAAGGCATTGACAATGGTATCGATATTATGGGTCACCATCCCCCGATAAGTCCCTTTAAATGTCCCCTCATCTCCCATCGCGTCAGAGAAAAGTTCGCCGCCGATCACCACTTCCCATCCCCGGGACCTCACCGCTTCCCGCACCGCCTTAATATTGCGCTCGGGAACGGAAGATTCAATAAAAATCGCGCGAATCTTCCGCCGGGCAATAAAATCAGCCAGCTCCATGACGTCCTTTGTTCCGGCCTCGGACTCGGTACTGATCCCCTGCAATCCCACCACCTCAAAACCATAGCGTCGACCGAAATAACGAAAGGCATCGTGGGCCGTGACCAAGACCCGCTGATCTTGAGGCAATTCCCGCGCCCTATTCATGACATAGGCATCCAATATCCTAAGCTCTTCAAGATATCGTTCCGCACGCTCTTCATAATCTGTTTTATGGACAGGATCCCAGCCCGAAAGCGTCTCCGTAATTCTCTTAACCACTTCCATCCAAAGAGTCACATCAAACCAGATATGCGGATCGTAATGGCCAGGATAATTGATGTTGTCTAAGAGTTGCCCTTTGGGGATCGCCTCCCCTACGGGAACTGTCTTTTTGACTCGCTCCATCTTTTCAAAAATATCTTCCATCTTGGCTTCCAAGAATAATCCATTGTAGAAGATAATATCTGCTTCGGATAACTTTTTTACATCACTCTCACTGGCTTTATAAAGGTGGGGATCCACTCCCGCTCCCATCAAGCCTTGAACCTTTACCAAGTCTTTACCTCCCACGATCTGGGTGACATCTTTAATTTGACCAATTGTGGCAACGATTCGAATTGGTTCTTGAGCAATGGCATAACCGGAATACCCCGGCCCTAATACAATAAAACACACGATCCATAAGCTCTTCCTGATATTTTTTCGATTAGAACTCATCTTTAACTCCTGTCCTTTCCTAAATTCGATATAGCCTCTTAGGGACATGTCCCATTTATAGACTCTCTACTGGTCAGGCTATTGTCGTTTTACATCCCGGCAACCTTGACAAATCCCATAAAAATGCATTTCGTGCCCTATGATTAAGAATCCTGATTTTTCTAGGGCAGATTTATAAATTTTTTCTTCCTGCAGGTCTGAAAACTCAATCAGGACATGACAACGAATACAGCGGGCATGATGGTGCAGCTTCTCATCATAGACATGCTCATAATGTTCGTGCTTTTCTCCAAAGGCAGTCTTTCGAATAATTCGTGCTTCCACAAACTCACGGAGACTGCGATAGATGGTAGCCCGAGAAACCTGGATCCTTCTCTTTCGGCAGGACTTTACTAAATCCTCCGCTGTAAAATGACCATGGGAATGAAAAACCTTTCCGAAGACAGTCTCCCTTCCCTGACTCACCTTCAAACCCATGCGATCGAGATAATTTCTTAATTTCTCTTTTTCCTGAAAAAATGTCCGTCCTTTTTTGCCTGTCCTCATGATGATACACTGTATTATCTAAAGAACATCTGTCAAGACCTAAAATCATTGCTGTCCCAATTGGATTGACAGCAGGATTTTGCTTTGGCCGCTGAAGCG
>CAYJUK010000283.1:0-2476 GCA_964373335.1 uncultured Planctomycetales bacterium | reverse complement strand
ATCTCCTGGATGAAGACTCCCTTTGCCGGAGCCCGGCACCGGCGCCGGGTGAATCAAATCAAAAAAATCGAAAAGAATCATTGTCCCGGGAGGAAAAAAGAGACATGCCATCATTAAGGAATACGGATCCCGAAATTTATCAGGCGATTTCTGCTGAGCTCAAAAGACAGCAGGACAATCTGGAATTAATTGCCTCAGAGAATATTGTCTCCGCAGCAGTGTTGGAAGCGATGGGGAGCGTGATGACCAATAAATACGCGGAAGGTTATCCCTCTCGCCGGTGGTACGGAGGCTGCGAATTTGTTGACGTGGCGGAACAGCTGGCGATTGACCGGGCGAAAGCGATCTTTGGCGCGGAACATGTCAATGTCCAGCCCCACTCCGGGTCACAAGCCAATATGGCGGTCTATTTGACCGCGATGAGTCCGGGAGAGACCGTCTTGGCCTTGGATTTGGCCTGCGGAGGGCATCTCACCCACGGACATAAATTGAACTTTTCTGGAAAGACCTACCATATTGTTACCTATCAGGTTAATCCTAAGACCGAACAGTTGGACTATACGGAGATTCGTTCGTTGGCTCAGCAATGCCGTCCTAAGGTCATCCTGGCCGGGGCCTCAGCCTATTCAAGGATCATTGATTTTAAAAAATTTCGGGAGATTTGTGATGAAGTCGGGGCCTTCCTTTTTGTCGATATGGCTCACATCGCCGGGTTGATTGCCGCCGGTCTGCATCCCAGTCCGGTTCCTTACGCCGAATTTGTGACGACGACGACCCATAAGACGCTGCGGGGCCCTCGCGGAGGGATGATCCTCTGCCGTCAGGAGTTTGCTAAGAAAATCGATACGAATATCTTCCCCGGTATTCAGGGAGGGCCCCTGATGCATATCATCGCAGCCAAGGCCGTGGCCTTGAAAGAAGCGATGCGGGAAGAATTTAAACATTATCAAAAACAGATCATCAAAAACGCCCAGGCATTGAGTCGTTCGTTGTCCCAAGAGGGATTTCGTATTGTCACCGGAGGAACGGATAATCATCTGTTTATGGTTGATCTGCGTCCGAAGAATATCACGGGAAAAGATGCCACTGAGGTTTTGGACGCGGTCAAGATCACCGTTAATAAAAATTTGATCCCCTTTGATCCTCAGCCGCCGTTGGTCACCAGCGGGATCCGCATCGGGACACCCGCGATAACTACCCGCGGCATGAAAGAAGCCCAGATGGAGAAGATTTCCTCTTTGATCAGTGACGCCATCACTCATAAGGATAACCCTGCCGTCTTAAATAAAGTGCGGGATCAGGTCCGGCAGTTAACGAAAGAATTCCCGGTATATCAAACCCTGGAACGTGTCCCATGAAATGTCCAAGTTGCGGACATAAAGAAACAAAAGTCATCGATTCCCGGTTAAGCGGTGATGGAAATGCAATCCGCAGACGCCGGGAATGCCTTGAGTGTAAGAAGCGCTACACTACTTATGAATATGTGGAACAAGTGCCTTTGATGGTGGTAAAGAAAGACAGCCGGCGGCAGCCTTATGACCGCAAGAAGGTCATCACGGGAATGGTCAAGGCCTGCGAGAAGCGTCCTATCAGTATTGAAAAGATCGAAGAGTTAGCCGATGAGATTGAACGGGTCATCCAGAAGCAGTATGACCGAGAATTACCTTCCACGATTATTGGCCAGTTGATTATGGAAAGATTAGCGGTGCTGGATGAGGTTGCTTATGTTCGGTTCGCGTCGGTATACCGGCAGTTCCGTGATGTCAATCAATTCATGAGTGAATTGAAATCCATCCTGAATAAACGAGAATCAACCTAGAGGGGCTTATATGATCCAAGTCGAGTTAACCAGAATCATCATTGACGAGAAAAGGCAGGATCAAATCATTGTTTTGAAAGAAAAAAACGGGAAGCGGCAATTTCCCATCGTTATTGGTTTTCTAGAGGCCTCCAGTATTAAAATGAAAATTTCCGGCATCGAATTTGAGCGACCGATGACCCATGATCTGTGTGTCGCGATCATGGAAAGCCTGGGGGCGAAGATGGAGCGTCTGCTGATTGATAAACTGTTTAAAAATACCTTTCATGCCAAATTAGAGCTCCTGACTCCCGAGGGGCTGGTCAAGATGATTGATTGCCGGCCTTCCGACGGCATCGCCTTAGCGGTGCGCACGCATGCCGAAATTTATGTTGAAGAAGAAGTGTTAGAGAAGGCCTCGTTTTTTAAGATGTAAGATGTTAAAGAAAACAGTCCCTAATGCGCTCATAGGGGATAGATCTTCGTTAAAACTCACCCGGGATAATTATCAAATTAAGGTCTTCATGTCTTTTCTGAAAGCTCTCCCTTATTTTTCTATTCTTCAGTCCTTAGCCAATCGCAAGAAGAATAAAGTTTACCTGGTGGGAGGATTTCCACGTGATTATCTTCTCAAGCGGGTATGCCTGGATTATGATTTCGCGGTTTCTAGGAATGCCA
>CAYJUK010000282.1:0-2482 GCA_964373335.1 uncultured Planctomycetales bacterium | reverse complement strand
TTTTTTTTGAGGGCTCGTTCCAGAGCTCGGTTATTCCGCTCGGCTTGCTGACTTCCCCCACAGTGCACGGGGTCGTCCTCTTTTTTTTTGATTTTACAAGGCTACATCTAGGTTCCCTTGCGTTACGGTCTGCAGTTTTGCGTTGCCTCCTATCGAGACTTTGTCGGATGGCTTAGAGGATTATTCTTCCTCTCATCCCTCGCTACACGGCTTCAGGCTTTTACCGTGCCCTGAACTTTCATCAGGGTAGATTCCGATGAGCTTTGCTTGGCACGCGCACTTTTAAATTAATTGTTATGAATGATCTGTGTCATTACGGGCGGAACGAAGTTGGGCCAAGCCCTGGTCTGTCTAGTCCAGGACAAGCAATCTTTTCCGTTTGAGATCGTAATGACACCTGTCTTAACTATCAAAATTTGAGTTGACAATGTCTCAGTGGTGATCAGATTCTTGGATTATAATTCCTCAATCCCGTAGGGATCAAGAAATGTCCCTTCCGCCTGCCGCAGATCAATAAGCGCCAGGGAATATAAATATTTTGCCTCAACCGCTTCCCAGCGAGCTTGAATCGTATCCTCCTGATAACGAATCATCGTATCTGTCTCAGAACGCCCGGTTCGAAATCTTTTTTCTTCTGCCTGTAATTTTTTTAACTGTAACTCTGCGATCTTTTCTTTACTTATGGCCAATTCTTTTAAGATATTGCAGTTTCTGACCCGGTCATCGATCGATAAGACGATCATCCTCTCCAGCAGTTTTAGATTAATCAGGGCTTGGGTATGCTCCAGTTTGGCCTTATCCCAATTGGCCTCTGCCTTATTGTTTTCTAAAGGAAAGCTGATTTTTAAAACTGTTAATAAATCCGGGTTGTCTTCCTGACTGATATTTTCTACAGCCTTAGGAAAATGATCTCCCAACCCGTTTCGGGCTAAAGTGGCCTCGAGATTAATCTCTGGCCAAAGAGAATTTTTCTTTATAGAAATCAGTAATTTTTTAGACTTAATATCATTTTGGGCTCGCTTATAATCTCGGCGAAACTGAAACGCTTTTTTCAAAGAGAGATCTAATTGTTGACTTTCATCTGATAATATCCTGAACTGGTCTCCGGGCACCATCGATGCCTGATTGTCTTCAATATTAAGAAGGAATTTTAAAATATTAACCTTTGTCCTCAACTCCAACTCCGTCATCGTGACCTCATTCATTCGATTCTCGAAATTGGCCTCAGCGGCAAGCAACTCCGGGGCTTCCGCTAATCCATCGACTATTTTTTCCTGATTGAAATCAAGCAGCTGACGAGCCTGACGTAAAATTTCTTGAGCAATCTTGAACTTTTCATTCTGCAGCACCAAACCCCAATAGGCTTTCTCAACTGCGGCCATTTCTGCTTCGATACGATCGAGAGAAAGAAACCCCGTATTTTCAATATCCAGACGTGTCATCTTAATATCTCCTCGATCCTCCAGACCAAAAAAATTCTTACCCAACTCTTGCTTGACATTTAAAGTCAAACTCGAATCATGACTAGGGTTAGATGAAATAAAGGCTGAATTACTCCAATGACGATTGTTGCTCATATCAACACCCACGGTTGTTCCGGTAGGCAATTTCTTGGTAATCCCTAAGTGATAGTCATTATCAATCACCTTACTTCCTAGAATCGTAGAAACTTGTTTGCGCTGATTATTATGATATTGAATCTGGGAATCAATAATCGTGTCATAAAGAGAATCAGATTCCTTCTTTTTGGTTTGGGCGATGTAAGCATCGTATCTTGCCAATTGGATATCAAAGTTATTCTGAAGGGCAATTTGGCAGACCTCATTGAGTAAAAGGGTATAAATATTTTCTTTTTCCCGATCTTCAATGGGAAGGATGGGAAGATTATTTTCGGATAAAACAGACAGGGGTTGAGCCAAAACTAGAAAAATAATTAATAGAGCATTAGGAAATTGATTTTTCATAACAATGATTGTATTCGCTTGAGAATCCTTAAATAATTTTCTCTGTCTTGTTCAGTAAGCTTAATCAGAATTTCTTCCCAGCGTGTCTTTAGCATTTTTTGAAATTTTCCGGCAACCTTGAATCCTTGAGGAGTTAATCTAACATTAATAGCCCTGCGATCAACTTTATCCGCCACACGTATGACATATCCCGCGGTCTCCAAACGATCAACAAGTCCGGTCATCGTAGGAGCAGAAACCTGCATCAGCTGACTTAAATCTCGAAAATGACAAGTCCCCTTCTCATGCAAGGTCATAATAACAAAGAGTTGTGTCTGCGGGATATCAATAGACTGGAAAAATTTCAATAAAATACGACGAGCGATCTGCGGCATTAAGGTCGCTATCTCCTGAGCTATTTGAGAGGAATCAGACATTTTCACTGGGGTGAATGATATATTTGATTGAGGAATTATTTGGTTAGCGAGGCTAAATATTAACATAATGAAGTAATTTAAGCAAATAAAAACCCTACACCA
>CAYJUK010000281.1:0-2496 GCA_964373335.1 uncultured Planctomycetales bacterium | reverse complement strand
TTATCTACGCGGTAGTTCTGGTGATAATAGTTATCGCCACTTTTGTTTTGCTCGGAGCCGTGAGAACTCGCGGCAGTATCGCCCGTTCTCTCAGTATGTCATTGTTTCTTATTACTGTGCCAAGGGAAAATCCTTCGATTGATAAAAACTCAAGGCCGGAGAAAGAATTAATTTCTGTAATGGAACAGTTGTATTCTTCTTTTGTAAATCTTCACGCCAAGGGCTGGAATAAATTTATTTATGGCGAACCGTATATTGCTCTTGAGATCGCGGTCCATCATATTGGCGAGGAAATCCGTTTCTATATGTCAGTACCGCGTTCATATGAACAAATATTTGAAAAGCAGGTTCACGGATTTTTTCAAACGGCGCAGGTGGACAAGGTCAAGGACTACAATATTTTTAATCCGCAAGGGGTCTCATCGGGCGCTTATTTTAAGCTTAAGGACAATTTAATTTTACCGTTTAAAACATATCAAAATTTGCCCGCCGATCCTCTAAGCGAGTTAGCGACTTCCCTTTCAAAATTAGAAAAAGAAGGCGAAGGAGCGGCAATTCAGATATTAATAAGGCCGTCGCACCAGGACGGCGTCAGGAAACTTGCTTACAAAGTTGCCAAGGAAATGCAGATGGGATTGAACTTTTCCAAGGCCCTTGCCGCGGCTAAATTAAAGAAGAAACCAACGACTGATAACAAGCAACCGATAACCCCGAGCGCCATTACGCCGCTCGAAGGCGAAATTGTAAAAGCGATTCAGGCGAAAGCGTCCAAGCCCCTGTTTGACACTAATGTCAGGATTGTTGTTTCTGCCGATAGCGCAATGAGGGCCGAACAGATTTTAAATGATATCGCGGGGTCTTTTGTTCAATTTTCGGCTAATGAGATGAACAGCTTGAGGATTAATAAAGTTAAAGGAAAAGCTCTCGAAAAACTGCATTTCAATTATTCTTTCCGTATTTTTGATAATAATCAGACCACTCTTCTCTCAAGCGAAGAAATTGCAAGCTTATTTCATTTTCCGTTGGCCACGACGTTTGCTCCGAGGATTAAGTTCCTTAAGTCCAAACCGGCGGAACCGCCGCCAAATTTGCTTCAAGAAGGCATTGTTCTGGGTAAAAACATTTTTAGAGGTATCGAGGCATTAATAAGGATGGGCGACGAAGACCGCCGCCGGCATCTTTATATAATTGGTCAGACCGGCACCGGTAAATCAACTTTAATGAAAGCGATGCTCCGTCAGGATATTGAGAACGGAAAAGGTGTGGCCTTGATCGATCCGCACGGGGAATTTGCCGAGTTTGTATTGTCGGTTGTTCCGCCCGAGCGCGCTGATGATGTAATATATTTCGATCCCGGCTCTATCGAACGGCCGATGGGTTTGAATATGCTTGAAATGGACCCCAGCCATCCGGAGCAGAAAACAATGGTCATTGATGAACTCTTTGGGATTTTTGATAAGCTTTATGATTTAAAAACAACCGGCGGGCCGATGTTCGAAAAGTATTTTAAAAATTCTCTCTATCTTCTGCTTGACGACTATGAACACGAAGTGCCGGTATTGGCCGATGTCTCCCGTGTTTTGAATGACGACAACTATCGCGCCGACAAGCTTAGCCGCGAAAATAATCCGATGGTCAAAGAATTCTGGCAACTTGAGGCCCAAAAAGGCACCGGCGAGCAGAGTTTGGCGAATTTTTCGCCATACATTACGTCTAAGCTTAACAATTTTATTTTCAACGAATTTCTGCGACCGATCATCAATCAGAAAAAGAGCGCGTTTAATTTTCGAGAGGTTATGGATAATCAGAAAATTTTAATCGTTAACTTATCTAAGGGCAAGATCGGCGATTTGAATGCTAACTTCATTGGTCTGATCATTGTCGGCAAACTGCTTCGCGCGGCGTTATCGCGGATAGATATTCTGGACGAAAAAGCGCGTCAGGATTTCTACTTGTATATGGATGAGTTCCAAAATTTTACAACCGATAGTATTGCCGTGATATTGTCGGAAGCCCGTAAATACAAACTCAATCTTATTATCGCCCACCAATTCATTAAACAGCTTAAAGAAAATATTAGAGACGCGGTTTTCGGGAATGTCGGGTCTATTGTTTCTTTTCGTATCGGTCCGGACGACGCCGAATTTATGAAGAACAAATTTGAGCCCGTCTTCAGTCCCCAAGACCTGGTTAATATCGACAATCTCAACGCTTATGTTAGCTTATTAATCAATGGTCAGACAACCAGGCCGTTTAATGTTAAAATAGAAACAGAGCGCGTCTTCGGCGCCGGTTCCAGTGAAAATGCCCGAACATTGAAAGAAATGTCAATCCTTAAATATGGCCGCCCGCGTGAAGAGGTGGAGGCAGAACTAAGACGCAGGTGACTTTTCATATGAAATTTACCAAAAAAGATTTTTACTTCTCTGTCATCACCGGTTTAATAACCGGTTTTTCGGCTTGGCAGATATTTAATTTCTTGGATGTGGCCAAGTT
>CAYJUK010000280.1:0-2497 GCA_964373335.1 uncultured Planctomycetales bacterium | reverse complement strand
GATCGTGAGAAGGGAAGAATACCGGCGGCGGATCATGGAGGTGATCAAGGAGGAATATCGCGAATGGCTGGATGAGCATGATCAGTTCAAAGGAATCAAGGAATTAGCTCAGATCAGTTTTTCATTTTATAGGAATCATCACGGCCAGGCGAAAAGTTTATGGATCGTGTATGATGCTTTTAAAGGCTTTAAAGAACTCCGCCGCGGTGTGCCGGAAGGAATAAATCTAACGCAATTTATCGTGTATTCTCTAGGGTTGGTATCCGAGGAGGTGTGGAAGGCGTTTAAAAAGGACAGCAAAAAAGAGCTGGGGATCGTGAGAAGGGAAGAATACCGGCGGCGGATCATGGAGGTGATCAAGGAGGAACATCGCGAATGGCTGGATGAGCATGATCAGTTCAAAGGAATCAAGGAATTGGCTCAGATCAAATTCGTATTTTACCGGAGTCAGCATAGCCAAGGGGAAAGTTTATTGAGTGTGTATGAAGCCTTCAGGTGCTCTAAAGAATATCGCTGGAAAATTCCGGAAGGAATAAACCTAACGCAATTTATCATGTATTCTCTAGGGCTGGTATCCGAGGAGGTGTGGAAGCTCTATGTCAAAATGGTCGAGCCGATCAAATGGAGCAAATCTGATCCAGCAAGAATAGAAAGATACAGGGATGAGTTTGCAGTGAGTGGAAATTTAGCAGGAACAAGTATCCAGGGCCTGGTTTCTGAAATGCAGACAGGGAATAAGGCCGCCTTTGATTTGTTAATGATTTATGGCTTGAAAAAAGCGCAGGAAGTCATGATGTTCCAGGAAACGAATTACGCGTCAGTTGATACGGCAGAGGTAGAGAAGCAATTTGAGAAAAACTTCGCCTACATATTAAGGTATAGGTTGAAGGAGGTCAGGACGATTAATGATCTTTCCGGGTGGATAAAAAGCCGGCTGGGGTATGCTTGTAAGACAGTGCGCAGCAGGGCCCATGCGATACAAAGGCTGGAAACAGAAGAGGGATTGTTGGTCAGCGAGATAAGAGGTTCAGACCGTGGGAGAGGTGCGGCAAATGAAACGTTCGATCGGGCGGCGAAAAAAGAATTACGGGATAGAATTGATTGGTTAATCGAGGAATTTGGGGATAAAGACGGCCGAGCCTTTGAGATAAAGAAATTAAAAGTGAATTTTGGCCTTGCACAGGATGAGCCGGGAGAAAAGATCAAAGATGAGAAGTTGGAAAGAATAGCCGCGGAAGAGAAAGCGCTGATAGCCCGATTTGTCGACTGGGTGAAAGCGACAGGCCAGACAGAATCACTGCGTAAATTTTTAGCTGAGGGGAAGCAGGAAGAAAAGCCGGGTAGAGAAAAGAAACAAGATGTCGCCCGCAAGGCGTTTGGCTGGTGGCCGTATCGCAAAGTTTTAAGCCGCAAGGGCAAGGTTTATTTTCTGATTGAGGATTTGGCGATTGTGGTCTTCGTCTATTTGTTTAATCTGTTTACGGTCGGGTATTTCGCGCCGCCGGGATTCAAGTGGCATCAGAGTGCCTCGCCGCAAAGGGAACACCCCGCCATGAAACTCATCGCGATCATCCTGCCCTGGTTTAAAAAATCACACGACGTCCATGAAGCCGCCCACCGAATCAAAGGAAAAGAAACCGACGAGGCGTTTGCCTACCGCATGGAAGATCTGTTCATCCAAGATTATGGCAAGGTAATTTCTAAGATTTTCTTAGGGAGATCCAGCACAAGACGAAATTTTTTAAGGATGTTCAAACCTAAAAGGCCTGAAACAGCGCTTTGGAGAGGGAGATTAAGACAAGCAACTTCGATGTCCTTCAATTCGAAACCCAGAAAACTTATTTTAGGCACAACGACAACAGGGACATCCTTTGTTCCGCTTGCCGTAATAATTTCAATTCGTCTTTTTGGTCTGGTGAGATCACATCCAATGGTGATAGCTATTGCATCGGGAATGGAAGTTATACTCGCACCTGTGTCCAGAACCATCTTAAGCAATTTTTCATCTCTGGTTCCTTTAACAAGCACATGGAGAATGATAATTTCATTTTTTAAATCAAAAGGGAATTTGGCCATAGAGATATTAAAAAGCTATCGCGTAACCTTTGGGAAGTTTATCTTCAGAAAAAGTGATAAGGTCAAGTCCTTTATGCGACATCGACTTTTGATAGATTTTATCACGGGTGGGGCTGTGGGCAATCAGATGGCCGGTGAGGGGGGTGGTCGTCTTGCGGTCAAATTTGTCGACCTTGATCAAGAGCCATTCATTGTGGAAACGTTTACGAATCTTCGATATCTTCTCAGATTTCATATTATCCTCCGATGGTGGAGAGACAATAACATATTCTCTCAAGATCGTCAAGTTGTCCACATCACCGAATCGAAAAAAAGGAAAGGCGGATACCCCAGTTTCTATATTGTCAATAAGCCACGCCTGCTTGTTAAACGGTCAGGAGCAACAAGCCCCGCGGGGCGATCCCCCGACCCCCACCGCGCG
>CAYJUK010000279.1:0-2507 GCA_964373335.1 uncultured Planctomycetales bacterium | reverse complement strand
TAATGTCTCACATTTCACTTCTTTCAAAGCTAATCTCGCGAGAGAATTACGGGTAACCAAAATTCTCGCCCCTTTTTGACGGAAACTTTTACGAATATCATTCATTTTAGGACCGGATATTTTCGAAAAAGTCACCAAAAAGATATTATTGCTTTTTTGTAGACCATGTTTGATTTGTCTGATGAGGTCTTCTCGATATAATTGTCCAACTTTTTTCATAAAGCAATCCTGATTCCCGGGCCCATCGTAGTGGAAATAAAAAGACTCTTTATGTAGTCTCCTTTTAGTGAATGTGGCTTAGCATGAATAATAGATTGGGAAAGATGTCTGACATTCTCAAGAAGATGCTCCTTGGGAAAAGACCGTTTGCCAATGCCAACGTGAATACCACCCTGCTTATCAGTTTTAAATTCAATCTTCCCCGCCTTAACTTCCTCAATAGCCTTCTCAATGTCCATCGTGACTGTTCCAGTTTTGGGCGACGGCATTAATCCCCGAGGACCTAAAATTTTCCCTAATTTACTTAACTCCCGCATCATATCAGGAGAAGCGATGACACAATCGAAATCCATAAACCCTTTGGCTACCTGATTCATTAAATCCTCTCCACCCACAATATCAGCCCCAGCTGCTTTAGCTCGTTGAATTAACTCTCCTTTACAAAACACAGCAATTCTAAACTTTTTCCCGGCTCCATGAGGAAGAATCATAGTTCCTCGGACCATTTGATCAGAGTTCTTGGGATCTACATTAAGGTGAAAGTGTATTTGCACTGTCTCATCGAATTTAACTTTGGGAATTTTAGTCAACTGATCAATGGCCTCCTCAATACTATAGGCCTTTGTTTCTTCAACCAATTGATAGCAATGTTTCATTCTCTTACTTAAAAAGACCATCTAAACCTTTTCACTCTTTTTTATCGCCTTATATTATTAAAAAAAATACCATTGAGTATTAACGCTCACGGATTAGTCTACAATTTCAATGCCCATACTTCTGGCTGTCCCGGCAACGATCTTTACCGCATTAATTAAATCACTGGTATTCAAATCTTCTATCTTCATCTTGGCGATATCTTCCACTTGTTTACGAGAAAGTGTACCAATCTTTTCTTTGCCAGCTAATCCCGAAGCCTTTGCCAAATTTGCAGCTTTTTTAATGAGAACAGAACTCGGAGGAGATTTTAAAATGAAATCAAACGATTTATCTTTGTAGACAGAAATAATTGCCGGAAGGATGAGTCCTTCTTGACCTTTGGTTTGTTCATTAAAAGCCTTACAAAAGGACATAATATTGACACCGTGTTGCCCAAGTGCTGGGCCAACGGGAGGAGCAGGATTCGCTTGTCCTGCGGGAACATATAACTTAATTTGTGCCACTATTTCTTTGGCCATACTTATTCCTCTAACGACATAATTCAAATTTTTTCTACTTGCCAGTATTCCATCTCAACTAAAGTTGATCGTCCAAAAATGGAAACACTCACTTTGAGTTTTCCTCTTTCGGGATAAACCTCCATGACGGCGCCATTAAAATTAGCAAATGGTCCCTCAGAAATCCTAACAGCTTCTCCCACCTCAAAGACAATCTTAGGACTTGGTTTCGTTTCAGTATCTTGGGTACGCTTTAAAATGGCCTGAACCTCATCATCAGTTAAAGGGGTGGGTTTGCGGCCTGGTCCAATAAAACTTGTAATCCCAGGAGTACTTTTGACTAAATACCAACTTTCCTGATTCATATCCATCTTTACCAGAACATATCCGGGGAAAAATTTTCGTGCCGAAATTCGTTTTTTACCGCTGCGCACTTCGGATACCTGTTCCGTAGGCACAATGATTTCATCGATATAATCTTTTAAATTAGAAATTGCCATTTTACTTTCCAAAGCAGCTCTCACCTTTTCTTCAGCTCCAGTTTGTGTATGCACAACGTACCATTTCCTTATCATATGATTCTCTAGTGGATAATATAGCTCAATAACTTTGAAAGGATGAAATCAACTGAACTTATAAATAAGCCTAAAAAGATCGAACTGATCAATACAATCCAAGCAGAATCAATCAACTCTTGGCGAGTCGACCAAGATACCTTTTTCAACTCAGCAATAACCTCAGTGACAAATTTTCTTACCTTTCTAATCATTTTTAGATTTATTACAGGCCTGGTAGGACTCGAACCTACAACCTACGGGTTTGGAGCCCGCCGCTCTACCAATTAGAGCTACAGACCTATATTTTCCTTGGCTCCTAGCCCGTTCATCTCCTAATTTTATTTCTTGATTTCTTTATGTAATATATGGTGACGGCAGAAACGACAAAATTTTTTCAGCTCTATGCGATCGGGATGTTTTCTCTTATCCTTCGTACTCGCGTAGTTAATGCGATGACATTCTGTACACTCGAATTGAATATTTTCACGCATTTCTCAAATAAAAGGATCCCACTCAAGCCCCCGACCGGGATTGAACCGGTGACCTCGTCCTTACCAAGGACGTGCTCTACCAACTG
>CAYJUK010000278.1:0-2509 GCA_964373335.1 uncultured Planctomycetales bacterium | reverse complement strand
AAAAGGCCGAGCATGAGACTGGCGATGAACGGATTTGCCGCTTTTAAATTCGTAGGGGCAAATTCCTAAAAAAGCAGCGTATTGTTTATAGTGAGTAATATTTTGAAAAGCATGAGTCATCACCAGCATATAAGCGGATAATAAAACACCAACACCGCAAAGGCTGATGAGCCAGAGCGATAATTGATGTAAAGATTGATCCTGGTGAATAATTTGGGCGATGTGCTGATCAACCACGGCAATGTGTTCTTTGACCTGAGATAAATTTTCCTGTTGAATAGCGATCAAAGAAGAATCTTGAAGAATGTGGCGTTGATAGGCCTGCAAAGCATTTTGAATAGCCACAGATTGTTTAATGAGCCCTTCGCGGGCTGAAAGAAAATGTTTAAGTTTTTCGATATTCTCGTCGATGGGACGCCAGAATCGCAATTCATCGAAAAATCGATAAGCATATTCCGCGATTTGGGCGCTATCGACACGATCATTTTTGTGGCCGATGGGATAAAAAGCGCGTTTGACTTTCAAAGGTGGTTCAACGGCGACCTGAAAACCTTCAGCGGCTAAATAATGAATAAGAGCTTCACCGTAAACGCCGGTGGCTTCGCAGCAGATGACTGAATTATTGAACATGATTTTTTGGGCTTTAAGCCAATCGGCGAAAGGCTTGAATCCTTCGATTGTATTGAGGATAGATTCTTTGGTCATCGTTGGTTGGCCGGGGGCATGGAAAATTGTTGCCGTGAATTCTTCACAGGCAATGTCAATGCCAACGTAGTTTTTGATCTTTGATTTCAATGGAACCTCCTTGGGATTGGATGTCCAAACCGAACGAAAGATGGGATGAGCTTTCTCCATTAATAGTCTTTTAAAAAAGACGGCAACACTATGTAGCTTTTCCATCGGGGTGGGTTGGGTCTGCTTCGCAGTATAGGCTTGTAGCCTTTGAGGAGCAATAGACTTATTCAACTCACCGTTCGGTTTTACATCGTTTAACTTTTTAATTTTTCCTAAGTGTTCCATTGTAATTTATTCAAGTAATTAAGTCTAATGGAGGAGGAGCATTTACAGCGACGACGAAGCATCTATGAAAAAGGCTCCTGCGTCAAGCAAAATTTCGTTCTTTGATAACCGGACAAGGCATATCGCGGGTTCATCCCAAAAAGGGAAGTCCCAAGCATCTATTCGTGCCTAAAGCACATGATAAAGATCCGGATCCTGGGGTTCCAATCAATCTAACGGGCTAAGGATGAAGATGTGCCCAGCTTCGTGTACGGACTCACCCGGGAATGTAAAATGGTTTTGTTAGGATAATAATCCTGATTTTTAGAGAGCATAAAGTAAATGATTTTGGCTAATTTGCGCGCCGTTGCGATACGAGCTTTATTGGTGCCATGTTTTTTAGCGATGCGACGATTAAACCAGTAAAGGGAATTATCTTTTTTGATGGCATGGCTGACCGCTTCGATTAAGACATAACGGATATAGGAATTGGAATCTTTAATAATACGGCCGTGATAGATTTTAGAACCAGACTGATGAGTAGACGGAGCAAGGCCGGCATAGGAGCAAAATTTTTTAAAGTGTGAGAAGCGATGGATGTCGGCGATCTCAGCGGCAAGGAGCAGGGCGCTAAAGTGACCCAGGCCAGGGACGTTCAAGAGGCGATGGGCCAGGGGAGATAGTTGACAGGAATTTTTAATAACCAAGGCTACTGCGTCAATGGAATCTTTGAGATGGTCGAGCAAATTGATGTAACCATTAAGTTCAAGGCGAAAGATATCGGGTAAGGCGAGATGGGTGAGAAAGTTTAATCCAGCTTTACCAAAGAGGTCAGAGAATTCATAGTGGATGTTAAGTTTAGCAAGCAGGGCGTGGATTTTGTTTTTTGTGGCAGTCCTGAATTTAACCAGGCTTAAGTGATAACGCAAAAGTTCTCTCAAAGAGCGGGACTGTAAGTCTGGGATAAAGGCTTTTGGAAGGAAATTACATCGATCGAGGTGTGCTAAGACAGAGGCATCGATTTTATCAGTTTTGATAGTGCTCTCTGCGATAATACGAGTTTTTTTAGGATGGACTAAATTAACAGTAAAACCTAAGTCTTGCAGGAGGTCGACGAACCAGTACCAGCTTCTGGTGGCTTCAACTGAGACGCTGGCATCTGGAGCGAAACGTGAGAAGAACTCCCTGATAGATGAGAGATCAAGGTGGTTCAGTTGCTGCTGTTCTATGATGTTGCCGTTGGTGTCCATGACAGATACAAAAGAGAATTGCTTGTGGAAGTCAACACCGATATAATAGCGCATAGGCTACCTCCTCTTGTTGGGACCATCCGTGAGGATGTGAACCCGGTTAATATTCCTTGAGCACATTATAAACAATGTAGCTCGCTTTTGGGGGTAGCCTTTTTCATGTTATCAATCTTTTAATCTCTCAAAAGATTGCTTCGCAAAAAACGCTCGCAATGACACAAGGTGACTAATGGAGTTTTAGGATATTGTTTTATTTAATT
>CAYJUK010000277.1:0-2522 GCA_964373335.1 uncultured Planctomycetales bacterium | reverse complement strand
GTGGGGATGAACCGGGTTATATTATGGTTAGATCGGCAATATCTCCAAATATTAGTCGCGCCCCGTGCGGGCGCGTGGATTGCCCCGCCATTCTGCAGCCTTTTAAGGTAGGTGGGGTCGTGCTTTCATCTAAGATTTCAAGGATAAAAACGAGAAAACCCATTCAACTTTTCTGAGATAAGTTTATGGATGGAAGTCTAACTCATACAAACGCATTAAGTTGAGTGCCACCATGGCTATGCCGTGTCACTGCGAACACTAAATTTTTTATTACAGCGACGAAGCAGTCTTTTAAAAAGATGGCCACGCCCTAAAAATCAGGGTTCGCAATGACACAGGATTTAATGCGTTTGTATTAGTCGATCCCAGTTCAAGTTCAAGATCAAGTTCAAGATTTTATCTTGTCTGCACGGCCCTTGGGAGTTAGAATAATCGTCTTCACCGAACACTGAAACCCATCGAGGAGATTTATCTTGTATGATTCTCTGCAGTTATCCTTTAGCCCAGTATCTATCTCATAAAACAGAGATTGATCAGGCCGTTTCCCGGGTGCTCGACTCCGGCCGCTATATTTTAGGCCAGGAAGTGGAACTGTTTGAAAAGGAATTCGCTGAATTCGTGGGTGTCCCTTTTGCGGTCGGTGTCGGCAGCGGGACCGAGGCCCTGCATTTAGCCCTTAAAACCTGCGGAGTTGGGCCGGGTGATGAAGTGATCACTGTCTCCCACACAGCGGTGGCCACGGTTTCCGCGATTTCTTTATGTCAGGCCACACCCGTCTTGGTGGATATTGAACCGGATTATTTTACTCTGGATCCAACCAAGCTGAAAAAGGCCATCACTCCTAAAACAAAGGCAATTATTCCGGTCCATCTTTATGGATTACCGGCGGATCTTAAACCTATCATGGAGATCGCACGCGCGCGGGGGATTCGGGTGATTGAAGACGCCTCCCAGGCTCACGGAGCGTGGTATGGGGATAAACGTGTTGGGGCTTGGGGAGATGTGGGTAGTTTCAGTTTTTATCCTACCAAAAATCTGGGGGCTATCGGTGACGGCGGGATGGTTGTGACAGCTCAAAAAGAATTGGCTGAGAAAATGAGGATGACGCGGGAATATGGATGGAATCAAGATCGAATCAGCCAAAGGGCCGGCTGGAATACCCGATTGGATGAACTGCAAGCCGCGATCTTGCGGGTTAAATTACGCTGCTTAGATCAAGATAATGAGAAGCGAAGAACATTGGCTTCCTGGTATCAGCAAGGATTAGCGCCGACAGATCTTATTCTGCCTAAGGCCAGAGCAGGGGCCCGGCATGTTTATCATCTTTATGTGGTGCGGACTTCATCCCGTGATCGGTTAAGGGAGTTGTTAACGGAAAGGCAGATTCAGTCGGCTGTTCATTATCCGGTGCCGGTCCACGATCAGCCCGGGTATCGTCAAGAAGTGAAGCTGCCCGAGCCTTTGGTGGAGACAGAAAAGATCGTCTCCGAGATCGTTTCATTGCCGATTTATCCGGAATTGTCTCAAGGTGAGTTGGAACAAGTGGTCAGTGCTCTGCAATCTTTTGTTGTCCGGGGGAACTATGAAGCTGTGTAGAATCTGCCAGCAGAATACCGAGCCGATCATTTCGTTTGGGAAGATGCCGATCGCCAATGGATTTATCAGCGATCCCAAGATCCCGGAATTTTTTTTTAATTTAGCGGTGGTGTTTTGTCCCCATTGTTATCTGCTGCAGCTTAAGGAAACCGTAAAACCAGAGATGATGTTTAATGAGCACTACCATTTTATCTCCTCAACCTCGGAGGCCATGGCGATTCACTTTGAGGAAATTGCCAAGGATATTTTAATAAAGATTGCTGGTCGGACAAAACCCTTTGTGGTGGAATTGGGCTGCAATGACGGCATAATGTTAAAGCACTTAGCCGTGCAGGGGATTGATCATTTGGGCGTTGAACCGTCAAGTAATGTGGCGGCCTTGGCGAGAAAGAATAAGGTTCAGACATTGGAAAAATTTTTTAATGAGGAATCCGCGGCTGAGATCGTGCGAATTCATGGCCAGGCAGACATCATCTGTGGTTCGAATGTCTT
Organism: uncultured Planctomycetales bacterium; assembly: GCA_964373335.1. Classification (GTDB taxonomy): domain Bacteria; phylum Omnitrophota; class Gorgyraeia; order Zapsychrales; family CAYJUK01; genus CAYJUK01. The sequence goes on along the minus strand of CAYJUK010000277.1, from coordinate 434 downwards.
TTGTCATATCGAAGATTTGGTCTCGGTCTTTAAAGGGATTGAGATTCTTTTGAAGCCGGAGGGCTGGTTATTTTTTGAAGACCCTTATCTTTTGGATATCGTCCAAAAATCCTCCTTTGATCAGATCTATGATGAGCATGTTTATTATTTTTCCGGACTTGCCATTTCCTCTTTGGCTCAGCGTCAGGGAATGCGGCTGGTGGACATGAAGCATCAGGATGTTCATGGCGGATCGATGCGTTATTATATCCGTAAAGGAAAGGCCGATGATCGGACGGCTGAGGTGGAAAGATTTTTAAGCGAAGAGAAGGAATGGCGGTTGGATTGTCCGCGAGGTTACCGCGTCTTTAAAGAGAATGTCGATAAGATCTGCGCGGATCTGAGAAAGACATTGAGTCAGTTGAAAGGGCAGGGCAGCCGTATCGTGGGATACG
>CAYJUK010000276.1:0-2527 GCA_964373335.1 uncultured Planctomycetales bacterium | reverse complement strand
TCCCCTTATTCTTATATTCTTATTTATCAGCCCATCAAATACGAATGACCGGAATTTTTCCTGAAGGAGTAAGTAGGTTATGTAGGATTGATTGACACATGAAAAGCGATTTTATATCACTTATTAATCAAAATATATTAACCCTAGAATAACGATCGAAGTTTAACCCTGGTTCCGCAGTTTGAATCATGCTCGATAAAAGATTATATTGGCTGTAGTGGAAAATTTGGTCTTCAAAAATTCTAAACCTATTTCAAAATAACAAAATCCTTCTGCCATACTTCGGAACTAGGGTTAATAACCTAAATATGAGAGAGCCAAATAAGCTGCAATTCTATGTTAGAAAAAAAGATCTTTCGGAAAATGCTTCACATCATGCTCATCAGGAATTCTTGACTAGTAGAATTTTCTAAAAATTCGGCCGACCTGGCAGGGAAAAGTAATTTTGGGAGGGATTAAGCCCTTCATGGGGATTACTTGAAAAAGGTGACATCAATATCAATTTCCTTTAAAGAAGGCTGCTTAGCTAATGATACCGGCGGGAGAATTTGGCCATCTTTAATGACATATCCCCTATTGCCTTGTAATAATCTCAAGCGATCTAATTCTTTAAAAGCCGCGATCTTAGCCTTATGGATCTCACGCTTCAAGACATGGATTTGTCTCTTTACCAGATGAATTTTATTGTGATACAGGCTGAGGAATGCCTTCCCTTCATCAATATTCTTGATATTCCCTTCAAAGAATCGGATGCGTTCTTTAAGGTCAGTAATTTCTTTAGAATATTGGCTATTTTTTTCAGCTAAATCAGTCACATTTTTATCAAATGACTCCTGCATCTGGACTAAGGTTGTATTGTTGATCTCTTCAATCCCTTGGAGTTCTTGTTGCATTTTCTGATTTTCAGTCTTAACTAAAGATAATATCGACTGGGTTTCAGAGAGTATCTTTTGTGTATTATTCAACTCTTCTGTAGTCTTTGCCAATAACTCTTCCTTCTCTTTCAATTGGGATTCTGTGTCTCTATACCGACGAAAGTATTCTGTAGTAACAGTAGCCTGCTTTTCCAATGAATCTAATAACATCTGGTTTGTTTTTTGCGTCTCTTGGTCCAATAAATAATATTCTCGAATCATAACAAAAGATAAAATCAAAAAGATCCCATACAAAGAATACCCCACAACCGTTTTTATTTTCCTGACATTAGTCAACTTCTCGATCTTTACTTGGATACGTTCTTTTAGGACTTTTAAGGCCTCGGGAGGGGGGTTGTCAAATTCAATCCCCCATAAAAATCTGTTTCTTTGATTAGAATTTTTCTTTGTCCAGACGATTCGGCCGGAATGAGGAATAAAATTATGCGTATGGTTAAAAGGAGAGGTGACCTCTAAATTAATATTTTGGGTAGGGGGTTGTTCAGTTTGAGTCTCCAACAACATCCCAGAAGTACTGACATTAACGATTCGCCCTTCCCCGGTTATAGACTTATCTGGCAAATTCCAATGAACCCGAATATCTTCCTTAATACGCAGGCTTTTTCTGCGGTCAAAACTTTTCATTTGTAATTTTTCAAACATGGAGTTATACCTCTCTTATTTTATAAGAATATCGATTCCAGGAGATACCTTTTACAGTCCCTTAAAAAAAATGTGCTTTATTATAACCATTAGGCAAAAAACTGACAAGAAAATTTCTGTAAGGTGTCATCTATAAACCTTCCTTAAATATCGGGATGGATTTCCCACCCATATTTCATAGGCAGGGACATTTTGGGTCACTACGGTCCCTGCCCCTACAATAGCTCCTTGTCCGATGTTAATGTTCCCTAAAATCGTAACATTACTTCCGATAACCGCATTGTTTTCCACAACTGTTTTGACGAATCTTTGTTTCCATTCTTGTTCTGTTTCCAGTTCTCCTTGAGGGTTGATGGCCCGGGGATAATTATCGTTAACAAATACAACTGAATGCCCGATAAAACATCCATCTTGAATTATCACCCCTTCACAAATAAAGCTGTGAGAGGAAATCTTACAATTCTTACCAATCACGGCTCCTTTTTGAATTTCAACAAAGGCCCCAATCTTAGTATTATCTCCTATAGTACACCCGTAAAGATTGATAAATTTGGATAGTTTGACATTGTTCCCTAATTTCACGTCAGGAGTGATACAAACAAATTCATTCATCCTCCCTCTCCTTTTAACCTCTAGATTAATTAAAAATTTTATCTATCAAATCATTTAACAATTCTTTTTCCGGTTGGGCCTGCTCCTCCTGCCCTTGTTCAGAAGTATTGGTATTACTCTCGGATTGATCGTCCGAATGAGGAAGAACCTGATCAATCGCCTTCCATATCTCTTCCTTCCCACGATTGACGATCATTTTTTTACTGATCATAGCGAGATCAGGATAAACTTTCAATTGGGTCAATTTCCCTTGAAAAGGTTCCAGGGGAATTAAGATACGGCCTTGCGGATCGAGTAAGGCTTGCCAAATCTCATTTTTTTCAATTATTTTTTTAGAC
>CAYJUK010000275.1:0-2546 GCA_964373335.1 uncultured Planctomycetales bacterium | reverse complement strand
GCCATCGGGCTGGGGCCGGGGTCATTCACGAGTCTGCGTGTCGGTTTATCGACGGTCAAAGGATTAGCCTTTGCCAGCGGAAAGTCGGTGGTGGGCATCCCCAGTCTGGATGTCCTGGCGGGAAATACGGTCGGACTGAATACCCGGGAGGTCTGCGCGATTTGTGACGCTAAACGAAATATGGTTTACGCTTGTTTTTATCAGATCGCCGATGGTAAACTCCAAAGGAGATCAGATTATCTGCTTCAAGGATTAGATCTTATTTTGGGTAAAATCAGCAGCCAGACTTTATTTGTGGGCAATGCCATCCCTTTATACAGAGAACAAATATTAAAACATAACCCAGGTCATCTTTTAGCGCCAGAGTCAACCTGGTATCCTCGGGCGGAGCAGCTGGCTTTTTTGGCCTATCCTCGATTCGCGCGAAAAGACTTTGACGACGCGCGCACCCTGGTCCCCTTATATTTATATCCAGCCGATTGTCAGGTCAGAAATGTTTAGCGGTTTGAGAGCCGTATCGATTACCCTTGGTGTCAGCCTTTTTTTTAGGCGAAGCAATCCTTTAAAAGAGGGCTTCGTCGTTAAAAACACTTCTCGCCATGACACAATTGAAAAATGAAAAAATTCTCTCTGTGTGCTAAACAAATACGTCAGGTCAGAGGCCTGATCAAGAAATGAAAACACCCATTCCGAAATTTCCTAAAAGCCGGATCAGCCAAAAGACTAAAGGCAAGTCGAGGACGCTCTTAAGCCAAAGTAAGGGATCCCCCCGGGAATTCCTGATGGGTCAAAATGGAGAACCGCGATTATCCTGGGCAGAGATCGATCTTAAGGCCATTCAGTACAATTATCAACAGCTGAGAAATGGGATGGCCATGAAAACCCATTCGGTACGGGTCCCGTCATTGGGGATTTTAGCCGTCTTGAAGGGGGATGCCTACGGTCACGGGATGCTGCCGGTGGCCCATCTCCTCGATCAGATGGGGGTGGAATATTTCGGGGTCTCGGATGTTGCCGAGGGAAAGACCTTAAGAGAGAGCGGCATCCGCAAACCGATCTTATTATTCGAAAGCACGCTTCCCTCTTTAGCGGGACAGATTGTGCGTTATGATCTGACCCCCACGATCTGTAATCGAGAACTGGCGGCAGCCTTGAACCGATGCGCTCCTGCCGCTCATAAACGCCGGATGGTTCATATCAAGATCGATACCGGGATGGGGCGTTTGGGTCTGGGGTATCACGAAGCGGCTGATTTCATCAAAGACATCAGCCAGATGAAAAATCTCGTCATCGAAGGGATTTATACCCACTTCCCCCTGGCCGATACGGATCCTGCTTATACCCATCAGCAGATCAGCCAGCTGGATCAACTGATCCGCTCTCTCGATCGGCAGGTGCCGGTGATCCGGTATATTCACGCTGCCAACAGCATGGGCCTGCTTAGCTGCGATATGAATCTTTTTAATCTAGCCCGGCCCGGACTCATGTTATATGGGTTGTATCCGCATCCCAAATTGCAGTCGAAGATCGATTTAAAACCGGCTATGAGCGTGAAAGCGAAGGTTATTTTTATCAAGGATATCCCTAAGGGGCGGGGGATCAGCTACGGGCACACCTTCATTGCCAGGCGGGATATGCGGGTGGCAACCCTGGCCATCGGTTACAATGATGGTTATGGGCGGTATTGTTCCAATAAAGGTCATGTCCTGGTGGGAGGACAGTTTTGTCCTGTTGTCGGAAATGTGACCATGGATCAGACGATGGTCGATGTCTCCCAAGTGCCCCAGGTTCGTCTAGGAATGGAGGCCGTCATTTTAGGCCGTCAGGGAGATCTTAATCCCAACTCCGAATTAATAAATCATCCTCTCTTTAAGAGTGCGAAGAGGGCGGTTTTTCACCCCGGGGGTGAGGCACTGCCCGTCGAACCCCAATCTTGTATTCAATCCAAGATTGGGGTCGAAAATGCATTTCTCCCGCACAGCGGGGGTCTTCAAATCACAGCCGATGATATCGCTCAATGGGCGCAGACGATTAATTACGAGATTATCTGCGCCTTAGGCAACCGCCTGCCGCGGATCTACAAGACGTTGTCGGCATCACGTTGAAATATTCCATTTATTAATTAATCAAAAATTGAATCTGGGCTTCTTAATTAAATCTCTTATCCGACAAAATCTGATTAAACCTCTCTAAAACCTTTTCCAAATCAAATTTTTCATCCGCGCGGATGACCTGTGCGAGATGCGTATCTACCTGACTTCGTAATAGTGAGAGTTGATCCACTCTTAATCCGAAATCTTGTCTATAGTCGATTTGATGACCTTCATCAGATAGTTTTCTTTTGAAAAGTTTAATAAACTTATCCTGATAAAAGTCAAATCCGAACTCCGCGATATGCCAGAGGTCATAATAATCCCGAATCGCCACATCCTGACGGGATATAGCGGCCTTCAGTTTCTCGGCAATCGCCTCGTTCAACGAAAGCGAGAGTACTTTTCCAGAAGGAAATAAATCGTCCATTCGTAAATAAAGTGGAAAGAATTATC
>CAYJUK010000274.1:0-2566 GCA_964373335.1 uncultured Planctomycetales bacterium | reverse complement strand
TAAGCTTCCTTTTCCTGATAATTTCTTTGACATCATTCATTCCAGCCAATGCATCTATTACCTGGCTGATATTAAGAAGATTGAGGCTTTATTAAGTGAGTTTAGAAGAGTATTAAAGCCGGATGGAAAGATTTATATTAGCACGATCGGGAAACAAAATAGTATTATCCGTCAGGGTAAGGAATCAAGAAAGAATATTTATAAATCGGTCGGGGATTACAAGTCTCCTATCTTTTATTACGTCTTTCCTGATATAAAGGCCCTGCGAAAATCCTTTTCGATTTTCAACATCGTTGATATCGGCAGCTTCAATAATATATATTGCGGGGTTAATGGATTTCAGTGGCTAGTTCTGGCAAAAAATAAAAAATAGATCAGCCCAATGTATCAACAACTCCCTATTCAAATGAAATTATGGGATCTTTAAGAGTCATCCTAGCCGATTTAAAGCATTACAATAAATATTCTTACTATGAATATTACGTCCCTTTGCCATTGGGCTATCTTGTTTCCCATGTCAAGAAGGTCTACGGTGATGCTGTCGATGCCTCCATCTATGTTGATCCCCACCGTTTCCTCAAGGCCGTGATTGATCAAAAACCCCATGTCATCGGTTTCAGTTTATATGCCTGGAATTTATATTTGATAAAAACCATGATCGGAATCATTCGGGAGAAACTCGGGGATGAAGTCGTGATTGTGGTGGGAGGGCCTACCATTGATACTGACAAGGGTGAACAGTTGAGATTGTTTTCCAGATTTCCCGGCGTAGATGCGATGATCCCGGGGGAAGGCGAAATAGCATTTGGCAATTTGATTGGCGCGATGCTGTCTAAAAAAGATATCCGCAAGTCGGCTCCTGTTGATGGAATTGTTTTCTTCCGAGATAATACGTTAATTGCGGGAAATAATCTTGGGATGACCATTGATTTAGCCGAGGTTAAATCTCCCTATGTGAGTGGAATATTAGATGAATTTTTAAGACCGCCATTCCGACCGCAGATTCAAACCAATCGCGGCTGCCCGTTTACATGCACATTTTGTGTCTCCGGGAAAAATCCTCGCAAGTTGCGAAAGTTCCCTCTAGAGTACATCAGGGATGACCTTCATTACTTGGCGAGATTTTATTCGAAAATCCCCCATAATTTTCTCGATATCGTTGATGATAACTTCGGATTATTCAAGTCGGATATTGAGGTCGCAGAATGTATCGCCAAGACTTCCAAAGATTTGGATTTCCCCCTCGCGGTAGGATTCTACAATGACAAAAGACTGACTGACATTTCCAAGGAAGTCGCCTTGAGAATGAAAGATCTTCAGGCTGTCTTTTGTGTGTCACTGCAGACAGACAGCCCGGATGCCTTAAACGCGGTTAAACGTATCAATCACCCCAAGGTTAAATTGAGGGAAGCTGTCTCCTGGGTGAGAAGTAATAACTTAAAATCAATGACTGAACTTATTTTCGGCCTTCCTCACGAGACAAAGGAGTCTTTCACAAACCTGCTTGAAAATACTGTTAATTCAGGGTTTGATCTGATTCAAACGAATCCCTTGCTGCTCCTTGATGGGGCAGAAATCAATCGACAAAAGAGCCGGGATGAATTTGGATTTAAAACCAAATTCAGGCTTTTTATGAATAATTACGGCTATATTGATAATCGTTTTACCGCTGAAGCTGAGGAAGTGGCTGTTTCCTCCCAGAGCTTCAGTTTCGATGACTTTATTTCTATCCGTTACCAAACCTTCATGTTCTACTCAGTCTTCATCAATTGCTGTCATTATTTATTTTTCCAGGAACTTAGACTTAACGGTATTAAAATTACTGATTTTATTGATGCCTTCTTTAATCCCGAAAAGAGTGAGGAATGGCCGGCAGGGTATCTTAAATTTTTATCAGATTTGAAGCATGTTGTTATCGATGAACTTTATGACAGTAAAGAAGATTTATATAAAGCCATTGAAGTGAAGTATATTAAGAATAATTGCCAGGTGCTGACTCCCACCAAGGTCAACATTTTGTATAGTTCGCGGCTGATCTTTCAGGAGAAGGATTGGTGCTCTGAAGTCTTTCGAAGAATCCTCGAGAGGTTTGATCATAAGATTGATCTGCCCAAGTTAAGGCCTGTTTTCGACTTTCTTCTTAAGCTTTATGAACAGCAGTTGATTAACCCAAGAGAGCCGGGAAATTATCCTCCCACCTTACAGGCCTATTATGATGTCATATCGTGGAAGCGTGATCAGTTCACTAAATCATTGATTGAGTATAAATTGGATCAGCCTCAAACAATCCATTTTAGTTTAGATCCTTATGAGGAGAAAAGATTCCTATCCTTTGCTAAAGAGAATAATGAGGTGAAGGGGATGGATTATTATTACGCGTTTGTTGATCTTTTCAGGAGTGATCTGCTTTACTCTTTCGAATATAAGGAACCTGCCTTAGCCGAAATGGCGCAAATCTAACCAATCGATGACGAAAAACTGACGAAAAAAAAACGAAACGGGACACATCCTATTTTGGGATGTGTCCCGTTTCGTTTTCGTTTCTTTTTATTCTTTTAATAACTGG
>CAYJUK010000273.1:0-2569 GCA_964373335.1 uncultured Planctomycetales bacterium | reverse complement strand
AGTGTTTTGATTGCTATTATATTCGCCAAAACAGGAGCTCTCGAAAGTTTAATTACTTCAACTCAAGAAGTGAGGTTTGTCGGCAGTTTTATCGCGGGTATTTTGTTTGTATCGGTTTTTACCGCCGCTCCCGCCACAGTGGCTCTTGGAGAAATAGCTCAATCAAATTCAGTTGTCACCACAGCTATCATTGGTGGATTTGGCGCCTTGATAGGCGATCTTATAATCTTCCGTTTTGTGAAAGACAGAGCTTCCCAAGATTTTTCTTATTTGGTTAAGATGTCAAAATCAGAAAAGATTGTTTCAATCTTTAAATTAAAGCTTTTCAGATGGCTCATTCCTTTTACCGGAGCTTTAATTGTGGCTTCTCCATTGCCGGATGAGATAGGTCTTGCGATGTTGGGACTGTCAAAAATTAAAACTCCCATATTTATCCCTTTGTCTTTTCTGTTGAACTCTGTCGGCATTTTAATCATTGGTTTAATAGCTAAAACACTATGATTCATAAAACTGCCGATGAAATACAGAAGCAATCGTTTTGGGCGCTATCTGTTTCAGGGGTTATTGAGATATTACAAACCGATGCGCGAAGCGGACTTTCAGAAAATGAGGCGGAAAAAAGGCTAAAGGTTTTCGGACCCAATGTTATCGAAAAACCCCGACGGGCCACCGGTCTTTTTATTTTTTTAAATCAATTCAAAAGCCCGCTAATTTTGATTCTGCTGTTTGCCGGCATTGTCACGTTCATTATTGCTCATTATCGCGACGCCCTTTTTATTTTTGCCGCCGTGATAGCCAACGCCGCCCTGGGTTTTTATCAGGAGTATAAGGCCGAGAAGGCCTTGGCGGAGCTTAAAACCTATCTTAAGCAGCGGGCCAGAGTTATTCGTGACGGCGTGGAACGCGAAATAGACGCCGCCAATTTAGTGCCGGGGGATATTATTCAGCTCACTCAAGGAGATCGCGTTCCCGCGGACGGACGGCTATTATTCGTTAATGACTTACAAACCGATGAAGCTATTCTTACCGGGGAGTCCTTACCGGTAGTTAAATCAATCGACACGGTTAATTCCGACGCATCTATTGGCGACCAATCCCCGATGGTTTTTGCCGGAACTCTGATTACCCAGGGCATTGGCACCGCGGTGGTGTGTCGCACTGATTTTTCGACCGAACTGGGGAAAATCGCGACCTTGGTGGCCGAATCACGAAGAGAAGAAACGCCGTTACAAACCGTAATCGAACGCTTCAGTATCCGAGCGGGAATTTTTCTGTGTTTTCTCACCCTAATTATCTTTGGCGTAGGCCTTGCCTTGGGATATTCACGAGTGGAAATGTTTCTGACGTCTGTCGCGATTGCCGTTTCAGCGGTTCCGGAAGGCCTGCCCGTGGCCATGACGGTGATTTTAGCGATAGGAGTGCAGCGTATGGCGCGGCGCAAGGGCGTCATAAGAAAGTTAATTGCGGCGGAGACATTAGGCAGTACGACCGTGATTTTAACCGACAAAACCGGGACATTGACGATGGCAAAAATGGAATTGAGTAAGGTGCTTCCGGTTGTGGACGGAGAACCCCGACACTCTGGTCGGGGCCCCGACACTTTGTCGTCGGGGGGAAAAAACCTGCTTGAATTGGCTCTCATCAACACCAACGTCTTAGTAGAAAATCCCGGCGACCCGGTTCCAGAGTGGCGGGTTAGCGGGAGGATATTGGAGACGGCGTTCGTTCGATCCGCCGCGCTTCGGGGCATATTCGTTGATGATGTCAAAAAGAAAACATCAATTTTAAATTTTTTGCCGTTTAACGCGGTCAATAAATTTTCTGCGTCCCTTGTTCACGACAGAGAGAAACATTTACTTGTTTTCTTCGGCGCGCCGGATATTTTTATCAAGCATTCAACCTTAAGCGATACAGAACAAATTAATGCCTTAAAAGAAATCGATTCTCTTGCTGAATCCGGAGAGCTTGTTGTGGGGGTTGCGATTAAAGAGATTGAAAAAAGGGAGGATTTTTCTTTCTCAAAGAATTTAGAGTTAACGGAGCTTTCTTTCCGGGGCTTAATTACTTTGCGTGACCCGGTTAGACCCAGTGTTAAAGAAGCAATTCGCAATGTGGAAGCGTCCGGCATAAGGGTAATAGTCATGACCGGCGACCATCGCGGCACAGCTGAAGCCGTAGCGAAAGAAGTTGGTATTCGTGTTGAGAAAGAAAGCGTGCTTGATTCTTCAGAGCTTCAAATGATTTCCGACGCGGATTTAAAAAAGCGTCTGCCATTTTTGCGGGTCATTTCTCGCGTATCTCCTCTTGATAAAATGAGAATTGTGAAAGCGTTTCAAGAGATCGGAGAGGTGGTGGCCATGACCGGTGACGGCGTGAATGACGCGCCCAGCATCAAACAAGCGGATATCGGTATTGCCATGGGTTCAGGAACAGAAGTAGCTCGCGATGTTGCGGACCTGGTATTGTTAGATGATAATTTTGAGACAATTGCCGCTGCCGTAGAAGAAGGCCGCCAAATAATGAATAACATTCGTAAAGTTCTTGTTTATCTTCTTTCTGGCGTAGCAGA
>CAYJUK010000272.1:0-2578 GCA_964373335.1 uncultured Planctomycetales bacterium | reverse complement strand
TATTTAAAATAACAAATTACAAGATTTATAAAATTTTAAACGGGACACTACTGAACAAGTATAATAAATAATAAGAGAAACTTCCGGAAGAATTCAATTGTCAAAAAGGACGTCAGCGATGAAAAATTTTCCTAAACCGATAGCAATTTTAGTAGAAGAGCAATACCAGGTCTTAGAGGTTTGGTATCCCAAATTGAGACTCAAGGAGGAAGGAATCCCTGCCCAAGTGATCGGGACGGGGACAAAAGAAGTTTACCTCAGCAAGGAAGGGTATCCGGTCTCTGTGGATGCCCCCATTCAAAAAGTGAAAGCAGATGATTTTTCGGGTGTGATTATCCCCGGCGGATGGGCCCCGGATTTTTTAAGACGCTTCCCGGAAGTCGTGAACTTTGTCAAAGAGACTTATCAAAAAGGAAGGCTCGTGGCCTCTATTTGTCATGGCGGATGGGTTTTAGTGTCGGCCGGGATTGTGAAGGGTCAGCAAGTTACATGTTTTTACGCCATCAAAGATGATCTCACCGCCGCGGGGGCTCTATATTCAGATCAGGAAGTGGTGGTTGATAAAAACCTGATCACGTCTCGTAAACCAGAAGATCTTCCCCGATTTTTGCAGGAGATTATTAAATTCATCAAGGGCTAGTAGACTGTCAGGCAAATTTTTGCATTTCCTCCCTGAGGGGGAGGATAGGAGGGGAATGACGTATTGGATCATAAATTTCTGTTACAGTCTACTAGCCATATTCATATTCATTCCGGGGACATGTATCTTGGAATAGGATACTTGTCCCCGGGAATATCGGTGACAAAGTTTCGCCTCTCCGGCTCTCTCAGACCGCTCAATACGAAAGACACTCATTGATCTTAAAGAACTATGATTAAAGTTAAACGCGCCTTAATCAGTGTTTACGATAAGACGGGGATACTGGACTTCGCCCGTGGCTTACTGGCCTTGGGGGTAGAGATTATTTCAACTGGACAAACAGCACGGACCCTGAAAGACTCTGGTATCCCCGTTCAAGAAGTTTCCCAGTATACTGGATTCCCTGAAATCCTCAACGGCCGGGTTAAGACATTGCATCCTAAGATTCACGGTGCCTTATTAGCCTTACGAGACAAGCCGGAACACGAAGAACAGATGAAAAGGCATGGGATTCTGCCTCTCGATATGGCGGTGGTTAACCTCTATCCTTTTGAGCGGGTGATTCAGAAGAAAAATATTTCTTTGGATGAGGTCATTGAAAATATCGATATCGGAGGGCCGGCCATACTGCGGTCTGGGGCCAAGAATTACAAAAGTGTCGCGGTGGTCTGTCATCCCGACCGCTATCAAGAGATCTTGAAAGAACTCGATATGAATAGCGGGATCCTTTCGGATACCGTCCTGTTGAATCTGGCTATCGAAGTCTTTCAATGCATCGCCCATTATGACAAGGTGATCTATGACTATTTTTCCCATCGCCGCAGAAGCCCTGATTTTTCGGGGCTTCCTGATGAGCTCACGCTGCATCTCAAGAAGTTTCAGGACTTGCGCTACGGGGAAAATCCCCAGCAGCTGGCGGCATTCTACGAAGATGATCAGCCGGGCGGGCTTAAAAAGATGAAACAGCGCTCGGGCAAGGAGTTATCATTGAATAATCTTCTCGATTTGAATACGGCATTGACTTTGATTAAGGATTTCACTGAACCGGCGGCGGTGATTGTCAAGCATCAAAATCCGACGGGAATCGCGGCTGATAAAACACTGAAGGCCGCCTATCAGCAGTCTTTGTCTGGAGATCCGGTATCGGCCTTTGGAGGCATCATCGGATTGAATAAAAAAGTTGATGGGGCGACAGCCCAGGTGATCGCTAAAGGTGGATTTATGGAATGTATCATCGCCCCCGGATATGAAAAGAAGGCCTTCCTGATTTTATCCAAAAGAAAAAGTATGCGTATTGTGGAGATTAATTTTGGGGATATTCAGCCTTCTGCTTATGACATCAAAACAATTACCGGCGGTGTTTTGATTCAAGAACAGGATGAGAAGAAAGAAGATCTTTCCCAATGGAAGGTTGTCACTCAAAGAAAACCAACGGCAGGCCAAATGGCTTCCGCCATCTTTGGCTGGAAGGTCATTAAATATATCAAATCGAATGCGGTCATCATTGTCAAAGGAACCAGAACAGTCGGCATTGGGTGCGGGCAGACCAGCCGCATCGATAGCGCCGTCAATGCGATTAAAAAAGCTGGGACAAAGGCCCGCCAAGCTATCCTTGTATCCGAGGCATTTCTCCCTAAGATTGATACGGTCCAGGCAGCCGCTAAGGCCGGGATTCAGGTGATTATTCAATCGGGAGGATCCATCGCTGATAACGATGTCATCAAGGCCGCGGATCGTGCGAAGATCGCGATGATCATGACCGGAACCCGGCACTTTAAACATTAATGAGGCCGCGACTTACGGAACGTTAGCGAACGTAACTCGTTGGCCGAATTAACCCCCGGCTTCTCCAGGATCATTTTAAGGTGAGCGGGGGTTATACCACTAATTAATCAAAATTTCGTATTAAGAAAATGCTTGTTTACCCCAATTCAGCAC
>CAYJUK010000271.1:0-2578 GCA_964373335.1 uncultured Planctomycetales bacterium | reverse complement strand
CGGCGTTGAGCACTTCAACTGGGTGGTCATGCACAAGCAGCCCGGCGGGCAGGAGCGGTTTGATCGCGGGGAGCGGGTGGCGACCGCGGAGGAGATTCCCGACGGCGAGATGCTGTCGCTGGAAGTCGTCAACGCTTCGGTGCACATGGGTACTCACGTTGACGCGCCGTTTCATTACGGATCGCTCTGCGAGGGCAAGCCGGCCAAGCAGATCATGGATATCCCACTGGAATGGTGTTACGGCCCGGGCGTGCGGCTGGACTTCACGCATATGAAATATCCGGAGGTGATTGAACGCGAGGATGTGGAAGCGGCGCTCAAAAAGATTAATTATCGATTAAAGCCGATGGATATTGTTTTGATTTGGACCGGTGGCGATAAACTGCTGGGCACCGATGATTATGTCAATCAATACGTCGGCATGATGCCGGAGGCGGTGGAATATCTTTTAGATCAAGGTGTTAAAATGATGGGCATCGACACCATCGGCTTAGACCGGCCGTGTTTTAACATGTTCAAGGAATTCTTAAGCACAAAAGACAAATCAAAAATTTGGCCGTCGCATTTTTTGGGACGCAGAAGAGAGTATTGTCATATGGAGCGATTGGGTAATCTTGGTGCTATTCCCAAATCATACGGGTTTACTGTTAGTTCTTTGCCGGTTAAAGTAAGAAATGCGGGAGCAGGCTGGGCTCGGGTGGTGGCGATTGTGTAAGGCAGGTCGCGACACTTTACTATTTTCTAAGACAACATGAGATTTAATCATAAAACTATAGTTTTAACTGCAGGTATCGGGCTTTTGATCCTTGGGGAGACGGGATTAGCCGCGGCAGAGCCGTTTCCTATAATTAAACTTCCAAAAAAATTTTTTCGATGTCGAGTGAATCAAGAATGTGTCGCAGCAGGCGATGCTTGCCGAAATTGTGGAGAACTTATTATCATTAATAAAAAATAACTGAAACAATTTGAAAAAATTGAAGCTGACCCGCGAAAGCAGGCCCAGGTTATTCCTCTATGTGAGGCTTGTAATAATTCTTAAATCAAGACGCAGTGCATCCAGCACAAGTGCTCAAGGCGCGACAGCTCCATGAAAATTAGAAAAAAATGACCGCAGGAGAATTTCTGAATAATGAACCGGGAATCAAGCGGTTGTCACAGAAGTGTCCAAGCTGGAAGCGATCCCCAAGCCTTTTGGATTTACCGTTTTCTGTTTACCGTTGAAAGTCCGCTCCGCCGGCGCGGGATGGGCTCGGGTCGTGGCGATTGTTAATGAATAAAGTGAGCAGGAGAGATCATATGAACATGAAGCCGCGTCCCAACCATGGCATTTACATCAGGGCCTTGCGGGCGATGACTCCGGAGAAAAGGATGCTGAAGGCTTTTGAACTTTCTGATTTTTCGAAACGGCTTTTTATCGACGGCCTGCGCAAAAATTTTTCTCATCTCCCTGAAAAAGAATTTCACAAACTTTATCTGGAGCGCCTTGAAAAGTGTCACAACAGAAATTACTGAACAAAGTCATTGAAACGCTCGAACAGGCTAAGATTGGATATATGATTACTGGATCTGTGGCCTCCAGTTTTCACGGAGAACCGCGATCGACGCACGACATTGATATCCTCGTGACTATCAAAGATTCCGATATTCATCATTTAACAAAAGTATTCTTTTCCCCGCGGTTTTATTTAGACAAAGAAAGTATGTCCGCGGCCATTAAGAAGAAAGACATGTTTAATCTCATTGACGCCGAAGAAGGCGACAAGGTGGATTTTTGGATATTGACGGATGATCCCTTTGATCAGTCCCGTTTCGCGAGACGACAGAAAGAAAAAGCCATGGGGATTCATATGCAGGTGGCGAGCCCGGAAGACATGATTTTGGTGAAGCTGAAATGGGCTAAGCGATCCGGTGGAAGTGAGAAACAATTTACGGATGCCCTGCGAATTTTTGAGGTCCAATTCAAGAAGCTGGACGTGGATTATTTAGAGAAGTGGAGTGAAAATTTGGAACTTGAGCCGTTATGGAATGAATTGAAGGCCAAGGCCCAAATTGAGGAGCGGGAAAATCGGTAAGGCGGGTGACAGTTATTCTCGGGAGGGACGTTTTTCTTTGAAGATCGTGGGACAGTCTGTTCCTGAACAGCCTGTCATCAGTCTCTTTGGATCAACAGGGAAGTTCTGAGGGGAGACCTTATTGCCGATTTATTGGTGCTGGTAGAATTATTCTATTTTTCGTTGCAGAGTGTGGTTATGGGGTATGGTTGAGATTATTATCTTTTTATCAGCACAATTATTAGTTGCTTATGCAGTTTTTATTACCCAAAAGTTTGTTGTCATTTGAATATTATGGATTTATCTGAGAAAGAGCAAAGGTTAATCAAAGCCGCCTGGTTTATGAACAATTTTTTGTTCCTCGCCGGGATATTTGCCCTGGTTCTGAATGTCATTCTAACCTTCCTTTTTTATAAATCTCCTGAATTGTTTTTGGGGCCGCGTTTATCATACGAAAGATTATTTGCCGCTTATAGATCGGAAGAGCGTGTGTAGGGAAAGAGTGTGTATGTAGAAGTGTAGATCTC
>CAYJUK010000270.1:0-2616 GCA_964373335.1 uncultured Planctomycetales bacterium | reverse complement strand
GGGTTGGATATCCGGGTCGCTGGCTGAAGAAGGTTATACGCCAAAGGCGGATCAGCCTCTGGCTGAGAACCTGTTTAATGGCCTCTTAACATTGAGCTAACTTAACAATAAATTAACCGGAACAGCCCATATGTTTTTGCCAAGCTTTAAGACATCGCGGCCATTGTAAGCCAATAATCCACCCAGACATTCTTTATTGCTGGCTAAATACGCTTTTATGCCTGCAAGATCGCTTTCTTTCCACCTGCTGCCGCTTTTTACTTCAATCGCGAGCGTTTGGCCGCCCACCTCTATAATAAAATCCACCTCGTATCTACCCTGAATATTCCAATAGGTAATCTTCGCGTCGGGATAATAAGCGGAAAATATTCCCTCTAAATTCTGCGCCACGTAACTTTCCAACAACGCCCCTCTTGCCATCTCGTTTACATTTGAATCTTTGATTTCCTCAAGGTAAGCGGACAGCCCTGTATCGGATAAATATACTTTAGGAGATTTAATAAGCCGGCTTGTTTTATTTTTAAGATGGGGTTGGATGCGGCTTAAAATAAATGAAGCCTCCATGAGCGAAAGATAGCGCGAGGCAGTGACAACGTTTAGTTTCGCGTCACGAGCAAGCTCACTTATGTTTAAAATTTTTGTATTCCGAAGAGCCACCAGATGCAAAAGATTTCGAAATGAAACCAAATCCGCCACTTGAGCTAAGGAGCGGATATCGCGCTCGAGATATGTCTGTTCATAGCCGCGAAACCACACTTCCGGCTTTTTTACCTGACCAAGGCATACTGAAGGCATGCCGCCTTTTAAAATTTCCTTTAACGAAACAGGATTGATTTCACGCTTAGGAAACGCGCCTGTATCAATAAAATGCGCGAGGGCCGGTTTTTCTTTAATGCACCCAAGCATTTCCCTTCGAGTAAATGGATGAAGAGTAATATAGACTGCCCTGCCAGCCAGGCTTTCGGCGATCTTTTTAAGGAGCAGGAAATTAGCCGATCCGCTTAAGAGAAATCTCCCGGGCTTGCGATTTCTATCCACTTCTTTCTTTATAACATTTAAGATTTCAGGATACTTTTGCGCTTCATCAATAGTAATGGGTTCTTTACCGGACAAAAGCTCCTCCGGATTACTGCGGGCTAATTCGAGAGTGTTAAAATCATCGAAGCTAACATACCTTCTTTTCTTTAATTGCGGCTGGTTTAATAGAAGAGTGCTTTTGCCAGTCTGGCGCATTCCGGAAAGCACCACCACCGGCACGTTTTCGAGCGACTCAATTAATGTTTTCGTAATTTCGCGTGGTTGATAGATTGTCATAATTTAACATGTTATGTTACATCCTGACATGTGTCAAAGCGAAATTTAAAACTCCCCACTCAACTATCGCGGCCAGCCGGAACTAACTGAGCCTGATCCTCCTCCTTTTGCATAGTATCCGGTGAATTTTCACCACAGACTGTCTTGGCCTCTTTTCGACTGGCAACAAAACCTTCCAAACCAAACTGATCCTCCTTAATGTCCAGCAATGCCTCTAATTCCTTTGGCTCTACGATCTGCACCTTCATATAACACCCCTTCATTAAAGAGTTAATCAACTGCTCCTCCGGGCTAAAATTCGTAAACATCATGATATGAGTAAAGGCCAGAGTATTTGCGGTCAACATTGGAAGCTTGATCCTGAAATCCTTCCCATCCACATTCAACGAGATCACAACATCCTTGCCTATGAAATCCTTGACCTTTTCTTCGGAGGAACTAAAGGTCAACCAGAGCGTATCTCTGTCACAATCATTCGTGTCCTTGAAAAACCCAAACTCATGCCCCCAGACAATTGCTCCATGGGTAAAATAAAACAGTCGGCCCGCCCTTGGTTCCACCGTCCAGCTCTCATCGCCTAACTCGCCTTCTTGAGCTGACACACCCCCGGGCATCCCCACAAGAAAGAATATGATGAAAAATGCCAGTAAAAATGTTGTTCTATAATAATCTCTAATCATAGCTATCTGCAGTCGCTGGCTTAGGCAGATTAAATTGATCCTGAAGCCTGCTAACCCAACCATTGTCTGATACAAGATTACTTTGGACTACTAAAATAATACTCATCCCAAGATTTATTCCACAAAATATGCGGGATATTTTTTTCTGAAGTTTTTACAAATTTCCCGTCCTTGTACTCCCATATCTCAAGATGAGTCTGATCAAAGCCTATATGACCGACATTCTTATCGGTGAAGCCAGTACCCACCTCGACCTTATGCCCATCGAGACGACTGGCGATGCCTTCAGCTTCTCCGGAAAACTGCTTTAATAGGACGATCTCACTGTCATCTTTAATTTTGTATACAGCCAATTCCTGAGAAAAACCCCACCCCGACCATAAGTCAGGATGAGGTTTTGGCCTCTGACGCCTCAGTTTCGAATTGGCGTCCTATAAAGGGTCGCTGGCTGAACGACGTTAGAACTTGTTTAATGAGCTAATAGGTCATCTTATGAAGCAACAGCCTCATTATTCGCTTTTACATCTGGTTGAATTGGCCCAGAAATATGAATTTTCTCCTTTGAACCATTAACAATTTTATTAAAGGAGGATTGAGGAAGCTTTAACATGCTATCAAGAAT
>CAYJUK010000269.1:0-2643 GCA_964373335.1 uncultured Planctomycetales bacterium | reverse complement strand
ATGTCATCATCATTGGGGCTGGCATAGGCGGACTGGTTTGCGGCTGTTATTTGGCACAGAAGGGATTAAGAGTATTGATTGTCGAAGAAAATCCTAGGCCGGGCGGATATTGCATGTCATTCTCGGTTAAAGGGTTTTATTTTGATGCCTGTGTTCACTCCTTGAGTAGTTTTCGGAAGGGAGGTATTCTTTGGGAAATTTTGAAGGAATTGAAGGTCGACCAAAGAATTAACATTGAACGCCACAATCCGTCAGATACGGTTTTTACAAATGATTATAAAATTAGTTTTTGGAATGAATTGGATAAGACGATTAAAGAGTTTTGTGACAATTTTCCACCGGAACAAAAAAATATAATAAGATTCTTTAGATATTTGGACAGTGATAAAGAAGACCATGCGCTTCTTCGTAAGTACACTTTTCAAGACATATTGAGCCGTTATTTTAAAGACCATAAATTAAAAGCCATCCTGTCCGTTTTCGTTTTAGGAAACGCGGGGTTGCCCGCTTCGCGGATCAGTGCATTCACAGCTATAAAATTTTACAAAGAGTTTATGTTGGATGGGGGATATTACCCTGTCGGCGGTATTCAAAAGTTTCCGGATATTTTGGCCCAGAGGTTTAAGGAATTGGGGGGAAGGCTTTTGCTATCTGACTTGGTTGAAAAAGTCCACATCGAACACAAGAGCGTTAAGGGGGTTACCACTAAAAAAAATGGTTTTATTCCGAGCGCCTATGTTGTTTCCGATATCGATTCCAAACAGCTTTTCTTCGACCTTTTTGACAAGAAGGAAATTAATCAAAAGATAACTGCACAAATAAACAATCTAGTCCCTTCCGCCTCAATGTTTATTTTATATTTGGGTCTCAATAAAAAAGTCGATACTCTAAAGCCATTAACCAATATATGGCCGCTGGCATCATACGATATCGACAATATATATACGGAAGCAATGACGCAAGGAATCGAAAATTTTAGATGGTTTTTAGTGCGTGTTTTGGCGGATGGAAAGAGTATACTGGCCATGACAAATGCTCCATATAAAACAGCGAAATATTGGCAAAAGCATAAAATAAAATTAAAAGAAATTTTTTTGGGAAAGATTAAAAAAATTATCCCGGAGATTTCTAATAGAATTGTATTTAAAGGCGTAGCTACACCCTATTCTTTGTATGGATGGACCCGTAACTATCGCGGGGCGTCTTACGGCTGGGCCGAAACCCCTTCTCAATTCGCGCTGCCCGGCTTAGCCCAAACTACGTTTATAAAAAATTTATATCAGACAAGCCACTGGGCGACATTGGTTCAGGGGGTCTCGGGTGTGATGCATTTAGGAAGAGATACAGCAAAAATAATTCTTCACAGAGAAAAGAAAAAATGACGAAAAATAAAAGAGTCGTCATAACCGGCATTGGCCCTGTGGCATCACCGGGGATTGGAAAGAAAGATTTTTGGGACGGTATCCTCAAGCAGCGGACTAATGTTGAAAAAATAAAGGTGCGCCTAGAAGGGGAGATTTGGGATGAGTTTTATGTTCATAAAATCAAAAATTTTAATATCCAACAATTCGGGATTAACGGTGATGTCTTAGGATTTATTGACGACTGCAAGGATTCAGCCGCAGACATGGATTTGAACTATATGTTAGCCGCAGTTAAGCTGGCCTGTGATGACAGCCGCATTGATTTTAATGATACAAAGGCCCCGCCGGCAGGGCTGGTTGTTGCGAATGAAAGCCCCGGTGTAGAAAATTTTTGTGATCAGGTATTAAAGGAGACATATAAACAAGCGCAGTCAAAAAAAAGAATAAGCCGGAAGGCCTTTTATAATTCCATCTATTATCGAATTATCAAAAGCGGATACGAAATGCAGGCGTTTATGTTTTTATTTCATATTGCTAAAGCATTTAATATCCATAAATATTCCTTATTTATCAATAATGCCTGCGCTTCGGGGTTGTATGGCCTTGAGGCCGCAAGCGATATGATTAAGCTCGGCAAAGTTCCCATCGCGATTGTTGCCGCGGGAGACCACGCCAATATCTATAAACATTTATGGTTTAAAATGAATAATATGTACCAAGATGATGGAAAGATAAAGCCATTCTCTAAAGATGCCAAAGGGCTTGTGATGGGGGAAGGGGCAGCGGCGTTAGTTTTGGAAGATTATCATCATGCCCGAAAACGCCAGGCACCGATTTATGCGGAATATTTGGGGGGTGGATTTCGGCTGGAGGGTTGGCAGATATCGAGGCCGAAATTAGGAAGTTTTTCTTATCACGAAGCAATTATGGAGGCAATGACCAATAGCCGGGTTAGTCCAAAAAAAATCGATTTAATCGCCGCGCATGGATTCGGCACCGTGGCCGGTGATTTTTATGAAGCAAAGGCGATTGAAGATACAATTGGCCTGCGTGTCCCTGTCACAACATTCAAGCCTTACATCGGGCACAATTTAGGGGGAAGTGCTTTGCTTGAAACGGTTATCTTACTTCTTGCACTTCACCATGATTTTATCCCTCCGATTATCAATACCGAAAATGTTGATCCCCGCATTAAAATTAATCTGGTTTTTAAAAAGCAGAAGATTCCCTTAACTCATGTCATGAAGATCTGTGCTGCCTTTGCCGGGTATAATGCTGC
>CAYJUK010000268.1:0-2648 GCA_964373335.1 uncultured Planctomycetales bacterium | reverse complement strand
CCTAGATATTCGGAGATATTTCCTCCAGTGTCTGGAGTCTACTTTCTTGGGAGCCGTGATCTTCAAATGCCTGGAGGAGCCTTTCACTATAGTAGTTCTGCTAATCGATATTTAGATCAGTACTTAAGACTTGCTAAAGGACATGAACCGAGAGAAATATTTCAAAGAATATTAATTTATGCCCTGGATAAAATGGAACAAAATCACTGGCATGGCAGTTATGATTACGCTAGTAAAGTTGATAACCAGGGGCTGGATGTTCAATGGGGCAAACTGCTGGATTACTATGCCCGGAAAACCACCGCGTCCATTTTGCAAATCTTTAATCGTCCCAGCCGCCTGCGCGGAACCGGTGCCCCTTTAGGGATCTCTACGGATTTCTCCACCAAGGATTTCGCCGCCAACCCGGGATTAACCCAGGGGACAGAAGTCGAAGGAGACCGCCTGCGGTTCTCCGGAACCTTAAGCCATACCCTGCCGTCAACCTTTCTCAAAGACTCACGGCTTACTAAACTTCCTCTCAGAAAGATCCTTGAGGAAGATTATACGGTTTTTGATCACAATTCCTTCAATACCGATAACTCACCCGCCAGCGTTGAAGAAGGGTTCGCACGGATGAAAATCCCGCAAACCTATGTGAATGCCTGGCTGGCGACCTTGTGGTCAGACGGATATACTAATGATGAAAAGATAATTCCCATCCGGGATTCTCCAGATTTTATCCCTAAGATACGGAGGGTCAGCTCAACAGACCCCGAAAATCCTTTAAATCTGTCCATTACCGGATTGAGTTATAAATTCTTACCGATTGATCATCCCTGGATCAATTTTGGCAAGATAGAGGAAGAACTCATCGATAGGAATCATGATGGATTCTTTGATATCCAGGATCTTGTTGCCCAGGGATCAGCCCAGGTTGAGTTGAACTTTTTGGTGACAGACACCACGATCCCGAAAAAAACCCCTTTGATCAACACCCTGGTGGCTAATTTTAATTATACGGTTCCTTTATACCCAAGGCACCGGCCTCTTCGAGTAAAATCGAATGAAGGATTCACCCTTGCCGAGAGCATCTTCTTAACAAAACTGGGGACACCTTTTCAGGAAGATTCAATAACCACGGATATAACCATGACTGTCGACCCCAAAAGGAGAATTAACGAATTTAAACAACCTTCTGCCGACACAAATATCATCTGTAATGAGAATGGCAACCCTATTTTGTTGTGCGATGTCTTCCGCGGGCTTCCTCAATTCGGCTTAGACAATGATTTTGTGGAAGGGATCAAAACTGAATTGGAGCAGTTTGCCGTTTCCCATTTAGCCCGTTCCATCAAAGAGGTACCGCTTCTGCCAACACGGAATATTGATCTCAATTTTGGGGAAAATATCGGCAGTGATTACTGGAATGAGCAAGATCCCCGAGATCCCTCTGGTTTTAACCTGAACTATGGAGAGCATGTCCTGGATGTAACCGCGATGGCCTTGAATGGTAAGCATCTGGATCTAGTGCTGGGACTCACCCCCAGGATTCAAGAAAACAGAACCCCGGATCCGGCCAAAATTGTTGATATTAATGAATGGGTTTATAAGAAAACTGAGACCCCGTCTATTCCGTTTGGGGATTGTGATGGGCAGCGCTGTCAATGTCGGGTGGAACCCACCATCCAGAGCCAAACCTGTCAAAGGGTTCTAGCCACAATCTTTGTTGATGGGGATGGGAATCAACGCCCGGATGGGTTATTTTATTATATTGAAGTTCAGGCCAAATCGAATGATTCAGTTATGCCGTCCTTTGATGGCATCAACTGGGAATCGCCTCGAAGAAATGCAGATGGCAACAGCAACTATAAATTTTTCCTGGCTGATCTTCCCACTTACAAAGATTTGCTGGCCAATAATCTCTATGGAGAAATGGGGGATCTGTATAAATTGTCGTCCTTTTACGCGACGGAATTTTTTGCTGTCCGCTCGGCTACAGAGACAGGAATAGAACAGCCTTACACCTGTGTCGCTGGTTTTACGATTGACCGCACCGCGAATGTCTATCATGGGGATATTCATGTCAACACCCTAACGCCCGGGCTTTATGATATCGAGCCAGGACGAGGGATGTCGCCAGGCCCAAGTCCCATTGCTGAAGAAGCCGGCCAAAGACGCCGAGATCATAATGATCTCTATGTCATGTGTCCTAATAACAATGAACTAAACCAACAACTCTACCGTGATCTGCTTTTCCCGGATCATTATTCAACATCCTCTGCATTGAGAAGTTCGCCAACATCCTCTGATTCCCTGCCTTCAGTCTCAACAAGCACCGGGACCTCGACCGGAACGACCAGTGCATCAAGTGGATCAACGACCGCTTCAACCTCAAAGAAAAAGCACAACTAGAGCTGCAACTGCAGCCCAAACTCAGCCCACCTTAGAAGCACTTTTATTTCAGGAATTGAACGCTGTCAACCATTCACTCGAATTAGGGTATAAAAATTTATTATAGGAGAACCTCGGATCAAAGAGACGGCAACTTCCGGACATTAAGACCGACAGCTCCCCGACACCTCCCAATTGGAGACCCCAACAGGCAACACTACCACTTTAGGCACCTCCGCAGCCACCGGGCCGACCCCGGCCACAGGAGTCCGCAG
>CAYJUK010000267.1:0-2676 GCA_964373335.1 uncultured Planctomycetales bacterium | reverse complement strand
TCCTCATCTCCGAGATGGAACATCATTCCAATATCGTTCCCTGGCAGATCCTATGCCAAGAAAAGGGATGTGTCTTAAAAGTCATCCCCATCAATGAGCGCGGGGAATTGATCTGGGAAGAATTTCTTAAGCTTCTGAATCCCAGAACCAAATTATTATCGATTGTTTATATCTCCAATTCCTTAGGGACCATCAATCCCATCAAAAAAATCATTAAAAAAGCCCATGACTACGAAGTCCCCGTTCTGATTGACGGCGCCCAGGCAGTGAGTCATCTTCCTATTGATGTTCAAGATTTGGATTGTGATTTTTTTGCCTTTTCGGGACACAAGCTCTTTGGCCCAACTGGTATTGGGGTTCTTTATGGGAAAGAGGGCTTCTTAGAAAAAATGCCTCCGTTTTTAGGCGGGGGAGATATGATTCTCTCGGTAAGTTTTGAAAAAACGACCTACAACATTTTACCTTATAAGTTTGAGGCCGGAACCCCCAATATTGCCGATGTCATCGGGCTGGGTTCAGCCATTGATTACGTCACTAAGATAGGGCTTAATCCCATTGGGTCTTATAAGCGAGAACTCCTCGCCTGCGGAACCGAGGCCCTCTTATCTATTGATGGATTAAAACTGATCGGAACAGCCGAACAAAAATCTTCTATACTTTCTTTTGTCATCCCGGGGATTCATGCCCATGACCTGGGGACGATTATTGATGAGGAAGGGGTGGCCATCCGGACCGGTCATCACTGCACACAACCGGTGATGAAACACTTTCATATCCCGGCGACATCCCGAGCCTCATTGGCCTTTTACAACACCACCGAAGAGATCAATCTCCTTGTTCAGTCCATCAAAAAAGCAAAGGCCGTCTTTCAATGACACTCGATCCGAGACAAGATTTGTATCAACAGATGATTTTGGAGCACAATAAAAATCCACGCAATCTCCGCAAGCTTGAAGACTGCACTCATCACGCGGAAGGGTATAATCCCTTATGTGGAGATCATTTGACTGTCTACGTTAAGATCGATGACAACAATAACATTGCCGATATTTCCTTTGTAGGCGACGGTTGTGCAATCTCCAAGGCCTCGGCTTCAATGATGACCACCAGCCTCAAAGGAAAGTCTCCGCAAGAAACGCAATCCCTCTTTGATCAATTTCATAAACTCATTAAAGGAGATCTCAATCCGGACCGCGATCAAAATGATCTGGGGAAGTTATCGGTCTTCTCCGGCATTTGGCAGTATCCTGCCCGGGTTAAATGCGCCAGCTTAAGCTGGCATACGATGAAAGCCGCCCTTGAAAAAATAAAGTCGACTTCAACAGAATAATCCGAATAAACCCCAGAAACCCTATTTCATGGGGAGGAAGTTCTCCATCCCAGATTTTCTTGACTGACTTATGGATGTCTTCCTCTAATAATGGGGCTAACCTTCTCTAGCTTAATCATGTTACCTCCTGACATACCAGAAAAAAAAACAGTTTTAGATACCTTAAAGAGACCCTTACATGATGTGAGGATTTCGGTCATTGACCGCTGTAACTTTCGCTGTCCTTATTGCATGCCTGAGAACAAATATGAAGAGAACTATTCCTTTCTCAAGGAAAAGGAATGGTTAACGTTCGAGGAAATCGTTCGCTTAACCAATATCTTTGTCCGATTAGGCGTGTCGAAGGTGCGATTGACTGGAGGGGAACCCCTGTTACGACCCAAACTCTGTGATCTCATCAAACGTCTGTCTGAAATCCCCGGAATTGATGATCTGGCCCTAACGACCAACGGGAGCCTTTTGGCAGAATACGCTGCCCAGCTCAAGGCGAGCGGGCTGAAACGGCTCACGGTGAGCCTGGATTCGCTCAATCCCGAGACATTCAAAAAAATGAGCGGAAATCGTGGATCGGTTGAAAAAATCCTGAAGGGATTACATGCGGCAGAAAAAGCCGGTTTCGATTCTATTAAAATCAACACGGTCATCCAGCAAGGGGTGAATGATGATTCCATTCTCGATCTGGTTCGATTTTTTAGAGATACTCCCCATGTCCTCAGATTCATCGAATATATGGATGTGGGCAATTGTAATCATTGGAAAGGCGAGGATGTTGTCCCTTCGCTGAAGATCTTAAATTTAATTGTTGAACATTTTCCTATCGAACCTCTGGAACCGCTTTATTTCGGAGAGGTGGCTTCCCGCTATCGGATCGTAGGAGGGCGGGGAGAGATAGGATTTATCTCCTCAGTCTCCCATCCTTTCTGCCAAACCTGCACAAGATTAAGATTATCGGCAGAAGGACAGATTTATACCTGCCTATTTGCCAGTCAAGGGAGTGATCTTAAAAAATCCCTGCGGGACGGCACAGCAGACGAAAACCTGCAAGAAATCATTCTTAAAATCTGGCAGAAGAGGAAAGACCGCTACTCCGAATTACGCTCCGAGTTCCTCTCCCATCATAGGACATTTCCGAAAGTCGAGATGTTTCAGGTTGGAGGCTAATTCAAAAATACTCTCCCGAAAACAGTCCTTCACCACCATTGACAACTCTACTGTAATGTTACACTGAGAAGGGAAATCCTGCCGGGTCTCAACTCAAAAATTTTTAACAAATTGCTTAACTATGTTTTCCCTTCATTGCTGTCCCAATTGGATTGACAGCAGGATTTTGCTTTGGCCGCTGAAGC
>CAYJUK010000266.1:0-2681 GCA_964373335.1 uncultured Planctomycetales bacterium | reverse complement strand
TTGCCGACCGCTCGGCATAAATCATGCCAAATTTTCCGGTGAAACAATTCGCATTGCCGCTGTTGGCGATGATGGCCTGTGAGCGGTTGCTTTTCAAATGTTTGATGGACACGATGAGCGGTGCCGCTTTGACCGAATTTATTGTAAAAACACCAGCCGTTGTCGCTGGTTTTTCGCTATAGATCAAGGCCAGGTCAAGCTTGCCGGAGCGCTTAATGCCGCAATATAATCCGTTGGCTTTAAATCCCCGAGGAGTGGTGACGCTGCCATTTTTGATGATCTTCATGGCTACCTTTTATATTGTCATTCCCGCCCCGCCATGGCGGGGGGAATCCAGTTATAAGTGTGGATCCCCGCCTACCAGACTGGGTCAAATGGGATGTTTTTAAAATTTTAGTTTTTGTTTATTGAAATTTAACAACTGTTATTCTTTCTAAATTTTTTTAGGCACTATTCAATCGTGTTATCAACTGTGATACGCCTAAAATCGTCATCAGGCGTGCAATATTAAAGCAGGTCGATAAAATAGAGACTTCAGCATTCACTTTATCTTTACCGCGAAGCATAAATTGGCCGGCCCCTAAATTATGTTTCATATGTCCAAAAGGATGTTCCACTTTTTGTTTACGCAATTGATAAATGGCTTGGTTTTCTGGCTTGAGATAATTGGCTTCTATCTGCTCTTTGAATTTTTCATCCGCCAGGCGGATAATTCGTCGTCCACTGGACGATTGTGTGCATTGGCCTGAATCAGGATCGCCAAAATGAGGACAAACCCGACATTCTTTGCCTTGAGCGCGATAAATGATTTTATTTGAATCATCAGAAGCAAGGCCATGTCGCTTTAAAATCTTATTTTCAGGACAAAGATAAGTATCGGTTTGCTCGTCATAAACAAAATGCTTTTTATCGAATGCTTTGAAAGCAACGCGCTCATTGTGTTCTTGGGCTTGTTTTTGACTGGGAACAATCACGTTAATATCTTCATTGATCTTTTTAATATCCTGAACGCTGGCATACCCGGCATCGGCACAAGAATGTTTAGGCTTATGTCCGATAGTCTCTGCGGCCTGTTTGACCTGCGGACTTAATTGATTGGAATCATTACTTTGGCTGACCGCTTCAGCCTGGACAATCAAGCCGTGTTTAGCATCCACGGTGCTTTGTACGTTGTAACAAGCGTGTGTCCCTTGACGCCCTTTGGCCTTAATGCTATCTGGATCGGTGCTGTTGATGTGTTCTTTTGTATCGTCGGCTTGCAGTTGCTCCAAACTTTTTTGAATCTTTTGCACTAATTGTTCTTTGTCTTCGATCTTTTGATGCAGTTTGACCATAGAGTCTGGTTCTTCTTGCTCATCGATCTTCTCAGAGTCTTCAACCAGCTGCTCTATTTGTTCATGGATTTTTTGAAGAGTTTTTTCACATTGTTCTTTAGTTCTTGTATTATTAATCGAGGCATTGGCTCTAAACTTACTGCCATCGGTAAATAAAACATTGCCTTCGATTAAATCTAAATTTAGACAGATAGAAACACATTGTTTTAAAACTTTTTTAATTTGCTCTTTATATTTGCTGCGGAATCTCGCAATCGAACGGTAATCGGGCATTCCTCCGCCCATCAGCCATTGGAATGATAAATTATGATGACAGGCTCGTTCGATTTTGCGTGAGCTTCTATGACCGTATGAATAGGCGTAAATGATTAGTTTCAGCATATCTTTGGGATAATATTCATCAGCTCCAGCT
Organism: uncultured Planctomycetales bacterium; assembly: GCA_964373335.1. Classification (GTDB taxonomy): domain Bacteria; phylum Omnitrophota; class Gorgyraeia; order Zapsychrales; family CAYJUK01; genus CAYJUK01. Next base: position 935 of record CAYJUK010000266.1, on the reverse strand, counting down.
TGTGGTTCCAGACTAATGCCCAAAGCCTTGAAATCTAATGCGTCGACGAAAGCATCGTAAACCCTGACGGGATCTTGCGGTCCAATGTAGTCATCAATTGTCGATGGAAGAAAGATTGGTTGCATACGATCTTGAATTTTGTAAGCCATGGCTCATCTCCTTGTTTTAAGTTAACAAGTTGATTTTACCATGTTATTTTATAATTCTCGACGGTATTCTTATTTTTTTTCGTCGAAAAATTTATTAACTATCGGCCCCCCATTTGACCCAGCCTGATGGCGGGGGTGCCAGTCGTGTGTCCCCAATATTACAGAAAACTTCTCATATCTTCCGGCAATTCCGATTTCACCTCAATCCATTCTTTGGTAACCGGATGCCGCCATTTGATTTGACTGGCGTGAAGCGCCAGACGTCGGAATTTAATGTCAAAATCTTTTCCAAAGGCATAAATCCGTTCACCCAGCAAGGGGTTGCCGATCTCGCTAAAATGGATACGGATCTGGTTCGTCCGCCCGGTGAGCGGGACAACCTCAACCACGCTGAACTTTTTTCTGGTCTGCAAAACCCGGTAACGGGTGGTGGCCGGCTTTGGCTTCAGATGCCGCTGGTATTTTTCCTGGTGGAAATCCTTGATCGGGATCCGGATTTCTCCTTGCGGGCGATGCAAATGGCCGCGGACGAAAGCAATATATTTCTTCGCAACGGCCGAACGCTGGAACTCTTTCATCATCAATTGCTGGTTCTGCTTGCCCTTGGCGAAAATGATCGCACCCGAGGTGTCGCGGTCCAACCGGTGGCAAGGATGCAATTTATTAGACGTAATGCCTTTGTTCACGAGATCAAAAAGCGTATTGGTTTCCTTGCGGGGTGAAGGAATCACCAAAACTCCTGAGGGCTTGTCAAACACGATCAGGCAGTCATCTTCATATAAAACC
>CAYJUK010000265.1:0-2690 GCA_964373335.1 uncultured Planctomycetales bacterium | reverse complement strand
TTTCCCCTTATTCTTATATTCTTATTTATCAGCCCATCAAATACGAATGACCGTTTTTTTCCATCTGCGGCCAGGCTAACATCGTTACCGAGGCAACCACGTCTTTTAAACGGATTTCTTCGAGATGTAAGGGTGTTCCTTTGGATTCGAGATGGGAGAGGTTCAACTATTAAGATCTTCTCTTGAGTCAGCATATTCCCTGGTCAGTAAAGGGTTCATTGTGGGGACATGAATGGAAAGAAGAAAGGAAAGGGTCACTTAGTTAAATCTTGAAATCGGTTGATTTGTCTTGTCCTTCAGGATTTTTTCCCGAATGATGTTTGATATCCTTGCCCTCAACAATATAAATCACTTCCTCGCAGATATTCGTTGATAAGTCGGCGATACGCTCCAGATTTTGAGAGACCCTGAGGAGGTTGAGGGCCTTTTTGATCCCTTCTTCCTTTTCACCCCGGATGAGGGAAATCATTTCTTTAAGAATGGCATCACCCATCTTATCGACAATGGAATCTCTTTCACAGACAGCGCTGGCTAAAACAACATCATCATTGATAAAGGCATTGATACTGTCTTTGAGCATTGTTGTCGCTGTTTCGGCCATGAGAGGGATATCGGCTAAGGGGGCAAAAGATCCGCGGATCAGGTAAATCCCGCTTTCAGAGATATTCACGGCATGATCAGCCATCCGTTCCAAATCTTTATTCATTTTTAAGATCATAAGAACTTTTCTTAGATCACTGGCCAGGGGTTCATACTGAGCGATGATGATGGTGCATTGCTCATCAATGATGCGGTCAAACTGGTTAGCCCGGGGTTCTTCGTGGCGCATGACCTCAAGCAAGAGGGACTCATTTTGCTCCAGCAGTCCTTTGATGCTTTTGTCGATCATATTTTCAACCAGGGTCGCGTATTCTATCAACTGACGTTTGAGTTCATGAATCTTTTGACTTAACATAAATGTCTCCTAGTTTGGTGTATCTGTCCCTGAACGGATCGACAGGTTTATACCGCAAATTAACCAAATTTTCCTGTTAAGTAAGCCTCTGTTCTTTTATCCTGAGGAACTGTAAAGAGTCTGCCGGTTGGACCAAACTCCAGAAGTTCTCCCAGGTAGAGAAATGCCGTGTAATCCGACACGCGGGCCGCCTGGGCAGTATTATGGGTGACAATCGCGATCGCGTATTGTTTTTTTAACTCCGCGATGAGTTCCTCAATCTTGGCTGTCGCGATAGGATCAAGGGCGGAACAAGGTTCATCGAATAAGATCAGTTGCGGTTTGACGGACAGGGCCCGGGCAATGCACAGCCTCTGCTGCTGCCCTCCGGATAAAGAAAGGGCGGAATCCCGCAGACGGTCTTTGGCCTCATCCCAGAGGGCCGCTTTTTTCAGGCTGTCTTCGACAACGTTGTCCAAATAGCCGCGATTGGTGATCCCTTGAATGCGCAGACCGTAAATAATGTTTTCGTAAATACTTTTAGGAAAAGGATTCGGTTTTTGAAAGACCATACCGATTTCCCGCCGGAGATCACTCACATCAATCTCTTTTGAATAGAGGTTCTGGCCTTTGTAAAGGATCTCTCCTTCCAAACGGAAATTGGCAATAAGATCATTCATGCGGTTGAGACAGCGAATGAGGGTACTCTTCCCGCATCCCGAAGGCCCCATGAGGGAGGTGACCGCGTTGTTATGAATTCCTAACGAGATATTTTTGAGGATTTGTTTGGAACCGTAAAAGGTGTTGATGTTTTTAATTTCTATGATGACATTTTCAGCCATGCCTTACCACCTTTTTTGACTTTTATGACGTAAATAAATTGCAAAGGCGTTCATCATCAGTGTGATCAAGAGTAAGACGATGATCCCGGCCGCCGCGTCCGCCAAAAATCCTTTTTGCGGACGAGATACCCAGTTAAAGATTTGAATCGGTAATACGGTGAAGGGATCCATAAATCCTTGAAAACTGAAATGGATAAACGGGACCTCCGGGGAAAAAGAGATCGGTGATGTCGGGAGAAAGGGGATATAGGTTAACGCCCCCAGCGTGATCAAAGGAGCTGTTTCTCCAATGGCGCGAGACATCGCCAGGATGATCCCGGTCATGATCGGCCCGAGCGCGACCGGGAGAGTCTGCTGACGGATGGTCTGCCATCGGGTCGCTCCTAAGGCATAGGAGGCTTCCCTTAAGGAAAAGGGAACCGCCCGCAAGGCCTCGCGCGTGGAAAGGATAATTACCGGGAGGATCAACAAGGCCAAGGTCAGCCCCCCGGCCAGCACACTGCGATCCAGATGGAGAAATCTGACGAAGAGCCCCAATCCCAGGATGCCATAAATCACCGAGGGGACACCCGCCAGATTAGCAATATTGATCTCGATAAAATCCGTGAATTTATTTTTAGGGGCATATTCCTCAAGGTAAATCCCGGCACCGATTCCCACCGGGATAGCCAGGAGGGCGGTTGTGATCATGATCCATAAAGTCCCAACCCAGGCGGAAAAGATCCCGGCTTGTTCCGGTTTGCGCGAAGGGAAACTGGTAAAAAAATCCCAGCGCAGCCGGCCCACACCGTCGCTCAGGATATCAATGATCAAGACCGCCAGTATCACTAATCCAAAAAGGGTGGCCCCCATCCCGATGATTTTAAAGGCCTTATCTTTTTTCTTGTTGAGTTCGATTTTATTCATAGATAGAT
>CAYJUK010000264.1:0-2719 GCA_964373335.1 uncultured Planctomycetales bacterium | reverse complement strand
AATAACCAAAAGTATCGCGATGGATTTAAAACGCAAAGACCATCGGCTTCTAAATGGCTTGTCTAATGGCTCAATGTTAGGAAATGTTTTATTTTCCATAAACACCCTAGTTATTAAATACTTTTTTATTTACATTAATTACATCTGAAAATGATCTATAACTATTTATCCTCAAATAGATTATCCCATATTTAATTAGCATTATCAAATAATAAAATCTAAATATTATTCTATTAACAAAAACGAAAAAAACCATAATAAATTTGATTAATATTAAAAATTACTGTAACTATAATAAAATCAATATATTATGATAATTGCTCTTTGTTTTGTAATAGATTAGCCCTTACCTCTTCCCGAATAGCATCATTCTGATTTAGCCCTTTCTAATTTATTGCTTCCAATGAGCCTGTCTTTGTGTTATTATCTGACTTGTGAGTTACATTCAGATATATAAAGCGCTCCGCCGCCAAATCGCCCTCTCTCACGAGATCATCCGTGGATCTGCCGTCTTCCTAAACCGTCTATGCGGCAAACCCAACTGCCGGTGTGTCAAAGGTCAATTGCACCGTTCGCTTTACCTGTCACGAAGCTATAAGGGCAAGACCACCATGATGTATACACCCAAAAAACACGAGGGCAAGATCATGGAGGCCGCCCTGCGTTACCGGAGACTTCAAAATCTCTTGAACGAATTATCCCAAGCCAACCTTAAAAAATTCCTGGAGGATCGCTAGCAATGTTTTGGAAGAAAAAAGAGAATCGCGATCTTTTGAAGGAGAATCAAGAACTTAAAGAGCGTATTCAAAGGCTTGAAGAGGAAAACGCCTATCTTAAATATACTCTGGAAGAATTCCGGGAAAAGACCTTCGGCCGGAATCGGAAGAAGCAAAAAGACGGTGATAACGATAACAGGCCCAGCCAAGAGACTCCTCCCAAAAAACTTGGAGCGCCCAAAGGCCACCTGGGATGGTTTAGAAAAAAGCCTCGTAATATCAGTCACATTGAAGAAGTCACACTTAAAAAATGCCCCAGGTGCGGGTCGCATGACTTAAAAGACACCGGTAAAATCCAGGATCATATCCAGGAAGACATAATCCTAATCACTCAAACAGTGGCGACGCGCTTTGTGAAGCATCAGTACGACTGTGGGGAGTGCGGCTGTCAGGTTGAAGGGCGCGGCAAGGAAGAACTGCCCAACAGTTACATTGGCCCAAGGGCCAAATCTCTTGCGATTTTCTTAAAGTACCACATCAAAGTCTCAGACCGAGACATTCAAAAGCTTTTTAAGAGTCTTCTTGGGCTAACGATAGTTCCCTCCAGCATCCCTGGATTCCGAGATCAACTGACGCGGTACTCCAGGCCTCTCTACGAAGAATTACTAAAAAGAATGAAACACTCGAAATGCCTCCACGTCGATGAAACCGGCTGGAAGATGAGTGGACAAACCAGATGGCTTTGGAAGTTCACCGACAAAAACGTCTCCATCAATCAGATCTTAAAAGGACGCGGTCAAAAAGACTTAGAGGAAGTCCTGGGTAAAAAATTCGACGGTATTCTAATCGCCGACTTCCTCTCAGCCTACAATAAGATTGAGGCGCGTGCCAAACAGCGGTGTTTGGTGCATCTTTTGAGGGAACTTAAGAAAATTCGTGAAAGAATCCCAGACGACAAACAAGCCGTGCGCTTTGCGGATAAGCTTGAAAGCATCATCCAAGAAGCCGCCGCTCTGGCTTCTGATTATGCTTTACGAAAGATCCCGCGACGACGCCTTAAAAAAGGACGTAAAAAACTTGAGCGTGACTTGGAGGACTTAAAGCTGGCCAATCCTACCCATCGGGTCTTGAAACGGCTGACACAACGCTTGGAACGCCACAGGCACGAACTGTTGACCTTCCTGGATTATCCGGGCATTGATTATCACAACAACCATGCCGAGCGACAGATCAGACCCAATGTGATTTTAAGAAAAATTGTCTTCGGCAACCGTTCGGAGAAAGGGGTCTTAAATCACAACGTCCTTATGAGCATCATTCAGACGGCACACCTCAAGAACCTGGATCCACTTAAGGTATTAAGAGACATTGTTTATCGCTATGACAATCCGCGAGCCGTTCTCTCGGCTATTCCTCCTTAACGTCCAAGGAATAATAATCATCTAGAAGAAAGCGTCATTGGCGCTGATGGGGTAGGCGGCGGTAAGAGCTAACCTATTACGCATCAATAGGCTAGGGCTTCGTCGACTTTATCCCGGACTTTTTCAAGGGAAAGACTGCCTTTTTCAAAAAAGGAAAAATAGCCCAATCCCTTAAATTTCTCTTCTACTTCCTCTTCAATACAGCCGGTAATCACGATCACGCGAATCATGGGATTGATACTCTGGAGTATCGGCAAAAATTTTTCCCCCGTCACAATCGGCATATTAAAATCAAGCAGCACAACTTTGGGCCGGTAGCGCCGAAACAAGTTGATCGCGTCTTCATGATTGGCCGCCACATAAATATCGTACCCGTGGGTTTTAAAATATTCTTTGAGCATTGTTAAAAACGCGGGTTCGTCATCAACGATTAGAACTTTTCCTTTGGCCATAACACTCCCTTGAATTAAATCCTATTTATTATGCTCATGCGACACCGGTTCGATGTGAACAACCACATCCCGAACGGAAGGAACCGTGTCTATGATTTTCTGTTCGATCGTATTCGACAAATTGTGAGAC
>CAYJUK010000263.1:0-2764 GCA_964373335.1 uncultured Planctomycetales bacterium | reverse complement strand
ATTACGTTCAAATAACCCAATGTAATGGGTTTTATTCCGGAAAAAATTAAAAAAGGAAAATATGGTTATACAAGACTTCATAAAAGGCACACGCATCCGTAAGACTGATTAAAAAGATGATGAACGCCCACCCGGACAATAATAATATTTTTCTGTTTAACCGGCAGGAGAGTCCCAAAAGCAGGATGATTACAGCGAAGATGGGGACATAAAATTTTCCGATCAAAGATCCGGGGAGATTCTCATCCTTTCTTCTAAAAGAGAACATGGACTCTGAAAGCTCAAACGAGGTCACCCCTCCCCGGTTAATATTAGCGATGTCGACTCCCAGCATATTATCCAATGAGGATCCTTCATGTCGTAAAGGAAGCACCATTTCTCCTTTGGCCGATTCCAGATAAAACATGATTCCCGGAATCAGGGCAAAGATGATCAATCCAAGACACAGGAAAGAAAAAAATTTATTGGATCGGAGGAAAGAACCGAAACAAAGGATAAAATGCCTCAACTGCGGAAAGTATATCCCGGAATAACACATTAAAAAAACTGCTAATATGGTGAGAAAATAAAAAGGGATATAAGTGATCAGAATAATCATAAAGGAAAAGGTCAATCCCAATAAATGAAACCGGATCCCCGAGCTTAAGGATTTCTTCTTTGGGATGTCTTCTTCCTCTTTGATCCCCGGCCAGAGGGATAACTGATCCTTAAGCGACACCAGGAAATAAAAGAACCACACCATCGGTACAAATATCAGATGAAGATAGGAATCAAAAAGCCGGGTGCCTGCGGGGGAATATAACATCAGCAGATACGATAAAAACGCCAGACGGTTGTCCTGAAAGAGGCGTTGGGATAATAAAAAGAATCCGACCATGCCAATCAAATAATAAAAAGCGACGATGGCCAGATAGGATTGCCGATACACCATCCCGATTTTATGCAAAACGAGGACGAATAACCACAAGGGATTAAACTCACCGAATCGGCGCAGAAAAAAGGTATTGGGGACCCCGAGATCCCGGGTCGGATCCCAGAATGGATACACCCCGCGGCTGATATTATCGAGATAATATCTCACATGTTCATAATAGGAAACGGCATCGTAGGTCATGGCTAAACGACCGGAAAAGAATCCGCCTAAAGAATAGGCCCAGAGGAAAAATGAGGCTAAAAACAGGACCGGGAGATAATATGCGGAGAAATCTTTTTTAAACTTAATTAAAAATGGCATGAGCCTGAACTGAGGGAATCAAGAAAATTCCTCCCTACGGTCGTCATCTCTTCTTTTCTATCTAGGGAAGGAATTGTCAGCAGTTAGTGAAATTTTACATACTTTCCTATACTGTGAAAAAAAAGCCTAACTCGCCAGGGTGTTTTAAATCTTCATTATTATAAAGGCAAGCCAGGCTTTTTCTATACTAAATTTTTCTATTGTTTTTCTATTGTCCGGCTTCGGAATGATACCCGACTTACGAAAGGAAAAACTATCCGCTTCATGAGATTGGAAATCGCCACGGAGTGATCACGTTTCTGCTTTGTTCAATCTATCATCGAACATTTCTTTATAGTGTCTATACCAGTTACTTTGAAAAACTTCATAGGGATCGAATTTGAGTTTTAATTTGAGAAAATCAACAAATTGGGGATAGCAATATTCGATTTGCTTACGTAGAGCCCATGGATGATAGGTAAGATAAAAAGACCCTTGATATTGAATAGCTCGGTCAATAACCCGTTGAAAGTCGGCCTTAGCTTCTTCTATCCCTTGCGGTGTATGTTCCACATGCAAATTAAAAATGATACAAGCATAATCCTTTTTAGCCCAAGCCAAAAAGCTCTCATTATCCTTTTTAATTAAGCGAATGACTCCATAAATCAGAGACACATCAAACTTCAAGAAATCGGCCCGGACATTCTCCATAAAATGAATCAATTTATTTCTTGGGACATAAACCTCTGTAATCATTTCCGAAGATTTATGTTTTAACCCTAATTGCCGATCAACCTTTTCGTGATAGTGTTCAATATAATCGGTTAAATCCGAAACATCAGACCAGTAAGTCTGACCGGAGGTTGATAAGTAAAATTTGCAATACCTCTGATAGGCTTCACGGCCATTCACATGAGCTAAATAATAAAGTCCTCGCCATTGTTCCATAGAGAATTTTATCGGCCTTTTACTGAGCTGCGTCTCTGCCGGTACTGGCCGGTAATAAGGAAGGATTCCCTCTCTCAAAAAATTATCTGAACTCTTGTCGATTGAATATTGATAATCTGCATATAAGACGCCTTCTTTTATAAATTTATTCATTTCGGGAAGAAGATTTTTAATTGGAACAATCTTAACGACTCTTTCGACCTTGACCCGCGGGCATAACCGCAAAGTAACTTGTACAATGATACCGAACAACCCGTAACCTCCGATCACTAAACCGAAAAGCTCTTTGTTCTTCTTTCGGCTGCATTTAATGATCCGCCCATTTGCATCAATCAAGACGAAAGATTCAACCTGATCAATAAACGGTTTTTCGATCAATCTTCGTCCATGAGCATTGGCGGAGATCGTTCCTCCGATACTTAATGTTGCGGTTCCAGTTTGTTTCTGAACTATCCCCCATTGTTTCGCTTTTCCTTTTTGAACCTTTAATAAATAATTTATCAGTTCCGGCCATTGAATTCCGGCTTGAACTTCAACAGTTCTTCGAAAGTAATCAAAATTTATCACTTTCTTCAACTGCTTCATATCAACAAGGACCATTCC
>CAYJUK010000262.1:0-2797 GCA_964373335.1 uncultured Planctomycetales bacterium | reverse complement strand
CCAATTTTGCAATAGAAAAAATTTCTTCCGAGGAGGCATCACCGAGCAAACTTTTACACAAAATTTTCCAGCGACTTAGACGAGAATCAGTTCCTATTGCAAAATTGGGGTTGAACATTGGGATTTTCCCTATTTATTCTCCACTCTCGGGAACAGGGCCTCGTGGGATTTTAACCTTGTCCCCGGCCTTAACTGTCCCCATTCGGGTTTTGAATCAACCGCGTTTAAAATATCCAGGACAACCCTTGTCTTCTCCGGCATGACGGGACTTAAAAAAATGGACGCGATTCTAAGCGATTCCGCGGCCGTATAGATAACCCGGCCGGCCGCTGGCTTGTCGGTCTTGACAAGCTTCCAGGGCGACTGATGTTCCACGTATTTATTCACCATCCGAATCAGCTGCAGGATCTGTTCAATGGCCTCATCCACGCGCAGTTCGTCAACGAGTCCCTGCACCTTTGAGCTTAACTCCTGAGCCGCGCCTTGAATCTTGGACTCTTCGCTCGTGGGCTGCTCGGGTTCCGGGACAGCCCCTTCAAAATTCTTCCCAATCAAACCGCTGACACGATTCAGGAGATTGCCATAATCATTGGCGAGATCGCTGTTGAACCGTTTGATGAAAGACTCCAGAGTAAAATTGGCATCCTGACCGAGAACCATCTCGCGCATCAGATAATAGCGCACGGCATCAACACCGTAAGTATCAACGAGCCCTAACGGATCAACGACATTACCCCGAGACTTGCTCATCTTGGATTCTCCCATAAGCCACCAGCCGTGGGCAAAAATCGTTTGCGGTAAAGGCAGACCCAGGGCGAATAACATCGTCGGCCAGTAGACCGCGTGGGTGGTCAAGATATCCTTTCCGATCAAATGAATATCCGCCGGCCACCACTCTCTAAACCTCTCCGGATGAGCATAATAACCCGGGGCGGAGATATAATTGATCAAGGCGTCAAACCAGACATAAGTGACATACTCCCGGTCAAAGGGCAGGTCAACTCCCCAGCTCATCCGGGCCTTGGGGCGGGAGATGCACAGATCTCCCAACGGCTGCCTTAAAAATCCCCGGATTTCATTGCGGCGAAAAGTCGGCCGGATAAAATCCGGATGAGATTCGATATGCTCCCGCAGCCTCTGGTGATACTTCCCCATCCGGAAAAACCAATTTTTTTCTTTGATCTTTTTCACGTCCCAAAACTGTCCGGACTCCATCTCGGTCTCGGTGATGAACCTCTCTTCGGACACCGAATACAATCCTTCATATTCTCCCGAATAAATATCACCGGCGTCGTAAATCTTCTGCAGCGCATATTGCACGATCTTTTCATGACGGGATTCCGTTGTCCGGATAAAATCATCGTACTGGATCTCTAACTTTTTCCAGAGCTTAAGGAAACGGGGGGCCAGATCCTGGCAATGATCCAGAGGGGACAATCCTCTTTTCTCGGCGGCCTGCTGGACTTTCTGGCCGTGTTCATCCAGACCGGTCAAAAAAAAGACCCGGGATCCCGCGTTACGGTGAAACCGGGCTAAGACATCCGCCAGGATTGTCGTATAGGCGTGTCCAATGTGCGGCTGATCGTTAACGTAATAGATAGGAGTTGTGATGAAAAATTTTTGATTCGTCATAGTCAATTATGAAGCCCTTGGGAATCGGGACACATCCTATTTGGGGATGTGTCCCGATTGAGTATTGGGAATCGGGACACATCCTATTTGGGATGTGTCCCGATTGAGTCCCGATTGAGTAAGAAGCCCTTACCTTTCCGCTGACCAAGACAGACAATTTGTGATTTTGATGATTGGGGTTTTGGTATTGTTTGTGATTTGACTATTGGAATTTGTAAAATTGATCAATATTCCCGAATGAGTGAGCAAGCCCAACACATCCCCGATGGACAATCTCTAATTCTCCTAACCCTTCGGATAAGAGATCTTACTCACTTTCCCTTCACCAAAATCGACAACCGCGTAATGCTTCAAGATATTGATATCCAGCACGCGTCCTTTCCCTTCGGGAGAAACAATCTTATCCCCCGCGCGGGGAAGTCCTTTGGCGAGTTCTTTGTAAGTCTGGAATTCGTAAGCCATGCAGCACTTGATCCGTCCGCAGACGCCGGCAATGCGGGAAGGATTCAAGGGAAGATTCTGTTCCTTCGCCATTCTAATGGAGAGAGGATGAAAATTGATCATATAAGAAGAACAGCACAATTCCCGTCCGCAGACGCCGTAGCCCTCAATGATCTTGGCCTTATCACGGACTCCGATCTGCTTTAAGTCGATCCTGACCCGAAACACCTTGGCTAAATCCTTGACCAGATTACGGAAGTCGACGCGTCCCTCCGCGGTAAAGAAAAAAGTAATCTTACTGCAGTCAAAGGAATACTCGGCTTTAACCAATTGCATATCCAGTGTCCGCTCCGAGATCTTGCGCAGGCATGTATTCAGGGCATCTTTGGCCTTCATGCTATTGTTTTCGATCTGATTGAGATCCCCTGCCGTGACTTTACGGATGATCCTCCCTTCGGCATTTTCCGCTTTACCCTTGCAGACGGCATTCACATCGGAAACGACCTTCCCAAATTCCATGCCTCGTTCCATCTCCAGGATCACCTGGTCATCCCGATTGCAATCCACTTGATTGAGATCAAAAGAATAAACCGGCCGGTATTCCCCCAGCCTTACTTGAATGACCTTGCCCATAATTTCTCCTTTATTAGATGAAGAGAAATCTTGATATTAAGATTTTCTTCCAGCATACGGAAAGAATCCATGACATTCTCGGTTAAATCAG
>CAYJUK010000261.1:0-2811 GCA_964373335.1 uncultured Planctomycetales bacterium | reverse complement strand
GAGGACATCCTTGGGAGGCTTGATTGGCAGCAGTGAGGCAATGCAAAGGGTCTATCAAATGATAGAGTCAGTGGCCAGTTCGAATGCGACTATCCTTATTCAGGGAGAAAGTGGGACCGGGAAGGGCTTGGTGTCGAGGGCTATTCATCAGTCGGATCAGAACCGAAAAAACAAACCTTTTATTGAAGTCAGCTGCGGGGCATTATCGGAAACTTTATTAGAAAGTGAACTGTTTGGTCATGTGAAGGGCGCTTTTACCGGGGCTATTAAAGATAAAGAGGGACGATTTGAATATGCCAAAGGAGGGGCAATCTTCCTGGATGAGATTGATGCCTTTACGCCGGTCTTGCAGGTAAAACTATTACGGGTTCTTCAAGATGGTATTTTTGAACGGGTTGGAGATAATGTCTCCCGAAGGGCTGAAGCCAGGATTATTGTGGCCACTAACCAAAATCTTTCGGAGCTGGTCGCCAAGGGAAGCTTCCGGGAGGATTTGTATTATCGTATTAATGTGATCCTCATCAAAGTCCCTCCGGTGCGTGAAAGACGAGAAGATTTAGATTTACTGATGGACCACTTTATTAAAAAATACAGCCGAGATAATAATAAGAAGGTGACCGGGATTTCGAATGAGGTGAGGAAAGTTTTTTTTGACTACAATTGGCCCGGGAATGTGCGAGAATTAGAAAATGCTATTGAAGGGGCTGTCATTATGGCCAAAACCGAAATCATCAATAAGTGGGATGTCCCTAATTTCGTCAAATTTTCAAAAACTAAATCTACCGTGATTGAAGATAAGACTCTTAAAAAGGTTCTTGAATTTCCGGAAAAAGAGCTGATCCTGGCAGTCCTTAATGAGTGTAATTGGAATAGAAACAAAGCCGCTTCCGCCTTGGGAGTTAACAGGACAACTCTTTATAATAAGATGAAAAAATATAATATTACCAACGATCCATCTGGGAAAAAGATATGAAGCCCCTCAAGCAAATAAGGGATGAATTGATCGAGGGGCCTAAATGGACCGATCTTTTGCAGCGCTTTGTCGAAGTCTTGAAAATAAATTTGTTTGTTATTGATTCGGAAGGGAGGATCCTGATCCCTCTTCGTACTGAGAGGGGCAAAGGCAATAGGTGTTATGGCTCAGCTTTTTTGTTCAGTTCCGCGTTAGGCTTTACAGTGAGAGAAGAGAGGACTAATATCTTGGAAAGATTTTCCAAAAAAGGGATGTATCTGGAATATCTTGATCCCTTCCAGTTGATGACCTCCGCCATTCCTATCACAATAGAAGAAAATAAAAATATTGGTTATCTCATTGTGGGGCCTGTGATCCTCAATAAGCGGTTAGATCCAGAAGAATATCACCAGATCGCCAAAAAGATTCAATTCGAAAATGAAGATGAAGTCACGGTGATGGTTAATGAAATTCGCGTTGTGTCATTTGTGACCATGAAGTCGATTCTGGATCTATTGGCCGAAATTGTTAAGGATATGGTGGAATTAAATCTCGAAAGGAATAAGTTAGATCAAATGCGATTTAAGAAAGAAATTTTGTCTAAGGATTTGAGCTCGATGGCTAAGGATATATATGCCTCAATTCATCTTAATGAGCTATTGGCGACCTTATTAGATGTGGCCTTGGATATGACGAAAACAGAGGCCGGATCTATCATGCTTTTTGATGAAAAGAATGAAAATTTAACCATAAAAGTCTCCAGAGGGTTGGATGAGGTTAACATCCGCAACACCAGTTTAAGGCGAGGAGAAGGAATTGCGGGTTTAGCAGCGCAAGAGAATGCGTCGTTTATCATTGAGGGAAATCAGGGTGAAAATCGTATCCAACATTTGCTTAAACGGCCACAAATTAAGAAATCTTTGATTATGCCTTTACAATCCTCTTCGGGTGTTTTTGGAGTAATGAATTTATCTACAAAGACTGAAGGCCATCGCATTGATGAAAATATCGAAAATCTTCAATATCTCTCCAAATTAATCTCAACAGTATTTACCAATATTTAAATCTGGAAATCCAGTTTACGTTTCATCGTAGAATTGTACAATAATGCTACGATTCAATGACATTACGTTTTTGGAAGGCATTGGGTGGCTGGATTTTTAAGATTTGTCTTGAGAGTTTTAATCCCAGATTTATAATGAGCATATGATCAAAATAAATTATAGTTTTTATAGAGCATATGCTCATAATAAAGTACAATAAGCGTTGACTGTATTAATTATAATAAATTGAATTTTTAGGATGGTGCGAATGGAGGATGGGTAATGAGCAAGAGGGGTCGTCCTAAAAAAGTTAGATATGTGCAAAAGATGCCAAGAATTGTTCAATTCAGCCCTAGGGGTGCTCCTGGAAGACCCTTAGAGGTCGAGCTCAGCATTGATCAATTTGAGGCAATTAAATTAACCGATTTGCAAGGCTTTGACCAGGTCCAAGCTGCTATGGCAATGAGGATATCTCGGCCTAGTTTTGGACGAATCCTTGGTCAAGCTCGAGGAAAATTGGCTGATGCTATAGTTAATGGAAAGATTATTAAAATCCGCATGGGCGATGCCCAGATAGGAGTAACCTCCCGAGATTTTACTATAGAAAATTTTAATCAGGAAATCGAAATGTTTAATGAAAGAAGCAGGAAGATAATGGCAAATATTAAGAACATTTCTAAGAATTGTAAAATAAAGGATAAGGTCACTGATAAAGAGAATGAGAAACCAGAGCTTGTCAGCAATCCTTAGTTTTTTGGCCTTTATATAACTTCATATAATATATATTATGTTAACTTAATGGTTAGTTAAAAAATA
>CAYJUK010000260.1:0-2851 GCA_964373335.1 uncultured Planctomycetales bacterium | reverse complement strand
GTAAGAGAAAAAATATTTTATTCATTATCCTTGTAATCCCGCGCGGATGGAAATAGCAGTGATTTTTCCAATCCTATTATTTTTCTAACCCATCCCAGATCAAGTCCTTATCGAAAGCGTCTTGCTATTATGGAGAAATTTCTTAAGGAGCTCGAGGATATCAAGTTCGCGCTGGATCAATCCTCGATTGTGGCGATCACGGATCAAACAGGCAGGATCATTTATGTGAATGATAAGTTCTGCGAGATCTCAAAATATCCCCGGGAAGAACTCTTGGGTCAGGATCACCGGATTATCAATTCCAGTTATCATCCTAAAGAGTTTATGCGTGATCTTTGGAAGACAATAGCCCAGGGCCGGGTTTGGAAAGGGGAGATCCGTAATCGGGCCAAGGATGGGTCCATCTATTGGGTGGACACAACGATTGTCCCTTTCTTGAACGAGAAAGGCAAACCAAATCAATATGTGGCCATCCGCAATGAGATCACCCAGAGAAAATTCATGGAGGAGATGATCAAGCAGCTGCCGCAGAAGATCATTCAAGCGCAGGAGTCCGAGCGGGAGCGCATTGCCCGGGAAATCCACGATGATCTGGGGCAGTCTCTGGCCACCTTGAAGATGTTAGTCCGCTCCAAACAGGATCTTCTGAAGAGTCAAGGGTCCCGGTTGAAAGAGACCTTTGATGAAGAGGTTAAATTTCTCGATGCCATTATTGAAAAGACACGTCATTTGGCCGCGGGGTTAAGGCCGTCCACTCTGGAAGTTCTGGGATTAACCTCGGCCCTCAAGACGATGATTCGGGAATTTCAGGAAAGAAAGAAATTTGAGATCCAATTCCAGTGTCCAGCACTGGATGATTTACAGTTTCAGGGAGAAGCTATTAATCTCTATCGGATTATTCAAGAAGCCCTGACGAATATCGTGAAACATGCCCGGGCGACACAGGTGGGAATTGTCATAAGAAAAAAGTCGGAGCGGCTGTCCGTGATCATTCGTGATAATGGGATCGGGTTTGCCCCTCACAAAAAATCCGGAGGACATCCGGGAAACAGGGACGGGCTGGGGCTGACGATCATGCAGGAAAGAACAAAATTGTTAGCCGGGACCTTTCACTTGAATTCGATTCCCCAGCAGGGGACAACGATCAACTTAACGATCCCTATTCAGGATAAAAATAACAATAAAGATGTTCTATAAGATTGTATTAGCCGATGATCATACCCTTTTCCGGGACGGGCTGAAAGGCCTGATCGATAAAGAGTCCGCTTTTAAGGTCGTGGCCCAGGCCGCGGACGGAGACGGGCTTTTGGATCAGTTGAACAATGTCAAATGCGATCTCGTTGTCTTGGATATCTCCATGCCCAATAGGGATGGACTCTCAGCCTTAAGAGAGATCCATAAAAAATATCCCCAGGTTAAGATCTTGATCCTGTCCATGCTCAAAGACCCGGAACATTTTAAGGTCGCGATGACTCAGGGGGCCTCGGGGTATTTGCTCAAAGATGATGCTTATGATCAATTGATTATGGCGATGAAGATGATCTTAAGAGGCAAGCAGTATGTCTCTCCCGGGCTTTCCTCTTTAATCGCGGAGAAGTTTATCAGATCCGCGGATGAAGTGGATATCCCCTCCCTGGAAATCCTTACCAAACGAGAAAAACAGATCTTAAAAATGATCGCTCAGGGGGCGGCGAATAAAAATATCGCCTCTAAGCTCAATATCAGTGTCCGCACCGCCGAATCCCATCGTATACATCTCACCGATAAGCTGGGCATTAAAAATACAGCCGGCCTGGTCAAATTCGCTATCTCCAAAGGTTTAGTCTAATCTCTCATCTCTCAAGACCCTTTCCTGTTTATTGGTCTTTTCTTAACCATTTGCACTATGGAAGACCAATATCTCGACGTTTGTTCTCTATAAATTTTGACTATGAGTTGTACAAACGTCAATAATCCGTCCCGGAATCCTTGCTTGGGTTCTGTCCCCTACGTAGTAATACGTAATCCATTGCGTATATCATCGAATTTCCAAAATAGACCTGTCTGGTTAAACTTGATTAGGAGAAAAGAAATGCCCCCAGCAATAAGAATTATGATTGTTGATGATAATGACGAATTTCGAAAAGTCTTAAAGATGTATCTAAGAATGCAAAGTCCCCAGATGGAGATCCACGAAGCTGATTCCGGGGAATTGGCCATTGCTGAGGCCTCGCATCAAAGGCCAGACGTGATTCTGATGGATATCCGCTTGCCCCTGATGAATGGGATCGATGCCGCTATAAGGATTAAAGAGGATTTACCCAAAGTGAAAATTATTATTTTGACTATTTTTGAGACGGAAGAATTTAGACGGTATCAGTCCAACGGGGTCATCTTTGCCTTTGTGGGGAAAAGTGAGGTTTATGACCGGTTAATGCCGGTCATCCAGAAAAGCATGAAAGGAGGGGCCCCATGATCACCGAGATTGGTATTGTGTGTGGAGAGATCCTGACACTTATGGAAGAAAACAATAGTATATTGAGCGTTAAAGAAGTCATCGAATATTTAGGGAAGCCGGAGCCGGTGGTTTTGATGAGCGTGGGATGGCTCATTCGAGAAGGGATGGTTCAGGGGAAACAATACCAGGACGATTTTTTTATCTGGCCGGAGATAAAAAGGGATCATCCGAATTTTTTATCCCAATGCGGGATATGTGATTTGGACGGCGCACGGATTAAAAATAAAATGCCGCATTAAATTGACCCCCCACTCTGGGACTGTGTTTTGCGAGGGGTGTATGGTGCATCCGTAATTGAGCGGGGGGCCGCGGGCTTTATGGGCAGTCGCGGAGTCAGAAGGGGGGAAAAATGCA
>CAYJUK010000259.1:0-2860 GCA_964373335.1 uncultured Planctomycetales bacterium | reverse complement strand
GCTTCAGCGGCCAAAGCAAAATCCTGCTGTCAATCCAATTGGGACAGCAATGATAGGACATTAATTTGTAGAAAAATGATAAGAAAATGAGTAGAATAACGGATTAGTCTAGCGCTACAATCTAAAATTATGGATATATATATTGTTCTTATTATTTTTCTTCTGGTTGGCATCCTTTATCTCGAGTTGAAATAAGCGGTCAGTATGTTTTGGAAAAAAATCAAAGATATTATCCTGGGAAGGGCACTTAACCCTAAAGATCAAGGGTTATCTCACAAAATGTCGCTGGTGGCCTTTTTTGCCTGGGTAGGATTAGGTGCAGATGGGTTATCTTCCTCTTGCTATGGGCCGGAGGAAGCCTTCTTAGCCCTGCAAGGACATCAACACCTGAGCATCTTCGTGGCCCTGGCGACTGTCTTGACCGTCTTTATTATCAGTGCCAGCTATACCCAAATCATCGAACTGTTTTCTTCGGGCGGCGGCGGTTATCTCGTTGCCAGCAAATTACTCTCTCCTAACGCCGGGATGGTGGCTGGATCCGCTCTTTTGATTGATTATCTTTTAACAATCACCATCTCCATTGCCAGCGGAACCGATGCGATCTTTAGCTTTCTCCCTCCAGAATGGTTAAGATTCAAACTAGAATTTGCTGTCTTAGGGGTCCTATTTTTAACGATCCTCAATATGAGAGGGATGAAGGAGTCCATTCTCCCCTTGGTGCCGATCTTCTTGACCTTCGTTATTTCCCATGTCTTTATTATCCTTTACGCTATTTTTAGTCACACGCCGCATTTCCCAATTTTATTTGAGGCCACTCATCTTGACATTCAATCGACACGTCAAGAATTGGGATTAGGAGGAATGCTTTTTATCATCCTGCGAGCCTATGGACTGGGGGCAGGAACATACACCGGGATAGAGGCGGTCAGCAATGGGATCCCCATCTTAAGAGAACCGAGGGTTAAAACGGGGAAGAGGACCATGTTGTACATGTCCACCTCTTTGGCCTTTACGGTTATGGGAATCATGCTGGCATATCTTTTCTACAACCTTCAAGCCCAGCCAGGAAAAACTCTTAACGCGGTTTTATTTGAAGCCATTTTTAAAGACTGGGGAACATCCGGTTACCTGATCGTCCTCATAATCCTTCTTTCTGAAGCGATGATTCTCTTTGTAGCCGCCCAGGCTGGATTCATCGGTGGTCCCCGCGTCTTAGCTAATATGGCCGTGGACCGCTGGTTTCCCTCCAAATTTGCCTCCCTAAGTGACCGCCTGGTGAACCAAAAAGGGATTTTATTGATGGGAATCATCGCCATGGTCATCATGACTTTAACCGGAGGATCAGTCAAATTTTTGGTTGTTTTATACAGTATCAATGTTTTTATCACCTTTTGTCTTTCCCTATTAGGCATGGTGAGATACTGGTGGCAGGTACGTTTTCAAAACAAAAAATGGTTAAGAAAGATTCTTGTCAGTGGAACCGGATTTTTCCTTTCCACGATTATTTTAATCTCCGTGGTGATCTCTAAATTTCATGAAGGCGGCTGGATTACCCTGGCCTTCACGGGTTCGATCATTGCCTTGTCCATCATTGTGAAAAGGCATTATTTAGAGGTAGGCAGACAACTCCATCGGTTAAATGCCCTGATTGAAACAGTTCAAGAAGTTTTAAATCTAAAGGAGACTTCTGAACAAGGCTTGCAAGCCCCACCGGTATTTGATCCCCAAATGAAGACCGCCGTTCTCATGGTGAATGGATTTAATGGTTTGGGCTTACACTGTTTGTTTAACATCATCCGTCTTTTTGGAAAGGAATTTAAGAATTTTGTCTTTATTCAAATCGGGGTCATTGATGCGGGAAACTTTAAGGGGGTGCAGGATGTAGGCAATCTGGAGGAATCGATTAAAAAAGATGTGAATCAGTACGTTACTTTTCTGAAAAAACAAGGATATTACGCCGAAGGTCTTACGTATATTGGGATTGACGTCATCGATGAGACTGAAAAAATTGTGCCCCAATTGATCGAACGGTTTCCTAATGTGGTCTTTTTCGGCGGCCAGCTCGTTTTCTCCCATGAGACCATCTTCACCAAATGGCTTCACAACTACACGGTCTTCGCAATGCAAAAAATCCTCTATAACCAGGGCATTCCGTTTCTCATTCTACCGGTGCGGGTGTAATATGGCGGTGATCCTCAATCCAACAGAATCGGCTGTCCGCCAAGGAATCAAGATAGCCGGGATAGGAAAAAAAGGGAGCCGTTCCCTTTCTCTTGAACTTATTCAAGAGATCCTCCAAGAACTGAGCACGGAAACCGTATCCCCGGAAGCGAGGGGGGCATTTTTTGCCGCCCTAATTATGAAAGGTCTTTCACAAGAAGAGAAACTCCTGGACCAGGCCTTCTCTCAGACAGGGACATTATTTGACCTTTTACGATTAGTCCAATCCCTAGCCGGGGATGCCCCGCCTTTTATCCAGACCCTCTGCACCGATCTTTTATCGCATAAGGAATTGAATAAAGAAACCGCCCGCCGGCTGGGAGACTTTCTTTTTTCGGATGAACCCGGTGATGGGGCCCGGGGATTAGCCGCCAGTATTTTGCGAGTCCGTTATGAAACAGCCGAAGAATACACCGGACTCCTTGAGAGCATGCAGGCGACCCTGGAAGATCCCTTTCTTGAGCCGCCTCCGCCAGGAGATCCTGTCGTTCAAATGGCCGAACCCTTTGACGGGGTAGATCATTCTTATATGATCACTCCCTTAATTGCGGAATATATCCAATCCTTAGGATTCCGGGTGATCAATCTCGTGGGACGTAATAGCGGTCCAAAATCAGGGAATAACCTTTTAGATCTTATG
>CAYJUK010000258.1:0-2872 GCA_964373335.1 uncultured Planctomycetales bacterium | reverse complement strand
AGCTTTTGGGCAAGTCTCATTTTGGCTTCCGTAGAAAGTTGATCAATGGCTTGAGATATTTGTTGAAGGGTCAAATCAACAGTGACTTTAGACATAGGAAACCTCCTTTATGGCTAGAGCATACAATGCCGTTTGGTGAAAGTCAAGCAGGGCAATCACAACAGTTGTTGATGGCCGCGGCCCGTGAACGATTATTAACCTATTTCAAAAGAGTCTACCGTCAAGGTCAGAACCCCAACTCCGAATCAGAAAATAATCCATTTCGGAGCCGGGGTCAGAACCTTCTGATAGGGGACAAATTCACGATCTTTGAGATTTATGCTTACACCGAGATGGAACTCTTCACGTCATGGCTGAGAAAAATGACTGAGCCCAAAAAGATTCCCCATCTATCCGATGACGAATTGGAAGAATTTTTAGATCGTTATTTCTCAGAGCTCAGCGAGATTGAACAGCTCTCCCGTCAGCCAGTCCCGCAGTCAGGGCAGTTTGAGATGTATGGCTATTGGCAGAAATTAGAGAGGGTGAAGTCTTTGATCGATAGCAGATTGGGAAGGATGATTTATGCCTATTATAAATTAGGCCCCTGTTTGACCTTAGAAGCATACGATCACATCCAGGGTGTTATTGATAGCAGGAAACCTGACGAGATCCTTCAGCTTCATCCCGATATTTTTTATTTATACCAAAAGTCTCTGGCCATTTATCTTGATGATCTATTAAGAAAGATCCTTCAGTTGAAAGGATTGATTGGCGAACAGATAAACGCGGACCCTCAGCGCATTCGTCAAATCGTTCAATCTATACAGAATAATAGGAAAGGGATCAATGACCCAGCGATTGATTGGTTGTTCGGGCTTAAGGTTCATGACACGGAAAATGAGGTGCGTGAGAGTAAGCAGATATCGGTTTACCGCCAGGAGCAGGATTTCTATCAGGGGACCCCGTATTCTATGATCCGTGAGATAGTGAATGCCTTGAACCTCACGCCGGAGGACATCTTCTATGATCTCGGATTTGGATACGGCCGGGTAGTCTTCTGGGTGGCCTTGACCAGTCTGGCCGGGAAGGTCAAGGGTGTTGAGCTTGTGGCGGAACGCGTGAGTCGAGCCAAGACAGTTCAAGGCATGTTAGGTTTGGATCAAGTCGAATTTATTGAAGGCAATGCCCGCACAGTGGACTTTTCGGATGGAACGGTCTTCTTCTTATTTAATCCGTTTCGTTGGGAGACCCTCCATATCGTCGGGGAGCGATTAAAGGAAATAGCCGCCAAGAAAACTATCCGTATCGTTACCTGGGGACAATCGATTGATTATTTTAAGTCTCAAGAGAAATGGTTAGTGTCCCGGCAGGTGATTGCTGAAGATGAAGATGTCTCTACAGGTGTTTATCTCTTTGAATCGACGCTGACGCCCTATCAAAGCGATCAAGGGGACCATAGAGGAGACTCCCGCCCTGGCGGGGTCAGGGGCATACCCATAGAGCTACAGAAAGCTGAGGAAAATATATTTCAGGAAGAAGCGGCTTTTGAGAAGTCTCCAGCTCCGTCACCAGAAGAAGATCGCGCGCCGCCAACGCAAAAAGAAAAATTTGAAACTGAATTTGAACCGGGAGAGCCGATGGCCGAATCGAAAGTAGGACAGATCCCGCCTGCCCCGGAGGAAGCATCTGCTTCTAAGGGGCGTGAGGAAAAGACCAGTGAATCTGCTTCAAGACCCGATAAAGTCACTCATGGAAGCAGACCCGATTCCTACCCAACCGAACCCTCCATTCCTCCTGTCCCGGCATCCGGCTCTTCCGGTTCATTTTCAGAAAACTCCGAAAATCCCAGGTTGGTAATGATCCATCTGCCCGCGCCGTTAGGGGAATACACAGGAGGCAAAGCGGAGGTTGAAGTCCACGCCGCGACGGTTGAGGAAGCGCTTGAGGCGCTGTTCACTCAAGTGCCGGCGCTGCGCGAGAAACTCTTCGATGAAAACAACCAGCTGCGGCGGTTCATCAACTTTATCCTGAATGGCGAAGACCTGCGCCGCTTGGCCTCCGAGGCGAGAGTTGACATACTGGATTATCCGCTCAAATCGGATGATGAACTTACGATCGCCCCCGCGATCGCCGGCGGGGTGGGTGACGAGGAAAAGGCAGAATCCTATCCCGCTGGGAAAGAGAATGAAGGTAAGGAGAGAGAAAAGGAACAAAGGTCACAACACCTCCAATCTTTGATTCAAGAGATTAAAGATAGGGTTGAAGCCGAAGATCAGACAACGGTAGAAATATTATTACCGCAAGCCGCTAAGATTTTACGCGAACTTGCTGATCAAAAGCCCATCAGCAGTCAGGCCGGAAGGATTCTCTCTGGTTATACCTGGCTGGTGAAGGCCTACTTTAACAGGAATGATTTTGCAAAAGTAGAGTCTGTCTTACGCCAGGCAGGGGAACTCTCAAAGGAATTCATGAATGAGTCATCCGTGAAAAAAGTAGTTAAATTGATTTTGATAGGGTATAGCCGGATTGCTGGAGAGTTTATGAGGGATACGGATTATCCAGCCGTGGAGGCAATATTAAAAGAGGCCGTGAATCTGGTCGGGCGATTTGTTGTGAAAAAATCAGTGAGAGAAGAGGCTGCGTATGTGATTGGCGGTTATACCAGACTTGCCAATGCCTACATCAAAGAGGGGAGCTTAGGAGCGGCAGAGAAGATATTAACAGAGGCCGAGAATCTGGTCGAACGATTTACTAAGGAAAAGTCAGTGAGAGAAGAGGCTGCGTATGTCATTAGCGGCAATATCAAACTCGCCAATGCCTACACCAAAGAGGGGAACCTCTCAGCGGCAGAGAAGATATTAACAGAGGCCGAGAATCTGGTCGGGCGATT
>CAYJUK010000257.1:0-2874 GCA_964373335.1 uncultured Planctomycetales bacterium | reverse complement strand
GGATTCACTTCATTGGCTTGCCATTGGTGCGCGCTAATTTGGACTTACATGATCTTTAGTATTGACTGACATATCCACCAATCAAAATTCCCTCCCCCATTTGACCCAGTCTGTTGGGAGGGATCGGGAGGGAAATTCCCATGCTCATTCTTTCCTATCTTAATCCTTCGTTATAAATACTCATAAAACTTTTTGACACTATCTAAACAACTTTCAAAACAATATAAGTGATATCATCATGCTGTCGATGGGAGGGTTCCCAATTCCTGATATCATCCTCAATCACCTGCAGGAGATCCGGTAACGGCCGGTCGCGGTGCTGTTGGATAAGAGTCTCCAGTCTTTCCATTCCGTACATTTCCCTGCCCCTATTTTGAGCCTCGGTGATCCCATCCGTGTAAAAGATAAAGAGATCCCCGGTCGCGAATGATATCTGTCCTCCGGAATATTTCCCTGGGATCATCCCTAAGGGGAGTCCGTCTTCAACATCCAGAGACTGCGGAGAATGTCCCTTAGGGATATGCAAAACAGGCAGATGCCCGCCATTGGCATAAGTCATCGTCCCCTGTCGGACGTCAAATACGGCATAATATAAAGTGACAAACAGGCCGGAGGGGGCTTCCTTGATCAATTTCTCATTGAGCCGCCGCAGCGTTTCTTCCGGGGGAACTCCTTTAAGAGCGCAACTTTTGAATGCCCCCACGACCATGGCCATGAAAAGGCTGGCCGGAACCCCTTTGCCGGTCACATCTCCAATCATGACTCCTAACTGCCCATCATCAAAGGCGAAACAGTCATAGAGATCCCCTCCGACTTGACGTGCAGTCAACATCCTCGCGGCGATTTCCACCCGGCTGATTTGCGGCAGCGCCTTGGGAAGAAAACTTTGCTGAATCTGCCGGGCGATCTTCAGTTCATTTTCCAAAATCAAACGATTTTTCAACTCCAAAACCAATTGCCCTAACGTATTCAATAGATACACCAACATAACAACCATGACGGGGTAATACAGATCGACCCAAAGCCCAAAGATATTAAATAAGAGAGTCCCGGAGCAAATGACCATCGTAACAGTCAAAAAAAGCAGCAAAAAGGCCTGGAGCGGCCTCGTCCTCCAGACCATCCCGGCGGTCAAAAGAATCAAAATAAAAAGAATAATCAAGTTCGTCGTATTTGACGCCCGGGAAATCACCGCCTTATTAACCATGGCATTGATCACTTCCGCGTGTATCCCCACCGATGGATAGAGCGGTTCAAGGGGATTAGGATGCAGATCCGCCGTCCCCTCAGCGGTGAGTCCGATAAAACATATTTTGTCTTTAAAGGTTCTCATATCCAAAAGCGGCTGCTCTCCGGAGAACTGCGCGATGTAGGATCGCAAAACATCGACGTAGGAATAATGGGCGTAAGTCTCCGCCCACCGTCCGGAAAAATTGATCATCATCGTGGAGTGCTCATCCAAAGGCAGTCGAAAATCCTTTCCATAGGTTATCGATTTTCCTGGCTGGATCGTCAGGGATTCAAAAGGGATGCCCAGCAGATGACACCCGACCTGAAACGAAAGATAGGGATGAAAGGCATTGTCGTATTCGATATAAAGAGGCACCCTCCGAAATTTCCCGTCCTGATCAGGAATAATATTGATATGACCAGTCCCTTTGATATTTTCTGTCAATATCGGCAGAGAGCGGGCGGCAATGCCGGTGGCGGAGATACTTTTCCCCCGTTGTCTTTGATCGATGTCAAAGACATAGGGAAGATAAACATTGCCGGCGTTTCTAACGGCCTCTGCCAGTTTGTCATCGCTCAAGTGAGGTTCGCTGAAAAAGATATCGAAGACAATGGCCCGGGCCCCGGCCTTCGCCAGGGCTTCAATTAAGAAGGCATGATATTTTCGGTCGATAGGGAATTGCCCCAGTTGAGCGATGGTATCGTTACTGATTTCAATAATGACGGCTTGATCGGTTCTGGGGATGGGGGGCCGCAGCCGGAATCGAAGATCCAGGGTATCCAGCTCATAAGAATCCAGCCAGCGAAAATAAGATCCCGCCAGCAAGAAAAAAATAATAAAAGAAACTAGGCCGATGGAAAGAAGGCGGGGACCCGCACGCCGGATTTGATTTAGTAATCGTTCCATAAATACTTATCCACATACTGGGCCAGGATTTCCTGCATCTTGCTGGGGGGAGGGATTGGAAAATACTGTTCAATGGTGGCGTGCGCGATTTCATGGGCGACCACTCCGTCACTGGCGTAATCAACAGAGACATGAATCGTCTTCGTCTTTTTCTCGTAATAAGCCACTTGATTGGCGGATAAAGGACCACGGTAAAGATGAATTGCAATTTGGAAATTCTTCGGTCGCATATCCAGGACGGTCTGCACGCGGTCAACCAGACGGTCGATGCGGAAGGAAGCCAGCTGAGGGTTCTGGTCGAACTCCGTCCGCTGGCCGCCCAGACGCCAGATAAAATCGTCAATATCTTTATCTAGGGGATAATATATGGTTGTATATTTCGTCTGGAAGACTTTGGCAGGCTGAGCCCAACCCGTGTTGGGGATAAGAAGCAGGGATAAGAGAACGGCCAACAATGCCAAGAGATATTTCATCCTTCATTGTTCAATTCGGATGTGACCTTGAAATGTTTGATTTCCTTCACGATCAGGTCGACCTTTTTGCCTGCCTTGTCAATGGCAGACGGATCATCCTTACGGGAAAGCAGGGTACCCAGTTCCTCCAGATCCGTTTTGATTCCGCCGATGCGCTGGTTAAAGGATTCGGCCAATCGGTTGAGCGCCTTCTCCATCACGTGGAACGAGAAGCTGCCACGGCCGTGGCCGGCCCGAGCGGCCCGGTGACGAAGAGGGAGATCC
>CAYJUK010000256.1:0-2877 GCA_964373335.1 uncultured Planctomycetales bacterium | reverse complement strand
ACATCCACCTTGATCTCCTGGAAGGAGGTCTTGACCTGCTCCAAAATTCTCTTAGGTGGCCCCTCTCCATGAACGATTCCTATAGTAAACGATCCCCAGGAGAAAATCTGACGTTGAGGGAAAAGCTTCTGGATTTCACCATCGTCCATATTCCCATAAACGCCTTTAACAGGCTTAATCTTCGCCAAAACCTTGTAGTCCTCAAAACAACAAAAATCCCCTGCATGAATAATGAAATCAACCTTACGAAAATCCTCTAACATTTTCGAAGGCATTTTTTTCGAATGCGTATCTGAAACTACCCCTATCATCATCGAACAATATAAAATTTATCATACAGATTTAGCAGAGAATTAATTTCTTCTTCATGCCAAATCCAAAATTTTTCTTGTAAAGCCTTTAAACGAGCGTTTTCATCGAGATCGGATAAAGCGATAAGGACACACCGTTGCGGTCTCTGATCTAACTTCTTAGCCTCCGACATTAACGTATAAACGTCATTCTCAAAGATTGGGTCTTGTTTCAAAACAATAAACCAAAGCCCTTCCTTTGAAGTAGCTTTTATGACATCAAAATAATTCCCGGTACCATGACGCAACTTAATGGGGATGATTTCTTGAAAAACAGGCAATTTATATCGTCGACCATTTAAAAATAACGATTCATTTTCGAAACAATAAAATAGTTCAGCAATTCTCGAAGGCAGATCCTTACGAGATGTTAGCTTAAAATTTTCTACCGATTTGGTAATTTCCTCTTTAAAATCTTTCCTCTGTTTCTCTGGATCAAATTCCAATGATCTTAGTCGTTTATGATAGACAAACCTTATCCAATATTTAAATAATCTATCTTTAAACTGATAATAGGAACCATTCTTGATGATCAAGTCCTCATCAATCAGATGGTTTATCCTTTGGCAGATTATATTTTGTTTTTGCCCTAAATGACCTGCCAATTCTCTTAATTTATTACGCCCCAAAGCCAATTCAACCAAACAAGAGCTGACGAGTTCATTGCCTTTACCTTGAGAGAGCTTCTGCAACATTTGATGAAAATGCTGGTTCAGTACTCCCCATTCGTTGAAAATTGTATTTTCAATTGCCTGAATTAATATTGGCATATATACTTCCTGCTGCTTATAAATCGAACTTAAATAAATGATTTCCTGACAAAACAATTTTAGGTATAAAGGATGCCCACCAGAAAAATCTGTTAAGAAATTCCTCAACTGTACACCAATGGGGATTTCTTGCAAGTGATATTCAATAAATTCCTGGCTCGTTTTAAGATCAAATGGGCCAATAATAATTTCCTCAAAATTCCCAAATAATAAAGATAATTTTTCTGACAAAATTTTATGGGAAGATCGGGGATAAGAACTCACCATGAAGTATAGACATCTTCGTTGGGTCATAATCTTTTTGCCGAGATCCAGAAAGACGTGGGGAATATCAAAGTTCTCTAAATCTTGAAACTCATCAAAAATCAGAAGACAAAATTTATTTGTCTCTGTAATCAGTATTTCAGGAAGTGTTAATAAGGCCTGATAAACCTCGGGGAATTTTTTTTCAGCCACAAGATCGCGAATCTTTTTAATAGCTAAAACGGTCTGTGGAATATACGGTTGGCTACATTCGAGCAATAGATTAATATCTTCATTGAGCGGTAAGCGCTGAGATTTGACAAAATGATAAAGGAGACTTCCAATAAAACTATAAGCCAAATGAGGAAAATTCTTATGTTCAAAATCTAAATAGATAATAATAAGATTTTGATCTTCATAATCAGATATAAATTTCTTAATAACTGTACTTTTTCCTATATAGGAACTCCCAATGAAGGCGATATTTTGGCGATACCCTTCCTTCAAATCCAAAACTCGTTTTTTCAGAAGTTCCAAAATGGTCTTGCGACCATAAAAATGATTTTCTAGGTTAATCATAACCTGGGGAGATAAAACAAAGGGTTATCAGCGACTGATTTTCTGCGAATTTCGAAGTGAAGAAAAGCTAACTCTCCAAATTGACCTAATTTAGCAATGGGTTGTCGTTTGCTAATATGCTCCCCAACCTTAACTAAAAGTGAGGCATTATGAGAGTAGATTGAAGAATAGCCACCCGTGTGATCTAATATCACAGTATAACCATACCCATTCAAATAATCTGCAAAAACCACTTTCCCGATTCGTGAGGCATAAACCGTCTGCCCTTCTATTGAGGAGATGCCAATCCCCCTATTAGTGGTAGGGCCGCGTCTTTCTCCAAAATAATGGACAATGTCCCCTTTGATAGGCCATTCAAACCCGGTGTCATCTAAATTTCTAGAGAATGAAGAGACTTGTTTAATCTTCTCTACCCCAGGGAGAAAAATCAATTGATTTTTCTCGATCTGAGCCACATTGGGAATGTTATTACTTCTGATGATTTCATCTAGATCGATATGATAAACCTGAGCAATTCTCCAAAGAGTCTCTCCCTCGGAAACTTTATGATAGATACCTTTGCGCTGGGTCAAAGGGCCAGAAAGTCCTGCATGTTGGTCTACGGTGGCACACCCCCCTACCCCAAAAATCAAAAAAATAATAACTATGAATACTTTTATGCTCACTCTAGGTCCTTAAAAAAATCTGCTTTGATAAATTACTCTTATAATCCCTTGTTTTTACTCATCACAGCACAAAATATGTTTGAAAAAAATCGATGCTAATATGGGTAAAAATATCGGGAGCGAGGAACGGGAATCGAACCCGCGTTATCAGCTTGGGAAGCTGATATTCTACCATTGAATTACCCTCGCGAAAACTTCTTTAAACTGATTCACAGTTTTTTTCACGTCTTTCGATTCACAAATCGCGCGGCAGACAGCGATCCGTCCCAC
>CAYJUK010000255.1:0-2894 GCA_964373335.1 uncultured Planctomycetales bacterium | reverse complement strand
AGGTGATGAGGGCTATTTCATTTACATCAAGTTTCAATCGTAATATTTAGAAAGATGAAGAATCTTAAATGCGTTTAATATTTCAACTTTAGCGCATTCTTCATCATAATGCCCAATAATTATTTTTTAGGTAATATCGTCAACAAAGATAACCCAAAAGGTATCCTCAACCAGGGAGTCATCGCTGGTTTGACAAATGCCCAGTAGAAAATCCTGTTCATTCAGGGAGGAGGCATAAAATCTTCTAAACGACGAGTCTGAAGATTTTTAAAAAGATTCTTTCGGGCTAAGCGGTAAAGAATGATCGGCCAGCAAAGCACAATATTCATGTACCTGCACTTAAGCACTTCTACGCGTTGATCCCTGAGGAGCCGCTTGATATCCGTTAAATCATACCGTCGGTAGTGTCCCAACACCGCGTCCCAGTCGCTCATGGCCCAGGAGCAAGCAGGAACTGTAACAATGACCACGCCTCCTATCTGTGTAATCCTTAATAATTCTGTCAATGCACGAACATCATCCGGGATATGCTCTAAGACATCGAGGGCAATAACGACATCAGCAATTTCATCGTGAACGGGCAGGGATAAAATCAATCCTCCGACCATATTTTTCTGGCGCTGACACCGGGCCGTCAGATGAAGAGCCTCAGGAGATGGTTCTATCCCAAAAGCTAAAAAGTCTCTGTTAAGTTCTTCAATAAAAATGCTGTTCCCTGCCCCCCACATCCAGAATAACAGAATCGGATTTAAGCTTTACAAAGCGGCCAATCCATGAACGCACTATGTCTCTTTTCCCTTTGTAAAACTAATGCTCTTTTTCCAGTTGAAACAATTTTTAATATTCTTTAATTTCCATGAAAGGCGCAGACTTATTGCTCCGGATTAACATCCGGAAAATTTAAAAGCACCACCAGGATCGATGCCAGAGGGAAAAAATGCAGAATAAGACGCGACAGAGAAATATACGACTGTGCGCCGAACAGATAGAGAAAATTCACTGTCAATAAACCCAGACCCCCGATAGCCGCAAAAAACAGCACTAAAGAGATAACCAGTAATCTCACTTCAATCCACTTCCATCTGGCTGGCAGATGAATCAAGCTGACAGCCAGTAAAAACCATAGGATGTTCCAATTCCCTGTTGAAAACAAATTCCAGGCAAATTCACCAGCAATGGCTTTTAATCTGATTAAATGTTCCCATTGGAAGTCATAATTCAGTCTTCCAACGGCCGGAATATGGGCTGTGAATTTATAAAAGTAAAAAATCGAGTAGATCGAAAAACCAATGACACTAAATTGAAATACTCTTCTGAGCATTATCCGCAGTGAAAAGCCTTTATCCTGAAAAGAAATATAAGCAACCAGTATTATCTGTATCACAAAATATATCAAGCCCTCCAGCTTGCAAAAAGTTGCCAGTCCGGCAAACATCGCGGCCAGTAATAGATAGGCATTGTTCTTCTCCCTGCTCCAGAAAAGTAAAAGTCCAATCGCCGTGCAATTGTAATAAATGAGGAAAAAATCACTGTATTCGATTGAGGCATGAACAATAAATAAATTAGAGGAAAATAGCAATACCACCCCTATTAGTGCCCAAATAAAATTGGTAAGTTTTTTCAAGATATGGAAATGAATATACGAATATGACAGAAATGCAACAGGGAAAATTATTTTAATCCACTGATCATCCCAAACATTCAGGTTAAGAGCCACCCATGTCTGGGCAAGTGAAGCGTGCATGGGGTAAAAGGGAACCGGGAAATAAGGAGTTTTCGCCATGGATTGATCGTAAAAGAAAACTTTGGCCTTTTTGCTGATAAAGTAAATGGCATCCCAGGTATAGACAGGGACATTCGTAGCATTCCGGAACACAAAATATATCTCGTAGGCAATATACCCTAATAAAATTAACCAGGAAATTTTTACCGGGATATTCCGAACACAAAAGTCCTGAATGAATAATTTCCAATCTCTTTGAATCTGCCGCGCCCGGGAAGCTCTTTTATCCCGCCAACAGAAGACTACGCCGACCAAGAAAGAAACAGCTACTGTGATTAATGGCAGGCCAATGCTATATACACTGAAATTTTTTTTCAATATTCCTAGAATCAGCATCCATTGCGTTAATAAACCCATTCCCAGACCATAGGAAAGAGCCAGATTAAACAAAAGGCCTAATGGACGATGACGGAAAAGAAAACTGACAACGGCATACCCTAAGATAATGGGAACAATAAAACTGGTCAATATCCCGGGAAACAGCGTATCCATCAGTTTATTTCCTTTTTCACGGCCAGTAAATTATTATCATCATATACGGTAATTACGCGATAGCTGGCCGGAACAGAATCCCGGGCACTGCGTTTGTTAAAAATCACCAGATAGTCTTGGGGAAGGGTTTTATCAACCAGCAAATCAACGGCTGGATAAAGATAGTACGCTAGCGCATAGGGTTCTAGCGTTTGACTTAAATCATAATCGGTGACAAGTTCACCGCCGTGGCGCCCTTCTTTTATATACTGCCTGCAGAACATGGCAAAATAGTGGGAAAAACCGAATAAAACCTCATGCCGCTTCTCCAGAGATTTTCCTGAGAAGTTAGCCCTCCGGTACCGCAGGTATCCATTTTGATTCCTTGTCTGCAGAACCAGAACAATAACAAATAATAAAAACGTTACGGCTAGCAGAATCTGACAAAATGAGGAGTACTTTCTAAACGGCTTGCCAATCCTGAAAATAAGGCTGATCCCGTACACCAGCACCGACGTAATTACGGCATTGATAATCAAATAAATATTGGCGTTGAATGGTCCGAGCCTACCAACTCCGCAGATATTGTGATTGGGCAGATAGAAGCTGTTAGGAAATTTGTTAATGAGGACAGACAAGA
>CAYJUK010000254.1:0-2896 GCA_964373335.1 uncultured Planctomycetales bacterium | reverse complement strand
TGGCCAAGGCAATGCCGCCAACCTGAAGAGGCCGCATCAAAATCCAATTTAAGATGGCATTGACGGCCAGACACAACAAGGCGACTCTCACTGGTGTTTTGGTATCCTGCAAGGCATGAAAAGCGGTCACCATCATCTTGAGGCCGCCGTAACCTGCCAATCCGATGGCATAATAAAAAAGCACTGAGGAGGTGATCTGGGTGGAATAGGCATCAAACTCCCCGCGTTCAAATAATAATTGAATCATCGGACGTGAGAAAATCATCAAGATAAAACCGGTTGGCAACAGCACAAATAATAGACTCTCTAGAGAAAAAATCAAGGTCGACTTAAATTGATCCCAGTCATTTTGAGCCGCTAACGAGGATAAGGTGGGCAGGGCCGCTGAAGCTAATGAAACCCCAAAGATCCCCATAGGGAACTGCAGCAGACGATTGGCATAATAAATTGCAGCAATCCCTCCTTGACCAACAATCGTGGCTAAAGAGGCACACAGCGTGTCAACCAAGACATTCAGCTGATAAATGCCTGATCCCACCAGACGAGGAAGAAGAAGCCTTCCCATCTTTTTCGCCCCGGGATGGGAAAGCGATTGAGGACGTTTCAACTTGATATCAATCCATCTCATCACCTTTAACGGAAGCCATAACTGTACTATTCCTCCCAGCAAAACCCCTATCGCCAGTCCATAGCTGGGTTCTTTATGGAATCGAGCAGAAAATATTGCGCTTAAGATAATCGACATATTAAATAAACCCGTGGCGAAGGCGGGCTCAGCAAAGGATCGAAAGGTAAACAGAATCCCCGTGGCATAAGCCGTGAGTCCAACCAAGACCAGATACGGGAACATCATCTGCGTGAGCTGAATCGTGAGCTCAAGCTTCTCTGGGATGCCGATAAACCCGGGAGCCATCAGCCGCACAATGAACGGGGCCAAGATCATGCCGGCCAAAGACAAAAGGCTTAAGATGATCAAATAAAGAGCAAAGACCACGTTGATCAATTGCTCTAGGGCCTGGGGGTCCTTTTTTTCGCGATATTCTGACAAGACCGGAATCACCGAGGAATTGACCGCTCCCTCTCCCATCAGATCCCTTAAGAGATTGGGGATCCGAAAGGCCACAAAAAAGGCATCCGCCTTAAGACCGGTTCCCAAAATCCTTGCCAGGATCACATCCCGGATAAAACCCAGAATCCGAGAACTCAATGTCCCTAAGGATAAAACCGTGCTGGTTTTCAAAATCGTATGGTTAACGTCGTGAGTTGGATTACTCATTGACATAAAATTTTCTCTCTGCTATATTATGGCATCTTTTTTATAGGAGAAGAGCCTTACTCGATGAGTTTCTTCAGAAAGCGGATGGTCGAAACGGGTCAATCATTTTAAGGATTTGTAATCCCCGCTAGAGAACTTTGTTCTCTAACGGTTGACATCGATGGTGGCATTGAACCACCATCGGTTTTAGAAGGTATTCCCCCACCGACTTCATCGGTGGCTTTCTCTAACGGGGTAAAGATTTTATAGGAAAGGAGTGATTGCTTTGCCACAGAGACGAACTGCCATTAAAGATTTAAGAAAAAACCGCAAACACAAGATGCATAATCTTGATATCAAGTCGGATATCAAGAAATCGGTCAAGAAATTTGTCGCGTCCCTCAAGGGAAACAAATTGGAAGAAGCGCAATCTCAGTTGAACCTGCTCTACAAAAAATTTGATAAGGCCGCCAAGAACAACATCCTTCACAAAAAAACCGCTGCTCGGCGTAAATCTCGTCTTCACCGGCTCTTAGCTGGGATTAGCTTAAACACACCCCAACAGAAAAAAGAGCCTGCGTCAGCACCTCAACAAGAGCACAATTTAACCACCAATACTTCCACGCAATAATCCGCCTTCATCCGGCTGCGCTTGATATTCCAATCAGCTTCCTGAATGGCCAGAAGACCTGTTTGGAAATGTTCCTTTTTAATCCGAACCCTTGATTTTCCCCAAAACCAGATCACGGCTCCCAAAATCTGCAACGGGTGCACTCCATCCGATATTAATTGATAAAGGATCTTCAAGGCCTCCACGGGCTTTCGGGCACCGATCGCCTGAGTCATATCAAAGACATTCTGTTTAGGATCTTGAGCAAACTCCGCGATCTTAACCCACTTCCCAATCTTTTTAATAAATTCGTGTGAGGGATTCCACTGATCCGATTCCAGGATAAGGTCCACATCCACGAGCTGCTGCTTGAGAAATTCAACGATCAATTCCTGATTTTGATCAGATAACTTGTGGGATTGGCGGATAATAACCAAACGCTTTTTGGTTAATACGGGCAGGGTTAAAAAAGATTTTTTTAAGGCAGACGCTTCCAGTTTATCGGCATAAAGGGTTTCACAATTGAAGGTCTGATGGTCAGCGCGGGGGAATAATTTCTTTTTCAGCTCAGTGATCTTTTGATCTTTGCTTTGATAATTCTCCCCCAGCAACAGGTAGGTCATGAATCATTACCAATTTTCAATGGTGCGCTCCACGACTCGCCGTCCGAGATCCGCAACCGCGTTCTCAACAGCCGCGGTTTCTGATTTGGCCGAGGCCCCACTGACAAAATAGGTTGTTTCTCCGGTGAAATTTTTCTCTTCCCAGAAAAGCTCATTGCGATTATTATCCCAAACGGTGAGATTGACAACCACATTCAAACGGTATTCCGCCACAATCTCTTCATTGTCTTCGTAGCGTAACGGATAACGCTCATAACCAGCCAATTCTCCCGTCATCTTCAAATCAGCGTCGTCTTTATCCGCGACCTTAAGGTTCCCATCGAAAAGAAACCGGTCGATAATGGCATTTCTCACTTTAACTTCTAACAGGGGAAAATAAAGCTCCCGTCTTCTTTCGGCGGTGTATTC
>CAYJUK010000253.1:0-2901 GCA_964373335.1 uncultured Planctomycetales bacterium | reverse complement strand
GCCCTAAAATAAGCAGGACATCTTCTTGAGTCATCCCGGATTGGAGTTTATTCATGGGGATCAGGGCCCGCGCGGAAGAGGAATCCGTGATACCGGCGGCCGGTGACGTTACCGAGGCTGCACAGCCATTCAAGGATAAAATGAGTATTAACCAGAAAACTCTTGTCATGTTTTCCGCTTCAGATCATCACGAGTCAACGCAAGGCTCATCAGGAAGCTGATCAACAATACCGCCGTCACATAAACCAAAAGATAAAGCCCTCCGTTATCTTGAAAGATTTTCAGCCCGGAAAAATACAAGGATAAATCAGACCAAAACCCCGAGTGAGGATAAAAGTAGGCAAAGAGG
The DNA here is from genome assembly GCA_964373335.1 of uncultured Planctomycetales bacterium. GTDB lineage: Bacteria > Omnitrophota > Gorgyraeia > Zapsychrales > CAYJUK01 > CAYJUK01. The sequence goes on along the minus strand of CAYJUK010000253.1, from coordinate 2,552 downwards.
ATATTCTGATTTTGATAAAGGTCCTCTAAAGGCACCGCGATATTCATCATATAAAAGACCACCCCGATTTTGAAAAAGAGATCCAGCATCATCGTAGACCACACCACGCCTTTGGCAAAAGGATACCGTCTAAAAAGACTGATACTAGAGACAATATAGAAGAAACTCACCAGCAGCTCAATGACAGCCAGTCCCCACAATAAGATGACATCCTCATTGGTTAATATTCTAGGCCCTAAAGCGGACTCTCCCTGCCTGCCTCTTTCTGAAAGCGCCATTCCCATCTCATTTTTTAATTGTTTGAGGTTACTGAAGGACACCGGATGAGATTGAAAATAAGATTCCCCCGGAAAAAACCGCTCCCCACGCTTAAAAATAGTGACGACCCACAGAACACCCCAGATCAAAAACAAAAGGGCTAATAGACTTAAAACAAAAGACCATTTTTTCATCCCAATAAAGATAGCAAAGATAGCAAAAGATAGCAAGACGCTTTCGATAAGGATTTGATCTGGGATGGTTTAGAAAAATAATAAGAGGAGGAAAATCTCTGCTATTTCCATCGGTGCGGGATAAAAAGGATCAAGAATGAAATATTTTTTCTCTTACTTCATCAATTTCAACGAAATGCCGACAACGTCTTGAAATCCTATCCAAAACTACAGATCCTATCTTTCCCTTCCTTTTTGGCCTGATATAACGCGCGGTCAACTTTTAAAATAAAATCATATTTAGACCCCGCCTCCGAAACAGAACATAATCCTCTCCTTAAGAGATCACCGGATGAAGTTTTTCTCCCCTGGGGTGAGGCACTGTCCGTCGAAAAGGCATCTCTCATGCGGAGTGGGGGGTTAGAGATCTCCTTAACAAACTTAGCGATCCCAATGCTGATAGAGACCTTCCTTTTAAATCCTGCCTCGCGGATGACTTTTCTTATTCTCCGGGCTACTTTTTCAGCGACAGCGACATCCGTTTCTGGAAGGATCACCACAAATTCATCTCCGGCATAACGGCTGACGATATCAACCTCCCGTAAATTTTTTAAAAAAATGTCCCCTAATTCCTTTAAAAGCGCGTCTCCTTCCAGATGGCCGTAGGTATCATTGTAAGATTTAAAATCATCCACATCAACCATCAGCAGGCATAACGGGCGCGAGAACCGCTCCGACCTGGCCATTTCATAATCCAGGGTTTTCATGAAATAGCGGTAATTAAAAAGATGAGTTAACGGATCGGTTACGGTCAGATATTTCAGCTCGTTAAAAAGACGCGTATTTTCGATAGCCACCGCCGCTTGCCGGACGATAGCCGTTAGGATCTTTAAATCCAGCTTGGAAAATATATTCCCCGCCAATGACTTTTTATCCGCCACGGTCACTACGCCAATCAACCTTTGATCTAACTGGATAGGAACACACATCAGGGATTGACTCTCTCCTATGAATTTATTCTTTTGCATCCTTCCTAAAAGAACCTTAATATTTTCCTGGTCACCCGCATCCTCGATAAGAATAGGCTGCCCGCTCTGGGCGACCCGTTCTGCCAGTGGATCAACCTGGCCTTTTTTCAAGATTTCTTCCGGGATACCCCTAGCCCCTTTCAGGCAGAGCCGGCCCGTCTCCTCATCATAAAGCATCAGGGAACACCTTTCCGACTCAAGAATCACGCACGCCTTATCCACGATAAAATCGATCAGTTTATTAAAATTATTTATGGTGCTGATCTTTTCATCAAAGCCCAAAATCTGTTCCAGTTTATATTTTTCAAATTCCAGATTATCTTTTAACCTTTTCAGCTTTTCTTCGGCTTCCACCTGAGCGGTGATATCTTTCCATATCGAAACATAATGGGTAATCTCCGATGCCGCATTCTTGATAGGAGTGATGGTTTGGTCCGCGTCATACAACTGCCCATCTTTCTTTTTATTGACGGTCGTACTTCGAAAAACCTTCCCGGACGTAATGGTTTCCCATAAGGCCTGGTAATAGTCCTTGTCATGTTTCCCGGACTTAAGGAATTTGGGATTCCTGCCCATCACCTCCGTAAGGGGATATCCGGTCGTTTGTTCAAAGGCGGGATTAATATATTGAATCAATCCAGCCTTATCAGTGATCATGACATGATCCGCGGTCTGTTCAATCACCCGGCGGAGCATCTGGGCTGATTCCTGAAGACGCTTCTGTTCGGTAACATCATGGACGACTCCTTCAATGCCCAGGATGTGTTCCTGTTCATTCCTAATAAAATTACTCGTCACCTCTAAATGGGCGGCACTCCCATCCTTTCGTTTGTACCTCGCCTCATAATCGCGGACAAAGCCGGTTTTCCCCATCTTCTCTAAAAAAATATCCATATCCCGGGGATCCACATATAATTCCCTGGCAAGATTTTTCCCTAGAATTTCATCCTTAAGGCTGTAACCAAGGATGTCGACAAAGGCATGATTGACATAAACAAGATTGCCTTCCTTGTCCGCGATAAAGACACCGGCCCTGACCGTCTCCACAAGCCGACGGTACATCTCCTGGGATTCGGGGAACATCAAATTAAAC
>CAYJUK010000252.1:0-2944 GCA_964373335.1 uncultured Planctomycetales bacterium | reverse complement strand
TCAGCACTGCGGACTCCTGAACCCAAGGTCAGCCCAATGAATACGAAAGAACCAATTAATATAACATACATATGTTATTTAAATTTGACAAACAACATATGTATGTTATATTCAAATCATCATGGAATTTGAGCGATTATTAAAATTAGAACATATTTCAGATTCGCTTTTTTTGTTTGGGCCGCGTATGACGGGCAAGACCTATTTATTGCGCCGTCTGAAGGCCGATTTATTTGTTGACCTTTTAGATCCTGAAGAAGAGCTGAGATTTAAACGGACACCTAAAGAATTCTGGGAACAGTTAAGAGGTTTAAAGCGCAATCAATTGGTTATTGTGGATGAAATTCAGCGCGTGCCGGCACTTTTAGATTATGTCCAAAAGGGAATAGAAGAATTAAGTTTGACGTTTATTCTTTCCGGATCAAGCGTCCGAAAACTAAGACGAGGGGGCGCTAATTTATTAGGAGGCAGGGCTCTTGACTTGAGACTGCATCCCTTAACCAGTATCGAAGTTGGTTCGGGTTTTGATATTCATAAGGCGTTATCTTATGGGACTTTGCCGATTGTTGTTTCATCTCTTTTAGACAATAAAGATGAGGATGCCAGACGGCGTCTTAAAACTTACGGCACGATTTATATTAAAGAAGAAGTACAAGCCGAGGCCTTGACCCGTAATATCGGCGCATTTCAAAGATTTTTAAATGTAGCCGCGCAAATGAACGGGGAAACAGTTGAATTTGCATCTATTGCCCGTGATTCCGCTGTGCCTATGAGTACGGTTAAAGAATATTTTTCTATTTTAGAAGACACTCTGTTGGGTTCATTTTTATGGCCGTGGGATCGCAGCGAGCGTAAAAAAGCCCGTCCTAAATTCTATTTTTTTGATTGCGGGATTGTTCGCGCGCTGCAGAACCGTTTAGTTGACCCTCCGACCCCTCAGGAAAAAGGGTATTTATTTGAAACATTTTTTTATAATGAATTAAAACGGCTTCGTGATTATTATGAAAAGCCTGATGAATTCTCGTTCTGGAGAGAAGGGAAACAAGAAGTTGATCTTTTGATTACAGGCCCTAAGGGACCGGTAATGGCTTTTGAATGCAAAACATCATCAGAGACAATATCCGAGGCCGCTGTAACGGCTTTTCGTAAAAGATTCCCTGCCGTTAAGCTTTATGTGGCTTCTCTGAAAGATACAAATTCACGCAAATTAAAAAATGATATTACAGTTCTTCCTTGGCGTAAAGCTTTGGACATGTATTGTTCTCAACGTGCAGAAAGTTCAATTTCAAGAAAACATTAAAAAAAAGAAAAGTTTGATTTAAAAAAACAAATGCAAAAATCCGAACAGCAATTAATAAATGAGCTTTCTCTGCTTAAGAAAGATCTTGAAGAATCCAGAGAAGTATTAGTGATTGATGATGAACCGAATTTAGTGGAATTATTGCAATTACGTTTAGAAGGAAATAATTTTGAGGTAAAGACTGCGTCAAATGGTGTTGAAGGGTTTGCTCTTGCAAAAGTCTTTAAACCCAATTTGATTGTGTTAGATGTATCTATGCCAACTATGGATGGTTATGCTTTCATTAAGGAAATCAAATGGCATATTGAATTAAAGGATATACCCATACTTATATTGACAGCCAAATCAGATCTAAAAGATTTGTTTGAGGATGAAGGTATAACCAACTTTATGACGAAGCCATTTGATTCGAAGGAGCTGGTCTCAAACATTAAGAAAATGTGCAGTCAGAATTGAAGCGAAAAGTTGGAGGAATATACGAATTGGCCATGCCCGTTATATACATAAATTGGATTGTGTTTGACAGACTGAGTTTTGCACTTTTCACAGACTGAGTTTTTCAAATGGGGTAAGATGAAAAATCACCAAATGGTAATAAATCTATGGTAATAAAAGTGTTAAAGAAATTTAAAAATATCCGACGATTCGCATGCTTGACAAAAACCTGGTACGATAATGAGTGGGGATACAGTTGTAAGGTTGTTGATCTGATTTCTTATAGCGATAGTGTTAAGTAGATGTTAGAGAAATCATGAGAAAAATAGAAAGCCGCGAGTAAGTAAAAACGACATATATGCGCAAAGCGACAAGTTTTAATCGATAAGCGTTCCTAGGTTAAAAAATAGCCAGTTACACTTTATGGTAAATTATGACCAGCCATAATCTTTAATTGGCTATTTTTTTACTGAATCTCCAATGGAGTGAAGATTATGGGTTATTAAAAATAATGTCTGAAAAGGGTTCAGTAATTTAAATTACTGAAGGTGCATTTGTGATGGTCGGGCCGCCATCTGTGAGATAGACACGGATAGCGGTTTTTTTATGAGGTAATGATGGTTATTATTTTTTGCTTATTACTAATTTTAGGGATTGTCGCTGGACAGGTTTTTGATTTTTCGGGAATCAGAGAAGCCGTTGGCTTAGTTACATCGGTGTGTTTGGCCTACATCATGGTCGAAGTCGGGCTGGAGTTTTCAGTTGATAAAAGGAAGTTAAGAAGTTATGAATGGGATGCTGTTGTTGCTGTGATTGCCGCTGCGTTACCGGCTGTTTTGTGGTTTGTATATTTTATGCTTTTCGTTCAAAGTCCTTGGAAACCGGCTTTATTATCCGGACTTTCTTGCGCCCCAACGTCGGCGGGGGTTCTTTTTTCAATGATGATGGCCGCGGGCTTGAGCGCGACATGGGTCTTTAAGAAAGCGCGTACACTGGCGGTTCTGGATGATTTAACTACAATTCTCTTGTTGACGCCGCTTCAAATTCTTATACACGGCTTTGAGTGGGAGTCGATCGTTGTTCTTATTTTGATTGGGTTATTTTTGTTTGCGTCTTTTCGCTGGCAAAATTCGATCCTTTGGCCGATGGGAGAAAAATGGCTTTTGGGATATGCTGTTGTTTTAACCGGATTAATTGCCCTGCTTAAAC
>CAYJUK010000251.1:0-2989 GCA_964373335.1 uncultured Planctomycetales bacterium | reverse complement strand
ATCTCCTTTTTATAAATGGACGCCGCCCCATGAGACCACCGAGCTTGTTGAGTCCTCTTCACATATTCCTCAGAGTCATCATAGATATAAATCTTGATACGATCCTCTCGCCTTAAGCCGGAGAACTCCGACCATCCTAAATTATCAGCGATCTCGTCAAAATAAATCTTTGTATTTTTGGCAACCTGCTTGACAAAATCCAGAGGCACCTTTTTATAGTAGATTATATAATCTCTTTTTCCATATTCATTCCATCCCTCATCAGAAAATACAAAGCTGGGGAGAATAAGAAAAGTCCCGATAAGAACACAGACACTTTTTAACATACTTGACCCAAGGCCACGGCCTCTTGAGCGATACGTAACGCTGAATCCCGGGGGAACTGCTGATGCAATTTCTCTTTCATCTCCGTTGAGACGAACCGCTGTGCCAGCATTTCTAAAATATTCTCCTTCAATCTGGCTGCAGTAAACTCATGCTCTGCCAAAATACGAGCTATCCCTATATCGAAAAGAATTGCGGCATTTGCTTTCTGATGTCCTCCGGCATGAGGATAAGGAATAAATATTGTTGGGATCTCAAAATGAGCAAGTTCAGTCACCGTCACTGCCCCGGATCGAGAGATCGCCAGATCAGCCAAGGCATAGGCCTGCTCCATATCCTCAAGAAAATCACACACCTGATAGGGGATTCCCACGTTTTGGGAGAGTCTTTTAACCTCGGGGTAATCCTTCTTCCCGCAGATATGAATGACTTGAATGTCCACCTGTTTGTTCAGTAAAGGAACCGTATTCAACCACACTTGATTGATCCTTTGACTTCCTTGACTTCCCCCCAGGATCAGGATGGTAGGCCGATGATCTTTCAAATTGAATTCTTCTAATAATTCCTTGCGTGTTAATTTCATTGAAGAAAAATGACCGGGGCAACCGGTGAAGATCGTTTTCCTGGGATTAAAATATCTCTGGGATATAGAAAAACTCACCGCAACCTTATTGACAAATCTCGATAATAACGCGTTAGCTTTCCCGGGGATCACGTTTTGTTCATGAATCAACGTTGGCATTCCCATCAATGAAGCGGATAAAACCACTGGGAATGCCCCAAAACTTCCGAATCCAAGAACGACTTGAGGATCGAATTTTTTTAAAATATTTATTGATAGAAATGTTGATTTGATTAAATCATACAGGAAAGGACCCGCGGTACAAAGATGAAATCCGTTTGATCCCCTTAATTGGACGGGATATACAGAGAAATTGTATCTTTTGACAACCTCCTCCATGAACCCTAAATGACCGGTAAAAACGACTTCGTGCCCCGAATGACGTAACGTTTTAGCCACTTCCAAAGCAGGAAAAACGTGTCCCCCACTTTTTCCCGTGGCAATCATAATTCTCATGGTAATACGGGACCCTCATTATCCTTGACGCAAATCATGAATCCGAGAAATATTCAACAGAAGGCCAACAGCTATCAGATTAAAGATAAGAGCTGATCCTCCATAACTGATAAAAGGTAACGGCAAACCCTTGGTCGGCAAGGCACCTATACTGACTCCAACATTCACCACGGCTTGAAAACCCAGCATTGCAACAATCCCAACGGCGAGATAATATCCAAATGGATCGGTCACTCGTTTAGCGATTCTTGCTCCTTGCCAAATCAATAAGATAAACAAGAGAATGACAGAAAGCGTTCCTAATATTCCTAATTCCTCCCCAATAATGGAGAGAATAAAATCAGTATGAGCGGCTGGCAAGTAGAATAATTTTTGTATACTATGTCCTAATCCAACCCCCCAAATCCCTCCGGAACCCAGGGCTATCTGCGATTGAATTAACTGAAAACCACTCCCTTGACTATCGGCCCAAGGATTGAGAAAAGAAAGAATACGAGCAAAACGATAAGGGACACGGACAACGAGATAAAATAGAACTGGCACAGCCACGATCAACAAATAAAATACATAATGCAGACGAACCCCAGCCAGAAAAATCATCATCATCACGATAACTGCTAATGAAAACGAACTTCCTAAATCGGGTTGCTTAAGGATCAAGAGGCTCACGATCCCTAATACGATCAATAAAGGCAGAAGCCCTTCTTTAAAATTGCGGATGGCATCTTTCTTACGAGTCAAATAATCAGCCGCATAAATCAAAAGGACTAATTTCGTAAATTCAGAGGGCTGAAAACTGAATCCTGCTACCTTAAACCAGCGGCGGGCCCCATACGTTGAGGTTCCGATGCCAGGAATCAGAACTAAGATGAGCATAAAAATCGCCAATAACATGAGGGGTTTGGCATATCTCTGAAGGATACGATAATCCATGACCATGACGATCCCGGTCAATAGCAGCCCTAAAAAAAGGAAGGTCAGATGACGTTTAAGATAATAAAAAACATACCCGTGATTCTGGTAAGCATAAATACCGCTTGAGCTGTAGATCATAACGATCCCTACGCTCATAAGGATGGAAACAATAATAGCGATAGAAACACGAATCTCTCTCATGGCCTATTTCAGATTCTCGACTAATTCTTTAAAGGCTCGCCCTCGCTCAGCAAAATTGGCAAAAAGATCAAAACTGGTGCATAAAGGACTCAATAACACACAATCCCCTGACCCGGCACTGGCCCTGGCCGCCAACACCGCATCCGTAAAGTCCCTTCCTTCTTCGATCTCGACAACCGGCTGAAAGGTTTTCTTCAATTTATCTTTGGCCTCACCATAAACAATCATCTTCTTGACCTTGTTTCGAACAAGTTCTTTTAAAACAGAGAACTCAATGTTCTTATCTCTTCCTCCACAAATCATCACCACCGGCTTAGTCATCCGTTCCAAAGCCCACCTCCCCGACTCCGCAGTCGTCGCTTTGGAATCATTAATAAAATCAACCCCATCGAGAGATCTCACCCATTCTAAGCGATGTTCAACACCCAGATCGGAAGAGCGTCTGTAGGGAAAGAGTGTGTTATATGGCGT
>CAYJUK010000250.1:0-3005 GCA_964373335.1 uncultured Planctomycetales bacterium | reverse complement strand
GCTTCAGCGGCCAAAGCAAAATCCTGCTGTCAATCCAATTGGGACAGCAATGATTGACCCTATTTACTTAAAGATCCTTTTAATGCCTTTCATCTCCAAATCAAACTCATCCTTACTGTCAGCATAAAGACGGGCTTCCTGCGGATCAATCAAATTTTGCTGAACCAGACTGACTAAGGATTGTTTAAAGGACTGCATCCCGTACAGCTCTCCTTCATCAATGTACTTCTGAATCTCCTGGATACTGCCTTCTCGAATTAATGCCGAGATCGTTGGGGTGACAATCATCGATTCATAAGCCGGGATCCGTCCCTGCCCGTCTTTGCGCGGAATCAATCGTAAAGAGAAAATCCCTTTTAAGATCACCGAAAGCTGGATCCGCACCTCGTCGTGCAGGTGCGGGGGGAAAAAATTGACGATACGAATGATCGTCTGAATAGCATTAACGGTATGGAAGGTCGTTAAGACAAACGCCCCTAATTCTGTAGCGGAAATAGCGGCCCGCATGGTCTCGAGATCCCGGGTGTTCCCGATAAAGATGATGTCAGGACTCTGCTGGGTGACATGTTTTAAGGCCTCGCCGTAGCTGTGAACATCAATCCCCAGTTCTCTCTGATTAATAATGCTTTTTTGATCGGTGAACAAAAATTCAATCGGGTCTTCGATCGTAACAACATGTTTCTCCGCACGCGAGTTGATATATTCAATCATGCTGGCAATCGTGGTGGATTTACCGCTTCCGGCCGGCCCGCAGACTAAAAATAACCCCTTCGACTCCTCACAGATCTTCTTCAGCAAGTCTTCAGGAAGAACTAGTTCTTTAAAACCTTTGATATCGTAACAGACGTGCCGGGCGACGAGGGCCGACGTTCCCCGCTGCCGGAAGATATTGACGCGAAACCTTCCGATATCCGGATCCGCATAAACCATCTCGTAATCCAATTTTTCCGCGAACCGTCGGCGCTGTTCTTCCTGAGGCAGCAGCAGATGCGTGATCCCCAGCATATCCTCCTTAGAGACAATCTCTGAGGACAGGATCTGGATCTTTCCGTGAATCCTCGCGCGAGGGAAGGCATTAACCCGCAGATACAAATCCGAGGCCTCTTTCTGAACCACTAACTTTAACAAATTTTTAAAATTCATAAGCATCTCCTTACATTAAGATGAAGCTCATTGATAAAAAATCTCTCTGCGATTTCCTCTTCTAACTTCAAAAGGGCAGCCTTTTTCTTCCCGAATCTGCCGGCATAACCTCCTAATGTCCCATCCGATTTGATGACTCGATGACAAGGAATAATAAGGGGAAAGGGATTCTTTCGCAAGGCCTGTCCGACGGCCCGCACCGCCTGAGGACGGCCGATTTTTTGTGCGACCCATTTGTAAGTTCTCGTCTGCCCTAGGGGGATGTCCATCGCGGCCTTGAGAACCAGCCATTCGAAATTGGTCAGCCGTTGTCGATTCATAAAAACTTTTCTCCCTTCACGACTGCCCCATCTTATCAAAGATCTTCTTCGAGCGCAATTTCCGATGATAGGAGATAGCAAAGCGATGCGCCTCATCCCGAACCCGCTGCAATAACTGCAAACTGATTGAATCCTTAGGCAGCCGGAGCGGCTGACTCTGGCGCGGGACAAAGATCTCTTCCTCTCTCTTCGCCAGAGAGATCAGCGGGATTTCCAGTCCCAGTTCTTTAAGTTCCCGCGCGGCCGCCGACAACTGGCCTTTGCCCCCGTCAATCACTATCAGCTCCGGGTAGGGTAATCCTTCCAGCTTGAGCCGGCGATATCGCCGCCGGACAATCTCAGCGATCATCTGAAAATCATCGATGCCTTTCACTTCCTTAATCCGGAAACGGCGATAATGATTTTTATCCGGATGGCCATTCAGAAACGACACCATTGAGCCGACCGCCAGCTGGCCGAAAATATGAGAGATATCAAGGGCCTCAAATCTCACCGGCCTACGGGGCAATCCCAGGATACACTGCAGCTGCTCGGCTTCCTTAAAATAATTAATGTCTTTGGTCCCGGAATAAAGAGCCCCGATCGCCCGCAGTTGATCTCGGACCTTCGCCGCCTCTTCAAAACGATTCTCTTGAGCCAGACGTTCCATTTCCCTTTTCAGCTGATTATAAAGCTCATCTTTTTTCCCCTCCAGGATCAGGCAGACATTGCGGATGTTCCGGGCATATTCTTTTTTTGAGATGTGACCTATGCATGGCGCTTCACACAGACCGATATGATAATCGAGACAGGGTTTGTCCGGAAAAGGATCGCAGGCACGAAAATGAAAGATCTTGCGGATAATGGTCAAGGCCTCGCGGATCAAACGGGCATTCACATACGGACCAAAATACCGCGAATCCTTATTCTTGACCCGGGGGCGGACAACCGCTACGCGGGGAAATTCCTCACCGGTCACTTCGATATAGGGATAACTTTTATCGTCCTTCAGCTCCACATTAAATTTGGGGACAAATTTTTTGATCAGACCCGCCTCCAGGATCAAGGCCTCCGCCTCACTCGCCGTCGTCATGATCTCGATATCGGCTATTTCAGAAACCAAGAAATCCGTTTTGGGATCGCTCGGCCGGGATCTCCGGAAATAGGATTGAACCCTTTTACGCAATGAGACCGCCTTACCGATATAAATCACCTTCCCGTCGGCATTTTTCATCAGATACACGCCGCTGGTTAATGGAAGACTTATAATTCTTTCCCTGAGATTCATCGTGATGTCCTCCGGATCCGGGAAAAAATCTTTCCTGTCCTCAAGGTTGCAATGATCCTGTTGGCCTGGGGCACTCGCAGCATCCAGCAGATCATAAAATACGTCAAATAGCCGAACAGGATCAGCACCAGCAAATTGCCTAATTCATGCGGAAAAATCGAAAGCTGCCGCCGGAATTGAAAGATCAAAACCACCATCCACAGGGAGGCGGTGAGGATCTGAAGCCCAAAAAATATCAAGTCCCTTAATAAGGGTCCCAGTTTCTTCTCAAGCAG
>CAYJUK010000249.1:0-3061 GCA_964373335.1 uncultured Planctomycetales bacterium | reverse complement strand
CGATCTCTGTATACATTTGCCAGAAAGAATGAACTATTCGCCAGCATAACGACAGCTGATCTAAACCGTTTTTCAGAATTCGACCTCAATAATTCGATTGCTTATACCAAAGATGATCAATTTATTTACATTAAATTGACATCTAATTATTGGAACAAGGAAACGAATAAGTTGCAGATATTTCTTATCGGTTATAAGAAGGGGACTCCTTTTGAACAGATGCCTAAAATTCGGGTCGATATTGCGGGGCCTCCGAACAAAATTTCTGTTTATGACAAGGGTCGAAACATTTATTTAGCGAATGCAAAGTCGGGAATAAAAGCTAAAGGTAAAGAATTATGGATTAAAGTACCTTTGAAAGATTTGAATGATTCTGAGTTTATTTTGACTTCGCTTGATGTCAGGAATGCCGATTTAAGAGAAGAAGGCAGCTGGTGGTTGATAAAACTAGCTGATGAATCCGAGCAGTTAGTCCATAGAGAATATGATCGCATCCTCAAAATATCGCAATAGCAGTAATAGTAAATTGGGGGAAGGTAGTTGCAAATTGAAGAAACAGCGGTTATTGGTTTATGTTTTTACAGTGATAACGTTTCTAAATTGGACTTTTGTGGTTCAGGCAGAAACTGTCCGATTAAAGAATGGTGATACTCTGACAGGAGAAATAATCTCTGAAACGGACGAAAGTATTTCGATATCACATGAAGTTTTGGGAACTGTTGAAATCAAGAAAGAGTTTCTTGTGGCTTCTGAAAAGAAAGTAATAGAACCTGCGCCTGTTGTTTAGAAAGGTTATGAATGGCAACGAAAAATATCCGGCGGATATAGCCAGTCCGGAGGGAATGCCGAGGTTGCAAGAGGCATAATGGGTTTTAGTGTAACCGGGAAGACTGAGAGAGATGAGTTGGCTGGAAAGATTAATAGCGAATACGCATCATCTCGGCACAAAATGATTGCCCAGAAATTTTATGGTTTAATGCGGCATGATCGTAGTTTAGAAGGACAGAAGAAGTGGAAGTATTTTCAAAAATTAGAAGGGGATCGGGATCGTTTTGCCAATATTGATTACCGTTTGACGCCGTCAATTGGGTTGGGGTATTGGTTTGTCAATACGGTTTCATGGAAAATGATGGCAGAATCAGCAGTTGGTTATGAGCATACAAAATTCTACGATGAAACAAAAGATTCCAATCAGACAAAGTTAATCCCGCGGCTGTTTTTGGAAAAGGCCCTCATGAAAAGTTTAAGTTTTAATCAGGAGTTTGTGATGTATCTTTCACGAGGGGGCGCGGGTGAGTACAGATTCCGTTCGCAGTCTGGATTGATTAACAAAATTAATCAGTATTGCGATTTAGCCTTGCGTTTTCTGGATGAATATAATTCCATGCCATCCGGAACGGCTGTAAAGAACGATTACCGTTTAATGTCATCCATTGATTATTCGTTTTGACGAACTTGGTATTCAATCTTCCTTCAAAAAGTTTGAAAGTTCAGCAATCTAATGGGTACTTCAATTGATATTTGTGTAGTAGAATGGAACACATGTCAGGCCGAGTGATATTTTATATTGCACTCATTCTATTGTTTTTGATTATCGTCCTTCAAAATGCAGGAGTGGTGACGCTACGTTTAGTTTTTTGGAGAATGGATATCTCCACCATTGTTTTAGTTCCCATTCTAGTTGTAGCCGGCCTTATCGTCGGCTTTATTTGGGGAAGAAGCAAATGGCATTGAAAAAAATTATAACTTTAATGACTGTTTTCTTGCTAGGTTTTCTAGTGTGTATGGGTAGTTTTATTTATCTCTTATTTACCGATAAAGGTTCTCAGATAGCGACTCGTCAATTTTTGAAGCATACTTTTAAAAATCAAGACATTTCTTTCGGAGGGATGAAAGGGCATTTCGGCGTTGGTTTTAAGCTAGAGAATTTGGAGATCAAAAATTTAGAAAAACTTCCCTTTGGAAGTGTAGTTCGCATACAAGAATTAGTTTTAATGAATCCAATATGGGATTTTCAGAAAGCTAACCTTGCCCTTAGAAACGGTCGAATCATTTTGCCTAATTCAGACCCAATCATTTTAGATGGAAAATACAAAGAAGGAGTGATCGACTTCTCGCTGTATACCAAAAGTCTTGATATCGCAGTTTTAAAAGGAATATTCAATGCCCCCGAAATACCTCATTCGTTAGCAGGTAGTATAGAAAATATTGATATAAAAATAAATGGATCATGGGCTGAGCCAGAGGTCGTTGGGAGTTTTTATGTTGAGAAATTATTCTCCCAGGATTTTGCGTTAGTAAATTCTCCTGCCGCGGTAAATTTTAAGTTTAAAAATCAATCCGAAGGATATGTTCCTTCTGGTACGATAACGCTAACAGGAGGAAAACTGTTGGCTAAGAATACGGAGATTAATTTACAGAAAAGCACCTTTTTCATCACGAATGATCTGAGAAATACTTCTTTTTCCATTCAAGGAAATTCTAAAATCGAGGATACAGATATTCAAATTTCACTTTCAAGAATAAAGGATAAACCGGAAATTAAACTGAAGTCAGATTCTGCTCTGCCCACAGAGCGGCTTTTTTTAATGTTGGCAACAGGCAGAAGCTGGAAGGGACTGGATACATCTCTTGACAAGAAGCAAATATCTCCTGACCTGGTTAAAGATTTTATTGATTATTTTATGTCTGCCGGATCAGGCGAAAAGCTGGCCAATAAATTGGGCATTAAGAATATTTTTTTGACGCTTGAGAAAAATAAAAAGGGTATTGGATTAAAAAAGAAAGTGACGAATAATCTGGATATGGGTTATGAGATAAGTGAAACCCAAGTTTCCCCACTAGAAAAAACAAAACAGCAAAAAATGTCGGGGGACGTGAAGGTTTCAGACAATGTATCAGTCAGCGTAGAAAAGGAAATTAGGCCAAAAGAGGTAGCGCGGCAAGAGATACAGGAAAAGCCAGAAGATAATAAGGTTTTATTAAAATATAAAACTAATTTTTGAACCTGGATCAGGCGTAAAACGCCGTAATTTTGGGGGCTCATCGACGAGACATAAAA
>CAYJUK010000248.1:0-3065 GCA_964373335.1 uncultured Planctomycetales bacterium | reverse complement strand
TGGTTATCGAGTCAATTCCCATCGCGCTACGCAGTTCCGCATTTGGGCCACTCGCGTCCTTAAACAGCATCTGGTGCAAGGGTATACTCTCAACGAAAAACGCCTGAAGGAACAGAGAGAAAAGTTTCAGGAACTACAGAGATCTATTGAGCTGATCAAACAAGTCGCCGAACGTAAAACGCTAACTTCCGATGAGGCGAGTGTTCTATTGAGTCTTATTAGTGATTACAGTTATGCTCTGGACGTGTTGGATGACTATGACCACTCCCGACTTAAGATCCAGAAAACTACCCCGAAGTCGGTTTTTAAGATTGGCTACGCCTCTGCCCGGATTGTGATCGAACGGATGAAGGAAAAATTTGGCGCATTATCTTTGTTCGGCCGGGAAAAAGACGATTCGTTCAAAAGTTCACTTTCGGCTATTTACCAAACTTATGGCGGCAAGGATTTGTATCCCAGCTTGGAAGAGAAGGCGGTGAATCTCCTGTATTTTGTGGTCAAGAATCATTCGTTTATCGACGGTAACAAACGCATTGCGGCGGCTGTCTTTCTCTGGTTTCTGGATAAGAATAAATTCCTGTACCGCCCCGACGGCAGTAAACGTATCGCCGACAACGCTCTGGTCGCGCTAACGCTTCTGATGGCAGAAAGTAACCCGAAAGACAAAAATGTGATTGTGACTCTCGCGGTGAATTTGATCAATAAAAGAAACTAGGACTTATCCAATCTACCCAAAAACCTCTTAGCATTTACGACGGGGCGTGAAATAGAGCAATTTTTATCTTGCTAAATTGAATGCTCAAAGATAAGATAAATTACTTCCATGAAATATTTTATCCTCTCCCAATTTTGTAAATAATTATATGACCACAATAGTTCAACAGCGAGCAAAGCCATTCCTGAAATGGGCCGGCGGTAAAGGACTTGCAAAGGCGCTCAATGAAGTGGCGAAGTAAAATTATTGTGTATAACAGAATTTGGTCTAATTAAAATCATTTAAAACTCCCAGTCATTAACGTTTAGCTACAGGTATATTTACTGCTCACCCCCTACCCATGAGCCCAAATAATTGCTTTTTTAATGCGATTCTTGCCGCTCATTATAAAAGTCTCTCCCAGAAAATCAGAGTTTTAAGTGAAGATTGGGTTTCCCAAGAAGGATATTGCCCTTCTTGTGGGAATGATATCGTTCGATCACAAAATAATAATCCGGTTCTGGATTTTTATTGTCCATATTGTCTGGAAAATTTTGAGTTAAAAAGCAAAAAGAATAAAATAGGGACAAAAATTCTTGATGGGGCCTATCGGACCATGATTGAACGACTGGTCAGTGATACTAATCCAAACCTTTTTCTTCTGAACTATCAGCCGAAGACTTGGAAAATCATGAATTTTGTCGTGATCCCCAAACATTTTTTTATCGATGAAATGATTGAAAAACGCAAACCCCTTGCGTCTACTGCTCGGCGGGCCGGATGGGTCGGTTGTAATATTCTGTTGGACAGAATTCCAAGTGCAGGGAGAATTTTTATTATTCGTAATACAGAGATAATTCCCCGTAAAGAAGTTCTGGGGGCGTGGAAACAAACGCTTTTCTTGAGAAAGGAGAGCGTAAAACAGAAAGGGTGGATTCTTCTGGCCATGCAATGTATTGACAGTCTTCAGAAATCGGAATTTCGATTGGATGAAATTTATGCCTTTGAAGATGATTTGAAGCGAGAATACCCCAATAACAAACACATTAAAGATAAGATTAGGCAGCAACTACAGTTTTTAAGGGATTCTGGATATTTAGAATTTCTTGGGCGAGGTAAATACCGGAGAACCGATAAAAATCTTACAAATATAAATATCTAAGAAAAGTCCAATAATATGCAATTTGAAATCTTCATTCCAAAAATTTTAATAAAACCAATTTTATGGTTCACCCAGTTTTTTCGAGATGAGGCAATTGTTTTAGTTTGTAAAGGTTATGGCGATGATTGGGATTACTATACTGGGTTGTATTGGGGGGAAGACAAAGATATAGATGTGCATTGGTATGAAGATTACAGAGTATGGATCAATCTTGGAAGAAGAGATTAGGGTACCTGTTAATAATCGTTTAAGTTTCCGAAATACAATACTTAATTTTGAATAATTAAGTATGGTGTGGATAAAAAAGATGCGCATGTGAAGCGCAGTAATTCTGATTCTGAAAACGGTAATTGGGGCGATCACTTGTATAGATAGTCTTAATAAAGAGAGTTTACATTGGATGAGGTTTATACATTTGAGGATGGATTGAGGGATAAGTATTCCAGCAATAGACATGTTAAGGATAAAATTCGTCAGCAATTGCAGATTTTACGTGATCGTAAATATATACAATTCATAGGCCGCAGTGAATACAGGCTTGTTTGAGAGAGTACAAATGCCAACGTTTGAATATCAAAATGATTTCTCTTACCCAAAATTAAGAAGATTGGGATTTGGAGATTTGGGCAAAGAATGGTATGAAGACGGCGCTAATGTTGTTTACCTTAACGGTCAACCAATCGCAGCATATAAGTTTAACGCCTCCGGAAATCTGGATACTTTAGAGATAAAGCCGAAGTTTAGGCGTCAAGGATACGGTCTCAAAATACTAAAAGATATTTTTCATAAGGACTCTTTTTCTGTATCAATGCCCAATGAGGATATGTTAAAGCTTTTGGGTAAATATGGGGATGTTAACTATGATCCTAATGAGGAGATCGCTCACGTAACCCCAAAATTTTGAGAAGGATAGTGAAGCCGATCTTTCTCGCATTAGCAATCTTCGTAAATTTTGTGATCAAATCCATCTGGTGGCGCAAGAATGCCATCGCGTTCTTAAACCCAATAAATATTGCGCTATTTTAATCGGGGATACCCGCCGCCGTCGGCATTTCGTACCACTGGCCTTTAACGTTATGCAGGAATTTCTTAAGGCTGGATTTATTCTTAAAGAAGATGTGATCAAACTTCAGCACAACTGCTCGACTACCCGTTACTGGGGCGCGCAGGAAAGAGATTTTCTTTTGATTATGCATGAACATTTATTTG
>CAYJUK010000247.1:0-3084 GCA_964373335.1 uncultured Planctomycetales bacterium | reverse complement strand
AAGAAAATTAAAAAAGGAGATAAATCATAAGAATAAATCCTCATTGCCCCATGCATAACTTGACTATTCTAAACCCTAATAGTATAATGACCCCCGTTTATTAGTATGAGTCTTTTAATCTGGTCTGTGTTGTTTGAGAGATCTTAGATGAGGGGGATAGCTTCAATGAATCTTGTTAATCTAAAGGAAGATAAGGAATAATAACCGAAGGAGGAGATTAACCCTTGGGACTAGTGAAAGATAAAAAAATAGAGATTGTCGAGAAATTTAAAACCCACTCAAAAGATACGGGTTCCCCAGCGATACAAATCGCCCTTTTAACCGCAAAGATTAATTATCTCACTGATCATTTCAAGGCGCATCGGAAGGATTTCCATTCTCGCCGAGGTCTCTTGATGATGATCGGGAGAAGACGTCGTCTTTTAGCCTACCTGAAAAAGAACGATTCCAAAAAATACGAAGAGACAATTGAAAAATTGGACCTGCGTAAGTGAGGAGCTCCCATGCTGCCAGGACGTATTGAGATTCGCCTTGGGGCGCAGACCCTAATCTTAGAATCTGGAAAATTAGCCAAACAGGCCAATGGTGCAGTTGTGGTCACCTGTGGAGGGACAGTCTGTTTAGTGACCGCCTGTATGTCCAATCATCCCGTGGAAGGGAAAGATTATTTCCCTTTGATGGTTGAATATCAAGAGAAGACCTATTCCGCCGGGCGTATCCCCGGCGGTTTTTTTAAACGGGAAGGACGACCGACAGAAAAAGAGATTCTCACGTCCCGAGTGATCGACCGCCCGATTCGTCCTCTTTTCCCCAAAGGATTTTTTCATGATGTCCAGGTCGTTGCCTCTGTCTTGAGTAGTGATGGAGAAAACGATCCGGATATTCTAGCCATTGTTGGGGCCTCGGCAGCCTTAACAATTTCTGATATCCCATTTGACGGGCCATTAGGAGCGGTGCGGGTGGGATTGATTGATAATCAGCTTGTTTTGAACCCTACTTATATCCAGCGCGATCAAAGTGTTTTGGATTTGATTGTGGTCGGTCATAAAGATGGTATCGTCATGCTGGAGGGGGAATCCAAAGAGATTCCGGAGTCCAAGTTGTTAGAGGCGATTGCCTTTGCTCAGGAGGCCTTGCAGCCTATTGCCGCTGTTCAACAGGAGTTGCGGCAGCAATGTGGAAAGAAAAAAGAAGAGGTTAAAATTTTTGAGATTCAACCGGAGTTGATTAATAAAATTAAAGATTTGTCCAAAGATCGCATCGCAACTATTTATAAAATTGGGGATAAGGAAAAGCGGGAGCAAGCCAGAGACGAGCTGATCGATGAGTTAACGAAAGATATGACCCAGTTTGATACCTATAAGTTCAATGATCGCGAAGTGACGCGCAATGATCTTCTCCTTTTATTGGAAGAGATTGAATATGAAGAAGTCCGCCGGTTGATCTTTAAAGAAAATCGGCGTGCGGATGGCCGTGGCGCCAAGGATCTGCGGTCGATCTCCTGTGAGGTCAATGTCCTTCCCCGGACCCATGGCTCAGGCTTATTTACCCGAGGGCAGACACAGGGTTTGGCGGTCGTGACCCTGGGGTCTCGTCATGATGAGCAGATGGTCGAAGCCTTAGATGGCACCTCCTATAAAACATTTATGCTGCATTATAATTTCCCTTCATTCAGTGTTGGAGAAACAAGACCTATGCGTGGACCCGGACGCAGGGAGATTGGACATGGGGCCCTGGCCGGTAAGGCATTGAAGGCCGTGTTACCTACTAAGGAAGAATTCCCCTACACGATCCGGGTCGTTTCTGAGATCTTAGAATCGAATGGGTCTTCCAGCATGGCGACTGTTTGTGCCGGATCATTGTCCCTCATGGATGCCGGTGTTCCTATCAAATCTACAGTCGCAGGAATCTCGATCGGACTTGTTTCCGAAGGGGATCAGTTTGTTCTCTTAACCGATATCATGGGTTTAGAGGATCATTTTGGCGAAATGGATTTCAAGATTGCCGGGACCGGCCAGGGAATTACCGCTATCCAATTGGATTTAAAACGTCAAGGGGTCAGTCAGGCTTTATTAAGTCAAGCCGTGGAGCAGGCTCAGGAAGCTCGTTTGAAAATCTTAGGTCAGATGCTTCAGGAGATTGCCCATCCCCGGGAAGAACTTTCCCCGTATGCTCCTAGAATCATTACCCTGCAAATCAACCCGGAAAAGATTGGTGATATCATCGGACCGGGAGGGAAAATGATCAAGAAGATTATTGAACAGACCGGGGTTACTTCTATTGATATTGAAGATGATGGCAGGGTCTATATTGCCTCGGTTAAAAAAGAAGGAGCTCAACAGGCCCAGGACTATATCAATGGTCTTGTTGAGGAACCGGAAGTCGGTAAAATATACAATGGACGGGTGACACGCATCATGGATTTCGGGGCGTTTTGTGAGTTCCTCCCGGGGCAAGAGGGACTGGTTCACATCTCTGAACTGGCGAATACCTATGTCAAGGACATCAATAGTCAGGTTAAAGTGGGAGACCAATTTAAGGTTAAGGTGATTGCGATCGATGAATTAAACCGGGTGAATCTCAGTAAGAAACAAGCTGAGGGTGATTTTGCCGGACAACCGGTAACTGTAAAAAATAAGGAAGGCAATCGGAAACCTTACCGCTAATGCCCCTTAATGTTGACTTGAGAAAATGCCATGAGGAGAGATGATAAAAAAGGCCTCATGAAGTATGAACATATTAATGAAATTAAGGCCATTGTAATCCTTTCCTTTGCCTTAATTCTTTTTGCGAGCCTCATCTCATTTGTCCCCGAAGATCTCCCTTGGTATACCTCCTCACCGAATATCCCGGCAAAAAACTTGGTAAAAATTTTTGGGGCTTATCTGGCCGGAAGTTTTTTGTTTGTCTTTGGGTACAGTGCTTACATCTTGGTAGGTCTCTTATTCTTCCTCAGTTGGAGCAAGGTAGCTGCCCGTCGATTAACGTTAACTGTTGCTAAACTCATCAGCTGCCTGGTTTTGCTGAGCGTCACCAGTGCTCTTTTCAACTTGACGGGGCCCACCCAGTCGGAACTGCGATTTC
>CAYJUK010000246.1:0-3087 GCA_964373335.1 uncultured Planctomycetales bacterium | reverse complement strand
AAGATTGAGATCGAGTTAACACCGGAGGCTGTGGAGTTTCTCATTGAAAAGGGCTTTGATCCGGTTTTCGGGGCCCGTCCTTTAAAAAGGACCATTCAACGATTTCTGGAAGATCCTCTTTCCGAAGACATCATCTCGGGGCGGTTTAAAGAAGGAAGCAAGATTAAGATCCGGCGTCAAGATGAGGCTTTGATCTTGGAATAATAGCAATACGCTGTCGGCAACATCAAGTCAATCAATGGGACCCGAATATAATCCATCCCCGGGTATTATTTTTGTATCCTTTTGTGAGACATCAGTATTCGGACAGCGTCTTGAAAATTTGAAAATCATGGGCAGACAATATTTTAGGATATATTCATTACTGTTGATCCTCGGGATGGAGTTGTTATCAACCCCGGGGGCTCAGGGAGCCGTGATCCCCTTTCATGGCCGGATTCAATTTCGTCCTCAAGAATTCTTCATCCAATTTGAACCCTCTCCCGACAGTGCCGTCTCCTTTAATTTTAAAGGCTCACAACCGGATATTTATCATTTGACCTTGAACATTGATCACTGGCAGAGGCAGGCTTGGGATATCTCTTCGGTGATCGAATGTTCCTTAAGCATTGACCAAGGCGAGTCAGGTGCCGGGAGAATCCTTAAAGGAACCATTGATAGTCAATATACCTTGTTGAATTATCAGCCCTCGCGGGAATTGACCGGGGCATTTGAGCTCAAGAATAATATCCTGAATTTAAGGAATATCACCTGGGGAGGGGTGTCCGGACAAGGATCTGTGGAATTGGGGTATCCGGCGAAACTCGATTTGTCCTTGGATCTGAAATCAGTTGATCTGGATCAGTTCCTTTTGCTGATAACAAATCGAGATGATCTCGATGCCTCCGGCGATGTTTCTGGAAGGATTGACATCACGGGGAACACGAATAATCCGATGGTGAAGGGTGAATTAAAAACATATAACGGAACAGTATCAAAATTAGATTATAATTTGATCGCGATTAATTTTAAGGGTCAATATCCACTTCTCTACTTGCAGGACTCTTTGGTCGCCCAGGCGGATGGGTATCTTTTTAATATTGAGGGGGGCATCGATCTTAATCAAAAAGATCAGTTCAAGAAACAAATCCTGGCCTTAAAAAAGACCCTTGTTGTCAATGAGGATCAATCGAACCGGGAATGGACATTGAAACGTCTGCAGACACAAACCACCTCCGCTCAGACGGAATTAAAATATATCCTCAGAAAAGAATCCGAAATAGATCCTGCTGGAAAAGATGAGACCGATTTGATCGGGATCGAAAAGACAATGTCTTTTTAGCCCTCGGGCCCATTTCGCTAGCAGGGGTCAGGGTTTAGGCCTTCCTGCTTCCCCACGGTATTAGGATTATTTTCCCATGACGATGAAAACAAAGATTATCTATGTCTGCCAAAACTGCGGGGCTCAGTCCCTGCGCTGGGTGGGGAAGTGTCCTTCCTGTCAAAGCTGGCATACCTATGTTGAGGAAAGTGTCCCGGCAACGTCCTCGACGGTCAAAAGAGCCGCTGCCTTTCAGGGAGATCCTGTTTTATTGAGTGATTTTAAGAGTGAAGATCTCGACCGTCTGCCAACGGATATTCAGGAGTTGGACCGGGTCCTAGGAGGAGGGCTCATCCCCGGAGCAGTCATCTTAATTGGCGGTGATCCCGGAATCGGCAAATCGACGCTGACACTGCAGATGTGCTCGGCCATAGGCCGCCGGGGAAGGAATGTCCTTTATGTCAGCGGAGAAGAGTCGATCCAGCAGATTAAACTGCGAGCGGATCGGATTGCCAATGGCAGTAATGAAAATATTTATATTATTAATCAGGTTGAGCTCAATGTCATTACTGAGCAGATCAAGCGGATCAAACCCGATGTCGTTGTGATCGATTCCATCCAGGTCCTTTTCAACCCGGAAATCCCCTCCAGCCCCGGGAGTGTGGCCCAGGTGCGGGAATGCGCGTCTTTGCTGACTCAGATGGCTAAATCTCAAGGGATTTCTCTTTTCCTCATTGGTCATGTGACCAAGGATGGGATGTTAGCGGGCCCGCGTGTTTTAGAGCATATCGTCGATACCGTCCTTTATTTTGAAGGGGAGAGGTATTCTTCTTACCGGATTTTGCGGACGACAAAAAATCGTTTTGGGTCTACGAATGAGCTGGGAGTCTTTGAGATGTCCTCCACGGGTATTCGGGAGGTGTCCAATCCCTCCGAGATCTTTTTATCCGAACGGCCGGAAGAGACCTCCGGTTCGGTCGTAGTTCCCATCCTGGAAGGGACCCGACCTTTACTGGTGGAGATTCAGGGATTGGTGAGCCGTTCCAGTTTTGGGATGGTGCGTCAAAAGGCCCAGGGATTTGATTCCAATCGTTTAGCCCTTTTGGCGGCGATCCTGGAGAAACGAATGGATTTGAATCTGCAGGATAAAGATATTTTTTTAAATGTTGTGGGAGGAGTTAAAGTCATGGACCCGGCCGCGGATCTGGGTGTGGTGATGGCCATAGCCTCGTCTTTGCTGGACAAGGTGGTGCCCAAAGATATGATTTTTCT
The DNA here is from genome assembly GCA_964373335.1 of uncultured Planctomycetales bacterium. Classification (GTDB taxonomy): domain Bacteria; phylum Omnitrophota; class Gorgyraeia; order Zapsychrales; family CAYJUK01; genus CAYJUK01. The sequence goes on along the minus strand of CAYJUK010000246.1, from coordinate 515 downwards.
GGGTGAGGTGGGCCTTTCGGGAGAGGTGCGCAGTGTCAGTCAGATAGGTTTGCGGCTCAAAGAGGCCGAACGGCTGGGATTTAAAAGAGCCGTTATCTCTAAAAATAATCAGAATTGTTTTCAAGACGGCGGAAAGAGCTTAGAGGTCCTGGCCGTCTCAACGGTGAAAGAAGCCCTGGAGCTTCTGTAGAATCCATAGGGATGTGTTGTATAGGCTCAGTCATTCGGTAACGGTTAAGGTAACGCTGCCCGTTTTGTTAAACCCCAATTTTGCAATACAAAATGTGGGTTAAAACGTTGTGAGGAGAAACCAATGACATTGATTTTTATCAGACTATTTTTTTTGACCTTAAGTGGAAGTTTGGGTGTTTTTATCGGTTCCTTAAAGAATTCCGTTTTTTTAGGGGGAGCCCTCGGAGTCGGTTTTGGGACGCTGCTGATTCTTTTGGAAATGAGTTTGAAACGGGTCTCCGTGAGGGGATTGTCCAGTATGGTGTTTGGCCTTCTCCTGGGTT
>CAYJUK010000245.1:0-3089 GCA_964373335.1 uncultured Planctomycetales bacterium | reverse complement strand
TATTTGCAACATTATTGTTCCAAAATTACGGCGCTTTACGCCTTTTTCAGGTTGATATTACTTTTGCCAAGCGGCGGCACCGGTCCCGGGTAACTCATACAAACGCATTAAGTTGAGTGCCATCATGGCTATGCCGTGTCACTGGAGGAGCCTAAATTTTTTATTACAGCGACGAAGCAGTCTTTTAAAAAGATGGCCGCGCCCTAAAAATCAGGGCTCGCAGTGACACAGGATTTAATGCGTTTGTATGAGTCCTCATTGTAAATGGCCATAATCATAAAATCGATTTCAATAAAAAAATCGGGACGAGAATGGCGGTTGGCTTAAACTTGAGAGTTCGATTGATTCGACCTAACCTTTTGTTATAATGCTTAACGAAAATCTTTTAAGTGCTGAATCCTGATTTTATTATGAATATTCTTTTTGATATTAATCATCCCGCCCACGTTCATCTTTTCCGAATCGCCATCAATCGCCTGACCCAAAAAGGTCATTCTATCTTCATCACCGCCAGAGATAAAGAAGTCACCCTGGAATTGCTCCAACACTATGGACTGACCTATACCCTTCTGACAAAGGCCGGGAAAGGTCTCCTCGGATTAGCCGGGGAATTATTGCTCAAACAACTCAAACTGATCCCCTTTTTCCTTAAAAACAAGATTCAATTGTGCGTCTCCGTGACCGGTTCCCTGCACGCGGCTAAACTCTTTGGGATCCCATCGCTGATTTTTCATGACTCGGAAAGCGCTGAACTGCAAAACGCGGTCACGCATCCTTTCGCCGACGCTATCTTTACCCCCGATTGTTATCGATTGACCCATGGGAAAAAACACATCCGTTACCCCGGTTTTCATGAGCTGGCTTACCTTCATCCTCATCAATTTCATCCGAATCCTTCCCTTCTTAAAGAACTCGGCGTTGCCCCGGCAGAACGGTTTTTCGTCTTTCGCTTTGTGGCCTGGCAGGCCAGTCACGATGTCGGCCGTTTCGGCTTTACCCGGGAGCAAAAGATACAACTGATCGATTTTTTAAAGCCCTTAGGAAAAATCTTTATCACCTCCGAAAAATCTCTGCAGCCGGAGCTGGAACCTTTCCGGATCAAACTCCCGGCGGATAAGCTCCACGATATCCTGTTTTATGCCGCCCTGCTCATCACCGATTCCCAAACAGTAACGACTGAGGCGGCACTGCTGGGGACTCCGCCGATCCGCTACAACTCTTGCGCCGGTCCCGGTGATGTGGGCAATGTTATTGAGCGGGAGCCAAGATATGACCTGATCTATTCCTTTAACGATTTTGAAAAGGCATTCGAGAAGATGAAGGCCTTGATCGCCAATCCGCACAGCAAACAAGACTGGCAGAAGAAACGCGAACGGTTACTCCAAGACAAGATTGATGTCAGTGAATGGATGGAACACGCCATCCTCCATTTCCGCGAGCTCAAGAAAGATCAACGGAGCCCCGATTGAACCCCAATTTTGCAACAGAAAAAATTTCTTCCGAGGGGACATCACCGAGCAAACTTTTGCACAAAATTTTCCCGCGACTTAGACGAGAATCAGTTTCTATTGCAAAATTGGGGTTGAATCTTGAACAATGTTGTGTTGCCCCCCGCATCCCCCCCGGAAAAAACTTCCTGGTTTGGTTAAGTCATGATGTCGACCGCGTGCGCAGACATTTTTTTCACGCCTTGAAATATCTCCTTCGCGATAAAGAGATCCGTCAATTGACTTCATTTTTATCCGGCCGGAATCCTTATTGGAATTTTGAGAAAATCATGAAACTGGAAGAGAAGTACCAGGTCAAATCCACATTCTATTTTCTGCAGGAAACAATTCCCTTGAACCCCTTTGATCGAAAATCTTATCCGTTGGCGCTCGGACGCTACAAAATCGATGATCCCGAAATCACCCGGGTCATTCGTCTCCTCGATCAAGGCGGCTGGGAGGTCGGCTTGCATGGTTCCTATAATTCCTTCAGAAACTTTAATCTGCTCAAACAAGAAAAAGAACTCCTGGAAGATATCTTAGGCCATGCCGTCGTCGGGATTCGCCAGCACTATTTGAACCTTGATATCCCTTTAACCTGGCAGATGCACCGCCGGCTGGGGCTTAAATATGATGCCTCCTTTGGTTTGTCAAAGACAATCGGATACCGGGAGAATATCTATTATCCATTTCGTCCTTTCGGAGATGACTTCATCGTTTTTCCTTTGACCATCATGGATGGCCCGCTCTTCGCGAAATCGAATCCTAAGGAAGACATCTGGCAGCACTGTGTTCAACTCATCCAATTCACCCAAGAAAAAAAAGGGATTCTTTCTCTCTTGTGGCATCAACAGGTATTCGATAGTTTGGAGTTCGCCGGCTTTAAGGAGATCTATGAACGGATCATCGAGGAATGTCGGAAACGAGGCGCTCTGTTTGTCACCGGCCATGATATCATGCGGTATCTTTAGGAGATGGGAATAAAGGCATGCTGGGCCCCACGTGGGTTTCTTCTTTCCGTATCAAGTTCGCACGAAAGACATCCGGCCTCATCCTCGACTGCGCGGCCGGGACCGGGACCTATCAACAATTTTTTGGCAGCCGGCGCATCGTTAGTTTTGATTTACACGTCAACCAGCTTTCGAACATAAGCGGTCTTAAGGTCTGCGGGAATGCCGTCCATCTGCCGTTTAAAGACAACATCTTTGATACTTTATGGGCCTGCGGGTTAGTGCAGTATATCCCACTCCCTCTCGATCAATATCTTTCAGAATGGGTTCGGGTGACAAAACCCGACGGCCGTATTTTTATTTTTACCCCGAACCGAGACTCCCTTTTCAGCAAAATCTCGCCGGTGTTTGGTCATCAACACTGGGAAGAGCTGCACAATGTGGTGAGACTTTACTCTGTTGCTGAATTGCGAAAATATGGGAAGGTGTATGGAGAGATCCGATTCTTGCCTTTTTTGAATCTCCTTACGCAGCGGATTCCCAGCCTCGGACACACCCTGATGTTAGAAATGACGGTCGCAAAGAAATGATACCGAGCCATGTAAGTCCAAATTAGCGCGCACCAATGGCAAGCCAATGAAGTGAATCCGAA
>CAYJUK010000244.1:0-3096 GCA_964373335.1 uncultured Planctomycetales bacterium | reverse complement strand
GTAGTGTCAAAAGTTTTATGACGAGGATGTATAACGAAGGATTAAGATATGAAAGAATGAGCATATGAATTCCCCTCCCTTGATTTGATGGGAGGAGATAGGGGAGGGTGAAGAGAGAGCTCTCACCCCCTCCCCATCCCTCGTCGCAAGGCTGCAAGGGGGAGGGAAACCCTGTTATCAAAACGATCTGCAAATGCTGAAGACAAATAGATTAAAAGTAGGGAACGGTTTTAAACCGTTCCCTACTTTTGACAATTCTCAATAACGCAAAAAGGAGAAGTCTTATGGGTTGGGGAATGAAAAATCGTTTAGCCCGGATTATTAAGCCGGAGTCAGGCCATGCCCTCATGCTGGCGGTGGATCATGGATATTTTTTAGGTCCAACCACCGGACTTGAGGAGCCCGCTAAAACGATCCGGCCGCTGATCCCATTTACGGATTCTTTGATGTTAACCCGCGGGGTTTTACGGCGATGTGTGGATCCTCAGCAGACAGTCCCCATCGTCCTGCGCGTTTCGGGGGGAAATAGTGTTTTGGATGAAGATTTATCCCGGGAAGATATCACTGTTTCCATTGAGGAGGCCATCCGTTTAAACGTCTCGGCCATGGCCTTGTCAGTTTATGTGGGATCCCCTTATCAGCATAAAACCTTGGTGAATCTGTCCAGGCTGATTGATTTGGGCGAGCAATATGGGATCCCGGTTCTGGCCGTAACCGCGGTCGGTAAGGATATGGTGCGGGATGAGCGGTATTTAAGTTTGGCCTGCCGGATTGCGGCGGAGTTAGGGGCGCATATTGTTAAGACCTATTACTGTGAAGATTTTGATAAACTGGTCAAGAAATGTCCCATCCCGGTTGTCATTGCCGGCGGGAAGAAGATTCCCGAATTGGACGCGTTGAAACTCACTTATGATGCCATTCACGACGGCGCGGTGGGTGTGGATATGGGCCGCAATATCTTTCAAGCGGAATCGCCGGTTGCCATGATTCAGGCCGTCCGCACGATTGTTCATGAAGGAGCCTCGGTTAAGAAGGCACTGGCCATATATCATTCTTTAAAGAAGAAGACCAATGGTAAGATTGCGCCAACCGGTAAACCGAAACGGATCCCGGAAGTCGCCTTTGATTAATCTGAATTCAGATTAAAAAGGATGATCAACCGATATGTTTAACCCCAATTTTGGTGCGCCAAGAGAAACTGATTCTATTCTAAGTCGCGGGAAAATTTTGTGCAAAAGTTTGCTCGCTGATGCCTCCTCGGAAGAGATTTTTTCTATTGCAAAATTGGGGTTAAAAATCTTTTTTGGGATCTTTATTTTATCATTCTCATTATCAGGTTGTTCTCATGTGTCTGAGATCAGTAAAACCTTCTGGGGATCATCCACGCGCGCCTTGGATAAGGCGCGGGCCGAGGCCTTAAGTAAGGATTTTTCCTGTACGTTTTCAGAATGTTTTGAAACTGTATTGAATATCTCGAAAGAACAGGAATACACCATTTTCATCGAAGATCGATTAAACCAGCGTATTGTCATCATAGGAATCAAGGGCAATGTCGATACCACGGAAGTGGGGATTTTCTTTGAGTCCATAGATGAGAAAATGACAAAAATCGAGATTGCCTCCTTAAGCGGCAGTGCCAAACGCAAGATTGCCGCCAGCCTTTTCCCTTCCTTATATAAAACCTTCAGGGTCAGAGAGGCCTTAGAAAAAGAGGCGTCGCAAACCAGCGGGCAGCAACCGCTTTAATTGATTCTATCCCCAATGATTAATTTTTATCCCTATGATCGAACATGAATTACTTTTTTTAGGCTTGCTCCTGGAAGGACCTAAACACGGGTATGAAATCAAACGTTTGATCGAGGAGGAATTATCTCCCTTTATCGGCCTTAAGATCAAATCGATATACTATCCCCTGAAGAAGATGGAGCAATTGGAATTGGTCAAGAAGGATGTGGGCCGGGAGGGGAAATTCCCCGAGAAGTTTGTTTATAGCATTACTGCCAAGGGGAAAAGAATCTTTAATCATCTGATTACGGAAAGTTTTCTTACCATTGAACGGCCTTATTTTAATATTGATCTTTCCTTATTTTTTCTGCCCTATGTGGATAAAAGGATAGCGAAAAGGCGGTTAAGGGCCCGGGTGATTTTATTAAAAAGGATATTACGTAATCTGGAGACCTTTAAATTGAAGATGAAGCCTTCCGCTAAACATTTAGAGATTATCCTGGAGCATGACCTGGATCTGGTGCGGGCTGAGATTATATCGATCACCCGGTTGAATGACACGATCGGGTAGTTTTCTCTTTTATGATTCCCCACAGTTTCCCCTCCTTGATTCTTGTAATCTGCTCAAGGGATATTGATCCCTCAAGCTGAAAACAAATCCCCAAAAATAACAGGAAGTAAAAGTAACCTACGGCGAGTACTGCGAGAACTAAAGGGAAGTATTGAAAAAGTAAAGTTGACAGAAAAGATACGGAGGGAATCCGAGGAATCCGAGGAATCCGAGGAATCCGAGGAATCCGAGGAATTCGTACCGGGTACCAAAGGGACGTACGCTCATTTTTCATAAAACTTTTTACAGAATCCGCGAAAAGGTCCTTCGACATTGCTCAGGATGGTTTGAACACGTTCGACTACGCTCAGCGTTCGTCCTGAGTGAAATCGAAGGACGAAGTCGAACCACTCTCGCCTTTCGCTTCCCAAGGTAAAAATAATAGCGATTTCCTCAAAGTGTCACACCCCCTTGACAATCCCTTTAAAAAAATTGCATACTTGCAAAAGAACGAATTTGAAGGTTCATTCTATACTTTTAATAAATTGAAGCAGGTCGTCCTGAGAGGACGATGGGAATAAAGCCACAGATCCAAAGGGGACGACCGGGCTGCTGGAAAAAGATATTCTTAGATGTTGTGAATAATTGGAGTCAGATCGAAAAGGGGAATTTTTAAGAAAGGAGCATTTATGATAAGTAATGGTCAGAGTCGTTTCCACGTGAAGGCAATAACCTTAAGTTTTATGTGTCTACGTCATTTCTAGGGGGTAAACAATACCCTGCTAAATGGTTTAAGGTTTTTGTTTAAAAGCATTTGCAAC
>CAYJUK010000243.1:0-3104 GCA_964373335.1 uncultured Planctomycetales bacterium | reverse complement strand
CCAGATAATGAATTATGGGTTAATCTTTCTCCGTATGAAAGAGACCGTATTATTCCCGATATTTTTGGTCAAACAGAAATGGGCCGCGATCTTTTAGCCCAGGACTATCTTCTTAAACAATTTACCTCTACTTTAATTTATCCAGAACATGCCTTAGGTAAAAAGTTTTGGGATAAGGTTTACAAAAAAGCTAATGAGCTGTATGGCACAACCGAAATTCCAGTAAATACATTTAACAAGGTTTGGATCGTTCCGGATAAAGCAGTTGTCCATCAAAGCGGGGACATAGCTTTTGTGATGGAGAGTCATTTGAAGGTGATGGTAGAAGAAGACTATTTAGCCATGACGGAAGTAGCAAAAATGACAAGGGACGAGGCCGCCCCCATGGAATCTTCGAACGTTTCTCGTCTTACATCGAACGTTGTGAAAGAAATACTTCTTCCTGAAATCGAAAAAGAGGTGAACAGCGGAGAAAATTTCGCACAGCTTCGGCAAATTTATTATTCGATGATTCTGGCCACATGGTTTAAACGAAATGTTAAGAAAAGCCTTTTAGGGAAAGTCTATGTTTGCAAAAATAAAATTGCCGGTGTGGATGTTGCGGATAAAGATATAAAGGAAAAAATTTATCAACAATACCTCGAAGCCTATAAAGTCGGTGTTTACAACTATATCAAAGAAGACTATGACCCACAGTCTCAAGAAATGATCCCGCGAAAGTATTTTTCTGGCGGCGTGACAGGTTTAAAAATAACGGATCAGGGCATGACTGTTGAAGACAAAGGTGAGACTTCTCAAGGCAGATCTGCAGTCATTGCAGGAGCTACTGAAGAAAGAATTGGAACCTATCAAACAGCCAGCATTGTTTTGGACCCTCGAGCCAGTTCTTTATCTAGAAGGGATTTCTTGAAAATATTAGTTACTTCTGGAATAAGCGCTTATTGTGCCGGATGTACAGGAGAATCACAGGAAGATCGAGTTACAAGTTCTTCTAAATCCTCTAGCAAAAAGCAGGGGCCAGATAAAGTATTTGTTATACCACATACTCATGTTCATCATTGGGTTTCGGATTTCATTAAAAAGACACTAGATAATCTGGATTTTTTAGATGCAATGTTTTATCAAACAAGAGCCAATCTTATTCGAGACCCTAAAAGGACTGGTGAGATAAAGGAATATCTATCAGAAGCAGAAAAACTAAAAAAAGCTTATCGTGAAAAAGTTGAGAAATTGTGGAAATCTTTTCAAAATGAAATTAACAGTTATCGGAAAGATGTAGAAATTATCAAAAAGTACCTTGCTGATAGGGGGAATAAGATTAAGATGATTGGACTTGAATACACAAAGGAAGAATTAGAAAAAGCTAAAAAACGTGGGAAGGAAGAGTGGAAATCTATTAAGTTTGAATTGGAGTTTGCGGGTGTCCCGGAGCCAGATTTAGAACAAATGGCGGATGATATATTTTTATTGCGATTTGGACCCGTCGAATTTTTATATGCTAAAGAATATGAACCGCTTAAGGCAGAAAAGGTTCGGTTCGAAGCATTGGAATCTAGCGAATTAAAACAAAAAGCCATTGAAATTCTCAATTCCATATTGGCAATTCATATTGAATTTGAAGCTCTAGCAGAAAAAAATGTCATTGATAAGGAGAGTTTTTCCAAATGGCAGAAAATGATAAATGACATGGTTGGGCAAAATATACCTACTGATGAGGAAATTGATCAGCTAGTTGGATTATTTAAGTTGCCGGATTATCCAGAACTTTCAGAGAAAGCTAGAAAAGGAATCCTTCTCGGTAAGGAATTTCTAGAAAATACCGCACAAAGAGATAAACATACTGTTTCAAGGATCATTTCTATGTCTGAGAACATTCTTGTGATAGAAGGTAAAGAGCATTTGCCTGGAATAAAAAAGGGTATAGATCAGGAGAATCAAAATAGAGAAAGAAAAATTGAACTTATTACTGCCGGACTAATAGGCAAGGTTTATGATAGTGCTGATATAGAGAGTCGTCGAATTGTTGATAATCTGGGGGTCAGTGTTGATCGAGAGGCAGGTCATATTTATCTTGTACAGCAAAACGGTCAACCGGTTTATGACAAGAATGGTGCTAAAATTAGATTTATCGAGTTTGAGACAGCTCAAATCAGAGCCGGACCGATGGTTGATCAATTAAAAGCTCAGTTTAAAGAAGCCCGTGCAGCAGGACGCTTGAGTTCACTTGAAGAACAAGTTGCCACTGGGGCGATCAATTATTGGGGTAGCCAAAATATTTTTCGCCTAAAGTCCAATCCCCATGGTATTAGAGGATTACCTGCCGTTAGCCAAAACACACTATTTTATGATTCAACAATTAATTCCCCCATTGGCTTTTTTCATGAAGCTGCGGAAGGATATTTAAGAACATCTGAAGCCGCAAACCTTCTCGCTCAAATTCAAGCAGAAGACCTTAACGTGCATACTTTTTTACGAGGAGCGGGGGCAAAAGAACGTATTACGGCACGTGATGCAAGGAAAGAATTCCGACTCGGATTGCAGGACAAGCTCCTTGGCGTTGAAGCTAATGAACAGTTTACCGAAGAGTTGAAAATGAAAGCTGTAGGCAAAGGGGAGGTCGCTGAAGCAGCTAAGTTGGGTGGTCAAAAAGCATCAAATGAATTTTCTAATATAGTTCGAGAGAATCCCGGCGGTATCGACTTTAACCCAAACAAGCTAGATATTCAGACCCAAGACCAGGAGATTGATTTTAATATTCCATTTGATCCGCAGACTATCCAGAATATTCCGATTGACGGTTTCGCGCCAGTTATTTTCCAGATTGTTCCTACCAATTTGCCTCTTATTTTTGGAGCAACTCCCTCTCAAGAGAAGCAAGAAATCAGCCTTACCAGATAGCAAGTTACCCATTAAATTTAAAATTTTTGGTACATTTGCCTGAAGCATAAAAATAACGTTCTTTCTTAGTTGAGTTGAAATCTTCTTGGGTTTAAATAGCTACAGTGTTGATGAATCTTTAGCTTGAAATACTCAATGTCTTTATAGCCATAGTAATCCTTAAGCCGATTCTAGTAAAAAGTCAAAAAGTAAAAAGTCAAAAAAGT
>CAYJUK010000242.1:0-3118 GCA_964373335.1 uncultured Planctomycetales bacterium | reverse complement strand
TTAAACGGTTCATGACTTCTTTAATCTCCAGATCAACGATCTTCAGCAGATCTTCTTTCGTCAAGGCCTGGAAGACGATGATATCATCAATTCGGTTAAGGAATTCCGGTTTAAAGACCTTCTTGACCTCTTCCAGAAGACGATCTTTCATCTCGACATAACCTGTATCTTCTTTCGCGGCGATAAAACCCAGCGATCCTTTAGACCGCAGCACCTCCGCTCCCACATTGGATGTCATGATAATAATGGTATTTCGAAAGTCGACCTTCCGTCCCAGGCTGTCGGTCAGCCAGCCTTCCTCGAAGACCTGCAGCAACAGATTAAAGACATCCGGATGAGCCTTTTCAATCTCATCCAGTAAAACAACTGAATAAGGTCTGCGCCTGACCTTCTCCGTCAATTGACCCCCTTCTTCATATCCCACATACCCCGGAGGGGCGCCGATCAACCGGGAGACATTAAATTTCTCCATATATTCCGACATATCAATCTGAATCAAGGCATCCCGGTCCCCAAACATGAATTCCGACAAGGCCCGGGCCAGGTGGGTCTTTCCCACCCCTGTTGGTCCCAGGAAGATAAACGAACCTATCGGACGACGCGGATTTTTGATCCCGGATCGAGAACGGCGGACCGCGCGGGCAATCACATTGATCGCTTCTTTCTGTCCGACCACCACTTTTTGAATTTGTTCATCCATCTTCAGGAGTTTCTCGCTTTCTTTCTGCTCCAGACGGATGAGAGGGATCTTGGTCCACTGGGAGACAACCATGGCAATATCTTCCGGCTCCAGGGTTAAAGTTACATTATCCCGCTTTTGCGCCCACTCACCGCGAATCTTCTCCAGCTGCTCTCGAGTGGCCCGTTCTTGATCCCGCATCTTAGCCGCCTTTTCGAAATCCTGGCTTTTGATATGGGATTCCTTTTCATTCTTTAAATTCTCAATCTTCGCCTCGAGATCCTTAATCTCAGTCGGAACCTCCATGGCCTTCAACCGGGAACGGGATCCAGCTTCATCCAAAATATCAACGGCCTTATCCGGCAGCGCCCGGCCGGTGACATAACGGTCCGACAGCTTCACCGCCGCGTCAATTGCCGCGTCAGAAAATTTCACCCGGTGATGCGCCTCATATTTATCCCGAAGCCCTTTTAAGATTAAGACCGTTTCCTCGACAGAAGGAGGATCGACGATAATGGTCTGGAATCGTCTTTCGAGAGCGGCATCCTTTTCAATATGTTTACGATATTCATCCAGGGTCGTTGCCCCGATGCATTGGATCTCCCCGCGCGCTAAGGCTGGTTTCAAAATATTAGCGGCGTCGATCGCCCCCTCGGCCGCTCCTGCGCCGACGAGGGTGTGCAGCTCATCGATAAAAAGGATAATCTTCCCCGACCGCCTCAGTTCATCCATGATCGCTTTTATCCTCTCTTCAAATTGTCCGCGGTATTTTGTTCCCGCGATCATCAAGGCCAGATCCAGGACAACGATCTGCTTTTCCCGGAGGACTTCCGGGACATCCCCCTGGACAATCAACTGGGCGAGGCCTTCCACAATAGCCGTCTTTCCCACCCCGGCCTCTCCTAAAAGAACCGGATTATTTTTTGTTCTCCGGCTTAAAATCTGCAGGATGCGTTCAATCTCATTACCGCGCCCAATCACCGGATCTAATTTCCCTTCCTTGGCCAGCTTATTCAGATTACGGCCATAGGCATCGATGGCCGGAGTCTTACCGGAGCGCATAGGCTCCTGCGAAGTGATATTCCCGGGAATTCCCGAACCCAGCAATTCCATCACCTCGTTACGCAGTTTTCCCAGATCCAAACCAAGATTGAGAAGCACTCGATAGGCCATGCCCTCGCCTTCTTTGACCAATCCCAAGAGCAGATGTTCCGTCCCTATATAATTATGTCCCAGGGCCCGCGCCTCTTCCGCGGATAACTCCAGGGCCTTTTTCGAGCGGGGGGTAAAAGGAATATCTCCTAAGACCTGGGTTTGAGGGCCGGGCTGGACTAACTTTTCGACCTCAATACGAATCGTCTCCAGATCAAGCCCCAGCTTTTGGAGCACCGCCGCGGCGACCCCTTCTCCTTCCCGGATTAAACCCAGTAAAAGATGTTCCGTTCCTATGTAATCATGATTAAATCGTCTGGCTTCTTCTTTGGCATAAACAATGACTTTTCTGGCTCGTTCTGTAAATCTATTAAACATACAGCCTAACCTCCTAGCTTGGTACGGATTAAACTTGCTCTTTTAATATCTCTTGCTGACGAAGAAAGTTTTTTCCCCTCGATCTTCTGCAAATGAGCCGGTTGGATCATAATAAACAGTTCGTTGACGGTTTTCCTGTCGATATTCTCAACTAAATTGAGATCGACACCCAGCCGCACCATGGATAAAAGCTCGATCGTCTCCTGGCTGGAAATAATATGCGCATTTTTTAAAACGCCCAAAGACCGATTGATCTTATCCTCCACCATGGGTTTATTTTGAACCAATAAAGCCTGACGGGCCTGCTCTTCCTGCTCGATCACCTGGCGGATTAAGCCGTTGATATTTTGCAGAATCTCTTCCTCGCTGTGTCCCAAAGAAACCTGATTGGAGATTTGATAAAAATTCCCCGTGGCTTGAGTCCCTTCTCCATAAAAGCCGCGGGAGGCAAAGTTCAGTTTAGAAATCGCCGCCAGGACCTTATTGATCTGTTTCGTCATGACTAAGGCCGGCAGATGCAGCATCACCGATCCGCGCATCGCTGTCCCTGTATTGGTGGGGCAGGCGGTTAAATATCCCCAATCCGTCAGGTAGGCATATTCCAGTTGGGACGATAAGGCATTATCAATCTGATTGATAATATTCCAGGTCTCGTCCAAATTCAGGCCGGATTGGAGGACCTGGATTCTCAGGTGATCTTCTTCATTAACCATCACCGACATCACCTCCTCCAGGGAGATCAAAAGGGCCTTCCCTTCCGGGGTGGTCGCGTGCTCGTGGCTCATCAGGTGCCGTTCGACTAAAAATTGTTTATCCACACTGTCCAGCTCATTAATCTTAAACAGGGTCGTCTCTTTAAAGTGTTCAATTTGTTGGCTGGACTCTGCAAAGATATCCAGGATATCCTGG
>CAYJUK010000241.1:0-3120 GCA_964373335.1 uncultured Planctomycetales bacterium | reverse complement strand
TGAAAGATTCTGATGCCAATACAAACATCATCACCTGCATCAATTGTACCGATTCATTTAATAATAATGCTAACTGGGTTTTCACGACTTTAAATATCAACGTTCCTTTCGAATCGAAAACGACAGACTCAACACCCACCGTGATCGGACAGGCCCCGGCCAGCCAGACAGTTACAATCAAAGATGGCAGTAGTAATACTGTTGGAACGACGACCGCAGATACGAATGGAAATTATCGTGTGGAATTATCTACCGCCTTATCTAATGGAGCTAACACCCTATCCGTTTTTGTAGGAAGTATCCAGGGGACCTCTCGCAATATTACCGTTGCTGCCAGCCCCACGACTAATCAACAGCCGACAATTACCTCCCCAGCGGACAATGCGAGATTGACATCAAAGACGCCGATGATATCCGGGAATGGGCTGGCAGATCAATCTGTGGTTATTAAAGCAAACAACTCCAGTGGTAATTTATTACTCCAAACTGTGGGGACAGGGACAGTCAATAGTTCCGGAGCTTATTCGGTGACATTGTCTACGGCATTGGTTAAAGGGACCAATCTGATTTCTGTTACTATAGACGGTGTTGCCAGCGACATCATTGACACTATTTTGACTGATCCTTTTGGTGTGGTGTTTGATTCTGTAACTAATGCTCCGTTGAGGGATGGGGTTGTTTCATTTTATAGATCCAATAACACCTTAGCTGTGGCCGGGGTGGATCTGGCGGCCACCGACACCAATCCTCTCACCACCGGCTCGGATGGCTTCTATAGTTTTTTTGCCGCTAATGGCAGTTATTATATGACGGTCACGAAGACGGCTTATGACTATCCCTCGAAAATGACAACCTTCCCCAATAACCGAGTGATCACGACCGGCTCCAAGGGGGAAACCATTACGGTCACGGGTGTTGTTTTAGAGATCGATCACCCGATGGATGCGAGACTGATGCTTGTTCGGGTGGAAAAGGACGCGAATAAAGCGGAAGTGAAGATCGGAGAGGTTATTAATTATTTAATCACAATGGAGAATATCTCTGCTGACGCCCTGCCCAGTGTGCAAATTGTCGATTCCATACCTCCTGGGTTCAAATATATTAAGGGACGCGTGATGTTGGATGGTCTGCCGACGAGTGATCCCACCGGGAATCGGCCTTTAACATTTGCGGTGGGGAGTTTAGGAGTTGGACAAAAGAAGACCCTCAAATATCAATTAGTCGTCGGTTCGGGAGTGACCGTGGGCACTTATGATAATGAGGCCATCGCGAAGGCCCCGGAATCGGATCAGGTGATCTCTAATACTGCGAGAGAATCGGTGAAGGTCGTGCTGGATCCGCTGTTTGATATGGCGACAATCCTCGGCAAGGTCTTTTTTGATCTGAATGAGAATGGGATTCAGGATGAACCGGAATATGTTTGGATGGATCGAGAGACGATCATTGAGAAGACGGTACCCAATGTCAGGATTGTCATGGAAGACGGGACTCAGGTCACCAGCGATTCAGAAGGGCAATTTAGTCTCTTAAGCATTACCCCGGGTCGGCATGTCCTTAGGCTCGATGAAAAGACCTTGCCCGAAGGGTCCTACTTAACATCAGATAAGGTTGTCGTTGTGGATGCCCGGCCTGGCTTGCCTATCAAGGTGAATTTCGGGGTCACAATGGATTATGATCGTTTCAAACCCCAAGACCGGCAATTTTTCCTCTATCAAGTCAGGGTCAATAAGGATCAGGCCAAGCCTCAGGCTCGATTGAATGTGAGTCTTTACGGTGAGGAATTGCTCTTTAAAGAGGGGATCTTGGCTGATCAGGTAGAATTAAGAATATTCACTAACTATGCTCCTTTTATCAATCAATGGCGGCTGGAGATTTTGGATAAAGATACCAAGAGGGTGATTCAGAGCTTCACCGGGAATCGATTCAATATCTTTGATCCGATTTATTGGACGGGTTTAGACCGCCTGCAGAAACCCATCCGGCCAGATCGAAATTATTCCTACATCTTAACGGTTCAAGATACCCTGGGCAGAGAAGATGAGACGGAAGAGAAAGCCATTGCCAAAAGAGAAATTGAGGCAGAGGCCTATGAAGAGCTGGCGGCCAAGAGAGAGGAGACAAGGATAGAAGATTACAAGAATTGGATTAAATCTGAAATTCAAATCAATCTTCTCAAACAGCAGAATATCCTTCTTGACGGTGAGACATTGACGATCGATCCCTTCGGGGCCGACCTGAGAAATGTGAGGATCATCAAAGACGGCAAGCTGTTCGCCGAAGTGCCGATCATTAAAAAGCAGGAGTTAACAGCAAAGGAACTTTTACAGGGTCGCCTGGATCAGCCCGAAGCAGGGTTGCCGATCGAGGTCATCCTGCCCAAGGGCAGCTATGAACTTCAGGTCGCTAATCTGCTGGAAGAAGAAAAGGACGAATTCGCAGAGGAAGTCTCTGGGGAGCCAGCTGCCTTGCCGTCCGCAGAGACGGCTGCTGAAGAGATATCTCCTATCCTTGTCGGTGTTTCTCCCGAACAGGAGTCTCTGAGTGGAAAACCGGTGGAGATTCACTCGAAGGAAATCACCATCGGGGACGATTATCTTTTCTTTGTCGGAATGGGTGACGGGAAGGCAGGATATACCTTGAATCGAGGGAATATTGAGCCGGTTCAGCAGGATGATCAATATCAACAAGGATTTTGGTCAGAAGGGAAGGCGGCTTACTTCCTCAAAGGAAAGATTAAGGGCAAGTATCTGGTCACTTCAAGTTTTGAATCAGACCGTGATAAGAAAGAATTATTCCGAAATCTCGATCCCGATGATTACTATCCCGTTTACGGCGATGAGTCGTCCAAAGATTACTCCGCAGCCAATACTCAAGGGCCGTTGTATCTTCTGGTGGAATGGAATAAATCTTCCGCCCTTTGGGGGAATTATGAGGCGGCCTTTAAAGATGTGGAATTTGCTCAATTCTCCCGTTCCCTTTATGGAGGGAAGATCGATTTCGAGACTTTAGGGGTGACGCGGTACGGAGATCCGCGAACAAAGGTCGTTGTCTTCCGTGCCCGGGCGCAGCAAAACTCCGCCCATAATGAATTCTTATCAACCGGGGGATCGCTTTACTATC
>CAYJUK010000240.1:0-3123 GCA_964373335.1 uncultured Planctomycetales bacterium | reverse complement strand
GAGGAGCATAGGAATAAACAAAAAGCGAGATTGCTGGGAACCGAACCACCACGTAAACCAATCTAGTGTTATATAAAAACCAAAAAACACAATCTCTTTTTTGTTCACACCCCAGATTAAAAAAAAGAGAAATGGCCCCACAAAAAGTAAATAGGGAAGACCTAACGGATAATCAAAACGATTGTTAACCCCTTTCTCGGGCACCCCGATCAACCAAAGGTGTTGAATCAAGTCCGACAATGAACGGCCATCACCATACTGATCTTTCGCCGTCATATGCTTATCCGCAGCTGCTTGAATCGACTTCCATGCCTGGGAGTCATTATCCATAGATTGATTGAACTTCCAAAGACCGGGTCGAAACGGATACAAGGGAGTTCCCGCATAGTATATCGATTTCAGTACAAATGGACCGCCGATCAATAGACTCAATAAAACGACCGGGACTAACAATTTCTTTATTAAAGCTAGAAACTCGCGACTTTCGGAAGGATTCAAGTTATCCGAAAAGCCCCACCGGATTGTTTTAAAACCAAGCCTTCTTGATATTCCTATCAAGACCAAAAGCATTAAAAAAATCAATATCGTTTGCAGAGGGATAAAAGATTTCGACCAGAAATAAAAAACAAATTCGACAGCGGACCAAAATAAAGATCCCGATAAAAGGCTGTCAAAGGCTGCGAGAAGTAAATAACAAAGGATGAGATCAAGCATCGCCGTACCCATCTGGATCCCAAAACCATGAGAGCCAAAAATAACAAAAAGGAGAAAGATCACTGGTCCCCATCCCCCCTTATGAAAGAAAACCATAAGCCTCATTGATACAAGAACCAGACCAACCAAGAATATGAGTTGAGGGATTTTATTAGGCAACGTTGTCGCGAACCAATAAGGCGCCAATGCAAAATCAACGGGTAAAGGAAATAAGTCTGCTGATGACCAAGGGATATGTTGAAAGGATCCTAAAATCAAATGCTGTCTGGGAATTGTCAGATGATAATTCAGGGCATCATATTCCTGATTGAGATGAGGAGGCAATAATGAGGCATAAAAAACAATAGTCATTATCGTTGAGACCAGTACGATCCCAACGACAATATAAAGCTTTTCCCTAAAAGTCCCTTGAGATAAATATTTTAGGAAATCAGCGAAAAGGGATTGGCAAGATTTCTTCTCTTTGAGCAGGCTATATAGAAAAACGAAGATAAATAACAGGGTGGCAAACGACGACGTAACTCCTATCCGTGTATTATAATAATAAAGCTCTATCCAGAATAACCCATACCCTACCAGCAGCATCATGGTGGGCAGATGAGCTAAATTGTAGATTATCTTTGAAGCAATACAACCACCCTCCCGGTAATATAAATCATAGTGATCATTAAAAAATAAATTTCCATCCAAGAGCACTCCGGCTGATTCAATTCTGGCCTCTCAACATTTTGGGTCAAAAACCCAAAAGGATTCAACCCATTTTAATTCCCAAAATCAATTATCCTTGTTGTGTTATCAGAGGTAACTCCATCAATTTCAAATCTGTGAGGAAGGCCTCAAGCAGCACCAACTCTTTTTTATCCAACAAGGACATAGCAATAAGCATTTCATAACACCGATGAAGATTGTCCCCCAATTTATCTAGCCCCGGTTCAATCTTCAATGACTCCAAGGCCTTGCCTATAGCTTGGTTATTGAGATAGCCGGGAATCTCTTGATTAAAATCCTTTAAAAGATTATGTTCATTGCGCGCATGCCTCACCGTTGATCCATGAAACATGATCCCCCAGCCATTGGCCCAGGCTATCCGCTGAGCCACAAAGCTCCGCCAAATATCAGTGAGACGAAAAGGACAATATGCTGGCAGATACAACAAAGGATAAACCTCCGGCCACCAAGCTGTATTCTGAGAATTAAAAGGACACCATGATCCCTGAGTTAATATAATTTGTTTATCTTCTCTAAAAAATATTGGCAGAGGCATAGCCAAGGCATAGATGGCATCGACATCCGGATGTTCGTCTGCCAAACCTTGTTGAATGGGGCAATCTACTGTTTGAGTCTTCAGGGATTCCCATGATATGGGGTTGGTCCGAATGTACTCTAATGGAAATCCCCGTGGCCAGATATTTTCTGAGGTAAAATAACGGTAAACATTCACCCATCCACCTTCTTCAATAACCGGGGCTACCTGTTTTCGCTGGCGCGGTCTCCAAAATGTCTCCCAAGGGAGATTATCATCATCGGTTTCTAAAATCCAGGAAGCCCCTTTTTGGATAGCTAGGATATAGCCAATATTTTTCCGGGCGTAATGCCTCTTGGGACAGAGCTTGGCATACGCAGAACCACTTTCCTCCTGCCGACGCAAATCATAATAGTTCGCGCCTTCCAGAAAAAAATCCTTAGGGCTGGTTTCGTCACCGATTACAATTAACTCATCGCAGTTTTCTTGGACCCTTTTTGCTAACTGACGCAATGCTTCCGTGGGATGAGCAATCGTCGTAACAACTATCGCCATTTTCTTGTTTGACTTTGTCAATCTCAATCCTCCTAGTAGTCAACCCCATTTTATGGGGTAAAGATCTATAATGTTCCCTTAAGACGTTTGTGAAATAAGCAGCCAAGGCTTGTAAAGGCATCCCGAATGATAGAACCCTTGATATTATAGCTTGGATTTCGATAATGGATAGGGACTTCTCTAATGTGTAGAGTACGACAGTGAACCTTGATTTCAGATTGAAAAAAAGGACCCCGGGAATAAATTCCTTTTTTAATCACATCCCGCAGGACCTCGGATTTAAATAACTCAAACCCGCTTGTCATATCGCTCAGTTTTGTCCCCAGCAATAAATTGATCAGCAGACTCCCGCCATAACTGACCACATAGCGTTGTAATGGTCTGTTGGTGTATTTCCCTCCTCTACAAAAACGGCTGCCAAAAACACAATCGTATCCCTTGCTCATTTCAGAAAAAAATCTTGGCATGTCGGAAGGCTGATGGCTGTATCCAGCATCTACCTCTAACATCCAATCACATTTTGTCTCCATTGCTTCTTGATATCCCCTGACATAAGCATCAACAACCCATCGTGTCTCCGGTGCCCAGCCCACACGTAATCGCGGTTCCAT
>CAYJUK010000239.1:0-3147 GCA_964373335.1 uncultured Planctomycetales bacterium | reverse complement strand
TAGACGGGAGATATTCATCAAAGGGAAACAAAAGGATTTCGCTCTTCTGATCCTGGAGGCGGATTTCTTCAATGGCACGGATTCCCGCAGGGGAGTTTCCCAAGACAATAATATTTCTCATACGTTCATCCTATCATTTTTTTGACTTTGAAGACGATAGGCCTCAACACCATTCTTCATCAGCATCGCAACAGTCACCGGCCCTACACCTCCTGGTACCGGAGTAATGAAGGCGGCTCTCTTCACAGCCGATTCGAAAACAACATCCCCGACAATTTGCTGACCGACCTGATTGATCCCAACATCAATCACAATCGCATTCTTTTTAATCCAATCTCCCGGAATCAATCGAGGTTTTCCCACCGCCACGATAAGAACATCCGCACGGCCGACATGATCCTGCAAACGGCCAGCTTCACTGGTAGCAATATGGCAAATGGTCACTGTTGCGTATTGTTCCAACAAAAGGAGACTTAAAGGTTTTCCCACGATTTCACTATGACCCACGATTACGGCCTCCTTCCCCCGCAAATTAACGCCGGTTGATCGGATGTGTTCCATCACCGCCGCCGGAGTGCAGGGAATAAGCCTTGTTTCACCTAAAATCATCTTCCCAATATTCTTGACATTAATCCCCTCCAGATCTTTAGCGGTATCCACACAATTCGCTACGGTCCGATAACTGATGCGCTGAGGGAGAGGTTTATGAATCATGATCCCATTGACTCGTTCGTCTTCATTCAATCGTTGGATATATTTTATCAAATCCCCCTGGGAGATCTCAGAGGATAGCTGGAGCAGTTCATATCGAGTCCCGATATATTCGGCAATTTTTTTCTGGGCATTCGCATAGGCACAGGAACCTGGATCGGCACCAATCATCACATTCACCAAAGCGGGGACATCACCCGTCATCTTTTTGATAGAAAGAACCTCCTTTTGCAATTGTTCCTTTATTTTATGAACTAATTTTCTACCGTCTAAAACCCTTGCCGACACAAGAAAATTCCTCCTTACGGTCGTCATATCTTTTTTGCTGTCTAGGAAAGGAATTTTCAGCAGTTAGGAAATTTATATACTTTCCTATACTGTAAAAATTTTTCCCTAATCCAGTCTGCTTGATTCCAAAATTGGTGATCATTGATTACTCTTGAAAATGCTTAAGGCTGAATTGAAAGAGGCTGATAAGGCTTCAATCGCCGCTTCTAAATCAGATAAAAGAAAAGGATTCCCCTTCTCAACTAGGAACGAAGTCAATTGAATGGCGGAATAACACAAATGACAAACGTCTTGAGGGATTTTTTTAGCCAGGGCCAAGGCCGCGCGTTTCGTCCTAGCATCGGACTGACGTGACTGAACCACCTTAAGATAAGCCTGGGCATCCAGATCAATTAGGGAAATAAGTCGGCTTTTCATCTGTACGCTTTCATGCAGAATCTTCTTTAGCTTCAGCCTTATCTCCTTCGCCTGGGACTTCTTAATAGAATAATGAGTCACCTTGATGATCAAGGCGACTCCAGCTGCGCCCATTAAAGCTGCTGCCGAGCCTCCTCCGGGAATAGGTTTATGACTCGCCAGTACATCGAGATAATCCTTGATGGTGAACTGATATAATTTTTTCATAAGAATGAATTTATGATAACCCAAAGCCCTAGGCTTTTCAATAATTTACTTAAGGTTTTTCGGGTTTTTCTTGGAGACCCGTCCTGACTTTAGGTTGCAAAGGCATTTTTTAATAAATGCACTTGAAGATGTCCCTCGGCCAACTTCATTATGGTAACGACATCGAATCTGACCGGGAGATTGTTTAATCCTTTGATTTTCAAATAAACCATCGCTAATCGGACTATCTTAGCCTGTTTGGATAACGTTATGGCCTCTAAGGGATGTCCGAACCTCGAGGAGGTTCGGGTTTTAACCTCGATAAAACATATTGTCCTGTTGTCTTTCGCAATAATATCAATCTCGCCTAATCTGGTCCGGAAGTTCTTCTC
The DNA here is from genome assembly GCA_964373335.1 of uncultured Planctomycetales bacterium. Taxonomy (GTDB): domain Bacteria; phylum Omnitrophota; class Gorgyraeia; order Zapsychrales; family CAYJUK01; genus CAYJUK01. The sequence continues at coordinate 1,153 of CAYJUK010000239.1, read as the reverse complement.
CAGAATCAAATACCCTTTTTCTTTTAAATAGTGGAGCGCACAATCCTCTCCTGATCTGCCTAATAATCTCTTATTGATCATCAATGGAAAATGACCCACGATCGATATTAACAGCAAGGATGAAAGGTCTTCCGATGGATTGGGGAAAGGCCGAACATCTTGATGGCTTGTCGGTGTTGTACGGTAGGATAACCTTTATGCTGTTTGAAACCGTACTGAGGAAATATCTGATCATAAACATTGAGGATCCGATCTCTCATCACTTTAGCTACTATAGAAGCGCAGGCAATAGAAAGACACAAAAAATCCCCCTGCTTAATTGTTTCATACTGAAAAGGAAGATCTGTCTTAAACTTGTCCCCATCAATAAGAAGATAGACCTTCTGGATTAATTCATCATCATAATAAAAAGAGGATAACCCCTGTAAATGAATTTGCTGAGTGTGGCTCTCACCCTCCATCGTCATCTCTGGATTTTCACCACTGGCTTTATCGGCAGCTCTCATTTTACGGGGTAAATAGTAAATCAATTGCTCAATGGCTTGGGACATAGCCAGGAAGGTGGCCTCAAGAATATTTACTTGATCAATGATCAATTCATTGATAATGCCTACCCCAACGAAGGCATGATCCAGGATTTCAACAAAGGCCTTTTCTCGCTGCAGATGGGAAAGTTTCTTTGAATCAGTTATTTTACTACGAAAACGGTGGGTTTTAAGGGCGACTGCAGAGGCCACAACCGGACCAGCCAATGGGCCTCGGCCGGCTTCATCAACTCCCACAACGATACGAAAACCCCTCTTCAGGGCTTTCTTTTCGTAATCACGCATATTTACTTTTGCTGCTGACTTGTCACTGCGGCCTCATTTTTAATGCGGGCACTTTTTCCGGATCGATCCCTCAAATAATAAAGACGAGCTCGCTTGACATTCCCATGGCTGATAACCGTTATATTTTCGATCGTGGGAGAATATAATGGGAAAGTCCTTTCCACCCCTTCACCAAAGGAAAGCTTTCGAACGGTAAAGGTGCTTTTCAATCCTTGACCCTTTTTCCGAATGACGGTTCCTTCAAAAGGATGGATGCGGACCTTATCGGATTCTATAACCTTGACATTCATTTTGATAAATTCTCCCACCTTAAAATCAGGCAG
>CAYJUK010000238.1:0-3149 GCA_964373335.1 uncultured Planctomycetales bacterium | reverse complement strand
GGTGTCTGAAACCCAACCCTCGTTGGGACATTAACATTAAACACAAATTCTTGGAGGGCCTGTTTAACTTCCTTATACGTTAAGCCGTCGTACCGAATAAAGGGCGCCAGAAGCGTATCGAAATTAGAAAACGCCTGAGCCCCGGCTGCCTCACCTTGCAGAGTGTAAAAGAAATTCACGATCTGTCCCAAAGCGCTGCGCAGATGTTTTGCCGGAGCCGATTCCATTTTGCCGGAGACGCCTTTAAAACCCTCAAGCAATAAATCCTGCAAATCCCAGCCAACGCAATAAACGCTAACTAAGCCTAAGTCATGAATATGAAAATCACCATCGAGATGAGCTTCCCTTATTTCTCTAGGATAAACTTTATTTAACCAATAGACCTGACTAACTTCCGAGGAGATATAATGATTCAGCCCCTGCAAGGAAAACGCCATGTTGCTGTTTTCATTAACCTTCCAGTCTTCTTTGTTGAGGTATCTCGTCACAAGATCTGTGTTAAATTCATTAGCAATTTCACGAATTTGGGCATGTTGTTCGCGATACAGAATATAGGCTTTAGCTGTCTTCCGAAAAGGAGAGGTTAGTAAAACATCCTCGACCATGTCCTGAATTTCTTCGACGGTTGGTAAATCCTCTTTTTCGAGTTGATGCAAAAGATTAAGGACACGTAGCGTTAATTTGCGGGCAATGAATTGATCAAATTCTCCTGTCGCCTCGCCCGCTTTCGCAATAGCTGCAGTGATTTTATAAGGGTTGAAAGCCTCTTCACCGCCGTTTCGTTTTATGACTTTGGTTAATGTCTTTGTTGATTGCATCATCCACCTCTCTTATAAATTTTTATTGAAAATGAACAGTATAATTTCCATGCCGCTTGACTGTCTCTACCTCATTAAAAGGAATAGTCTCCTTTCGATCACATTCATAAACAATAACCGCCGGCATGCCGGCAAAATAGGACTTAATCTCTTTAATCCTTTCATTATCCAATGGTCTTGCCCCTGAGGGGCGAAGCGGTGTGTTAATCTGAATTTCATCAGGGTTGACTTCTCTAATAATATCGGCAATTCTTGAGGTGTATTTCCGATTTTCTTCAATGAACATGATTTGAATAGCCAGCTTTCCTTGATAAAACTCTCTAAAACTTTTAATCCCTTCCAGAATATTTTCAAAACTTATTCCTCTCATGGCTTTATCTATTTGTTTGAAAGAAAGTTCATCACATGCATCCAGTTTCGCCGCAACCAAATCGCTTAAAGATAAATCTTCTTGTACTTCCGGCAAATGCACTAAGGTCGAATTAGTAATAACAGCAATCTCTTCATTCCTAATTTCCCGGACAGCTCGAATCATCTCACCGAGATTTTTAGCCAATGTCGGCTCTCCTCGGCCAGAGAAGGTTAAATAATCGATATTTTCTATTATCGAAGGATCGCTATGAATGGTTGTGTCAAAAAATTGTTCTATTTCCTTAACTATGGCCGCGGTGGGAACATACTCTTTCCTTTCATCCGTCAAAATATGGGTCTTCCCCAACTGACAATAAATGCAATTCAAGTTACAAATCTTGGATTTATCGGAAAGCGGATCAATTCCCAATGACTTTCCCATGCGCCACGACTGAACTGGGCCATAAATATATTTAAAGACCTGTTTCATTTCTTTAGAATTAACCCCCAATTTGATACATGGGCTGTTGAATATGATCTATCCGATCCATTGGCTTCATCCTCAAGGCAGATTGAAGAATTTGCAGATATTTCTCTTTAGGTACATGACGCAAATTGATTTCTGCCTCAGACATAATGCATGCCCTTAACTTTCCAGTTGCCGTTAACCGCAAACGTGAACAAAAACCGCAAAAAGGCTGGGATTCAGAGGCAATAAAACCTATGACAGCTCCAGACGAGGTACTAAAATTAAAAGAAGTTGAATCACAATTGACGGACTGCGGTTCAAGAATCTCTCTTTCTTCAATTTTCTTAATAAGCTCTTGGGCAGAAACAAACAATCGTGCGTGATTTTTGTAATAGGGGCCTATTTTCATCAGTTCTAAAAACCTGACTTCGATGTTATGCCGTGCCGAGAATGCGATAAAATCAAAGATTTCATGATCATTGATTCCCCGAAGGACAACCATATTGACCTTCACACGAAACCCCATGTGTTTGGATAGAAGTACATTATTAAGCACTTCCTGAAAATAGTTTGTCTTTGTAATCAATCCAAAATTAGCATGATTCAAACTATCCAGGCTGATATTGATATGCTGGCATTTCGTCTTTTTGAGCACAGACAATTTATTTTTTAGAAAAAAACCGTTTGTCGTTACCCCCAACCTTGCAACTGGAAGTTCTGATAAACCTTTAACGATCTCACAAAAATCTTTCCTTAAGGTCGGCTCTCCTCCGGAGATTCTCATTTCATCAATGCCTAATTCAACAAGGTTAGAACATATTTCCATTAATTCTAAGGGACTTAACAAATTCTGCGACGGTGTGAATTGAGCCCGCTGAGGCATGCAATAAAAACACCGGAAATTACACGCATCGTTTATCTGAACACGTAACTTGTGAATGGATCGGCCGTGGGGATCTATTAATCCGATCTTTTTATTCATACGCTTCCTTAACTCCCGCTACAGCATCGTTTATTCTTTCCATTATCGAGAACATCTTGGGTCCACGAATAAACAGCTACAGTGGAAGGAAGACCGATGGTGCCTGCCGCAAGAGCGATGATCTGCTCTACTTCCTCCCGCGAAATTTTGAGAGATAATGCTTTACGCACACTAGAATGTATAGCCCCTTCTTTTTGTGCCCCGATCGAGATTCCCAATTTAATAAGCCGAACGGTTTTTGATCTAAGGGGCCGTCCTTACCCGCTTCGGCAATTTGTTCCCATGCCTCTTTAAGCTTGGGGAAACGTTGAACAAATGATTCATATGTTTCTGGTGGTTTAGGTAATTTTTCCATCTTGTCCTCCCGACGTTAACCTGAAATTTATTTAAGTTAAAACCATCGTGATGGCAGGCGTATCATTGACTGTTTGACAAGCAATGATACATTTGGCACAACCATCACAAAACGAGGCCTTGATAACCGGTTTCTGATCTTCCATCAGAATGGCCTTGTCGCGTAAAGGACAGG
>CAYJUK010000237.1:0-3161 GCA_964373335.1 uncultured Planctomycetales bacterium | reverse complement strand
TAAAATATCGAATGGGAGAAGAATACCATACACTTCTCTTTTAGTCAAATTGCTCAATCTATCTTTCCGTTGAGAGGTGTTTGACATATCGTCACGAAAAACGCGAGTCCCTTGATGCTCAGTCTTCGCTCAAAAACTTTCATCCGTCTTCGCTTCGTTACGTCGGATTTCGTGTTTGAGCTGCGCCTGACAACAGTCTTCGTTTTCTGCATTCGCATTGAGCTTCGCCTGCAAAACTTGTTGGGCGAAGCCAGGCGAAGTTCAACGCGAAAACATTTGAACGAAACCTGGCGCGCCTGAGAGGACTTGAACCTCCAACTCCTAGCTCCGTAGGCTAGTGCTCTATCCAATTGAGCTACAGGCGCAATTCGTCATATTCCTCACAATAAAATTCAGAAACTATCGAGGTTGGCTGCGGGTAACAAAAGGAGATTTATCCAAAAGGTTTTTTGGAACTCAAGAGTTTGGCTCGCTCCAGCCCTAAACCGGCAACGGCCGCTTCCTTATCCTGACTATAGGACTGGCAAAAAGTCGTGACTTCTTTGATCGTAGACATATTGCGCTCATCCAATTGGTGCAGGAGAAAGGCCCGCAGACGAACCTCATTGATAATCTCCTGCGGGGTTAATCCTGATTGATGAGCAAGGCGATCCCGATAAACGGTGCTGGCGCCCATCGAACGAATTTGTTTTGTATCATAGTTATATTTATAAATCTGCGCCAGCAAGACCTTCACCTGTTCCATCCCGCTTGTTTCACTGACCTCGTCAACAACCCGGAAAACCTTATCTCCGGTATGATAGCGTTTGATGACAACAAAAACATCGATCAAATTGACCAGGGTCTCCGGGATATTCATCGGTTCATTCTGCAGACGAATGATAGCCTCCCTCGAGGTTAAGGCGTGGATAGTGCCGATGCAATATTTCCCGACATTGGCCGCAGTCATCATATCCTGGGCCTCTTTTCCTCTCACCTCACCGATCACAATCCTCTCCGGACGCATGCGCAGACTGTTTTTCACCAAATCGGAAAGCGAAACATCCTCATCGCTTTCCAAACGGGAACAGCTTTCATCCAAGAAAGTGTTCAATTCCAGGGTATCTTCAATCACCACCATCCGCTCTCGCTTGGGGATAAAACTAAACAGGGCGTTTAACAATGTCGTCTTACCAACCCCGGGGCCCCCGGCAATGATCATATTCGCGGGACGGATGGAAAGTCCTTCCAAATATAACCACAATTGGGCCGTCACCTCATAGGTCAAAGTCTTTCTACGGATCAGATCAATGATACTTAAAGGGGTCAACTTGGCTTTCGTGATCGTGATCTGCGGACCAAAAGGTGACAGGGCGATGTTAATACGCCCGTCCAAGTTGGGCAGTTCCATATTCATGATCTTGGTCATCCGGCTGCGATTGGCAAAGAGCAGTAATTTCTTTATAAAAAGATCCAAAACCTGAAGATTTTGAAAACGTCGTCCGGTGGGAATAAACCCCTTCTGACCATGATGGATAAAGATCTCATTCAAGGAATTAATAATAATATCCTCCACCTCCCCTTCGCAGAGGATATCCTGGATGATTCCGTAAGAGAGAAAATCCTTGGTAAAGAGGCTGCGATAATCCGACGAGGCGAAGGGAACCTTTAGGGCCTGAAGCTCATCCCGCTGATCATTTAAAAAGATCTCATTAAGGGCTTGTTCAACAAGGGCTTCTTTATCCGTGAAAGATTGAAACAAGTTAAACTTCCCCTGCAATTTCTCAATCAGGACAGATTCTAATAAGTAATATTGTTTTTTATCCATGGATCTTTCCGGTTCACCTCAAGAAATTTGAGAGGTATAATTTAGCATTCCTGTCTTAAAATTACAATTAACAAATTCCCCCCGTCAGCATAGGTATAATTCTCATTCAACAGATGGGAGAGTGATGATAACCGCGGCGCGATTCCAATCCAGGTATTTTTGAGCCAAGCCTCGGAGCTGATCAGGAAAGAGCAGATCTATCCTCTGCGGATACTTAAGATACTGGTCATATCCCAATCCTAAAAGTTCATCTAAACTTGTCATGTTGGCCAAGGCCGCGTTGGTTTCGATTCCCATCCGAAACGTCCCTTTAAGATACGATTGGGTATTCTTCAATTCTTCATCCGTGACATCCTTTTCCCGAAGCTCTTGAATCATCCTCTGAAGGACATCTTGAACTTGAGGAATGACCTCTCGCGTGGTTAAGACATACAGATAGAATAAACCCGCTTCTACACCCGCCGCGTAATCCGCCCCTAAGGTATAGGCCTGTCCTAATTCATCCCGGATCTTAACAAACAATCTCCCATTTAAAGATGAACCCAGAATCGATCCTAACGTCTCTAAACCATATTCATCGGGATGTCCTAAAGGAGGTCCCTGAAATCCAACCATGAGCATGGCCTGTTCTTTTTTCATGGAAATAGTTTCCTCCCGGGTTGATTCCGGTGGAGATTCTTGATGGATCAATAAGGGGTATTGACCCTTCAACAGAGATCCCCATTTCTCTTTAACCAAGGCCAGGACCTCTTCAGGTTGAATATCCCCGAAGATCGACAGGACCATGTGATTGGGCTGCGCCAAATGATTATAGAATTTTACGGCATCCTCGCAGGAAATATTTTTTAGGCTTTCCAGAGAACCCAGCATATGGACTTGATTGGGATATGATTGAAAAAGCGTTTCTCTGAGCTTCATTGAAGTGACCGCAGAAATATTATCTTTAAGAATAATAATATCCTTTTCCATCTCCTCTTTGACTTTCGCGAAATCCTCCGGTGAGAATCGGGGATGTTTGATTAAATCCTCAAGAAGATTCAATCCCAAGGCCGCATCCTCGGAAAGGAGGTTCAGAGTTAATCCGAGACTATTGCGTCCGGAGATGGCCTCCAAACTTGCCCCTTGCGCTTCAATCATTTCGGCAATCTCTTGCGCTGACTTTGATTTTGTTCCTCTGATCCATAAGCGTGCAGTCAATTCCGAAAGACCGGCCTTGTCTTTGGGTTCTTGACGGGTCCCTCCGTGCATAGACAGCCGGATCGCTACTAAAGGGAAGGTATGGTCTTCCCGCAATAAGATCACCAAGCCATTGTTAGGCCCGGTAGACTCATCGAAAACAATCTTCTTGATTTCC
>CAYJUK010000236.1:0-3165 GCA_964373335.1 uncultured Planctomycetales bacterium | reverse complement strand
GACTATTAAAAAAATGATAACAAAAGCCATCTGAAATTTCATGGCGATGATTTGTGATAAAAAAATAACCGAGAGCAGCAATCGAAACGGACTGTCGTGTTCCCATGATTCCCAAAAATTGTAAACAGCAGCAAAAACAAAGGCAATGACCGCGCCATTCAGTAAAACAGGATAGTTAACTCCCGAATAAAAAAAATGATCATTCAGAAGAACAAATAAGCTGGCCGCCACACCATAGGATCTATTCAATCGGTGACTTGTATACCCAAAAACGAGTAATAAGACGATCCATCGCCAGAACAGATTGATCAATCCCTGAAAAAGAGTTTCCTTACCGAATAAAACAATTCCCAAACCGTAAGGGACTGATTCCAGATGCGGTAAAAAGGCACGCACATCCATGGTAATATCCCCAAAGATACTTGTCTTATGCATTAACCATAACTTTTGCATCCAAAGATAACCCGCATGGGAATCATTATCCATTAAAGGAAAACAATTGCGGAAGGAAAAAATAAGGAAGAATAAGAAAAAAATAAAAAGGGCCGGATCTAAGGATATCTTTCTATTAAAAAAAGACCATAAATACTCCCGTGTCCTGGGATGGAAAATAAAAAGCAGATTGCAGGAGACAAGAAACCACAAATTCAAGCCATCATACAATTTCGTCAAAGATAAACTGACAAGTTCCCCAACAATAAGAATACTGCCCAATAAAAGAATTTCACCCAGAAAAAGACTACGTCGTTCTGTTAGTTTATCTTTGGTATCAAAAATAGCAAAAATACCTATCCCGGCGATAAAGACTAAAAAGACATAAACACCGAAGGCCAGAATATGGAGATAATTCATCGGTTAGTTATTAACGAGGGATCGGAACGTGTCAATGCAGTGTCAGGAGAAGTGTTCAATAGATTCGGCGGTAGTTTGTTAAAAATTTTCAAAAGAGTGAATTTCATTGGTTATGGCCGCCTGAGTGGAGAGGGACTCCTGTTGACTTTTCATAATTCCTAGACCAGTTCTTCTTTGAGTTTAAGCGCGTCTTTATTTTTAGCAATACGATATTCGACTAGTTCAATCTCTTCATTCTTAAAATCAAATCGCGGCCACTGATCGCGGGCATAATATTGCACACGGTCAGACTCATCATTGGTCGTGGGCATTGTAAAAAACTTGAAAAAATAGTAAATGTCCCAAAACAACTCCCGGGATTTAAGACTATGAATAATCCGACGGAAAATAAAGCGCGGATTAAATAAGATGGCTTTTTTATAGGCCAGTTTCATGTATTTTTGAACGGTTTCAAAACTTAAATTGGGATGGGCAAATAAAGGTTGGGATGTATAGACAATATAATTATCCCAATTATAGGAGCGAATTAAATCTTGTTTTCTGTAATCCTTGAACATCTTTGTTCCCGGGAAAGCGATCGCGATGCCAAACTTGAGCATATCGAGCGGCAAAACTCTGGCATATTGAATAGTGTCCTTAATAGATTCTTCTGTATCTGGCGATAACCCTAACATAAAAAAGCCACTCACATCGATCCCGTCCTTGCGTGCCATTCGGGCAGCCTTAACGCCTTGTTCCAGAGAGGCCTTCCCCCCTTTGCCAAATGCCTCCAAGACATGGGCATTACCGGTTTCAAATCCAAAGGATACTCGATAACAACCGGATTTTCGCATCAGATGAAATAATTCTTCATCGGCGGATTCAACCCGGATTCCGTTTGTGCAGGACCACGTTACATTCACCCCGCACTCAATAATCTTTTGGCAAACCTGTTTAGCCCAATTTTTATCTGAAGTGAAAATATCATCGGTTAAAGCAAATTCTTTCCATCCATAATCATAAAGATTTTGCACTTCCTGAGCACATCGATGAGCAGATTTTTTACGGTACCCCAAGGCCATGGTCATTTTGCTGGCGCAAAAATCACATTTGTAAATACAGCCGCGGGAAAATTCAATCATACAGGCAGGAACCCGTCTGGCTAATAGCCGGCTAATTTTATTTTTGTACATTTGTGCATCGAATAAATGCCAGGCAGGAAATGGCAGTTCATCCAGATCACTCAAAAAAGGCCTCGGGGAATTCTGGATGATTTCTCCTGTTCTGTTTCGGTAATAAATACCTGGAATTTTATCAAGAGGAACACTGTTGAGGATATCGGCTAAAGTTAATTCTCCTTCCCCTACGACAACTATATCCAGCAACGACTCTTTCAGACTTTCTCTGGGAAGAGCAGACACATGAGACCCACCAGCCACAACAGCGATATGAGGAAACTTTTGTTTAATAAGGACACTGATATCCCGAATTTGATTCATCAGAGGAGTTGTCCCGGTCATACCCACAACATCCGGGTTGAATGTTCGGATTTTCTCCTCAACAATACGCCAATCGTATTGAATATAACTTAAATCCAGGATCCCAATCTTATGTCCATTACTCTCGGCCACTGCGGCCAAGGACAAAAGGGCAACGGTGGGAAAAATCGGATCAACAATGGAGGCCTTAGCGGTTCCATAGCTGGCTTTATAAGAAGGATTGATAAGAAGGCATCTTGCCATAAATTATACAAAGTGATGTGTTATAAGATTATTAATTTCTAACTGTGGGTGCTTAGATTTAATCATAATTTACTGGGAAACTCAACAATAAATTCCAATATCCCTAAAAACCCTGTTGTCACAAAGATTTTCCTTGATATAATAGACGCGCTCAATTAATTGAATATAAATTAAAAAGTATATTGATCATGAGAATTCTTTTATTAAATCCACCCGGGCTCCGCAATTATTTACGCGATTATTACTGCACTACGGTTTCTAAAAGTAACTATTATTATCATCCTGTCGATCTCCTTTATCTTTCGGGTTTCCTGTCTCAAGAGCATGATGTTGATTTTCTGGAAGCATTATCGAGTCATTTGACGCCTGAGGAGACGTTGAAGGAAATTACCCATCGAAATCCGGATATCGTTATCTCCCTCATTTCCGCACCGAGCTTTGAGGAAGATCATCAATTTTTAGATACTTTACACCTGCTTTCTCCTCACATTCGAATTATCGGCACGGGAGATGTCTTTCGAGAGTTGGGTGCAAAAATTTTTGATATCATGCCTTATCTTGAGGCTAGTTTAGTTGACTTTAGCACGGATGC
>CAYJUK010000235.1:0-3230 GCA_964373335.1 uncultured Planctomycetales bacterium | reverse complement strand
CTAAGGATTGTGGTGAGACCAGGAGCAATATCAGCAGGCATAGGAGCGTGCGTAAAGATACAGATTTATTGTATCAATAAAAAGGCTATTCTGTGAGAGGGGAACGCGCTTATAAGTATTCGAAATACTTTTGGTTTGATTCAGGCATCGCGTGTTTTCTTTCAGGAATTCACGCGATGAAGGAGTTGGACAGGCCGGCTGTCAAGGGCAGATATTTTGAGAATTTTGTTCTTCAGCAGATTTTATCCTGGGCATCATTACAGATGATCGCTCCGGAAATTTTTTATTGGAGACCGAAGTCACAGACAGTTGAAGTGGATTTTATCATTCGTCATGGCAAACGCGTCATCGCTGTTGAGGTCAAATCTTCTGAAGAATTGACATTCGCTGACAGCCGATCCCTGCGGGAATTCCTCAACACCCATCCTGAAGCTGACCGGGGAATCTTGGTCTACACAGGTCAAAAGACATATCCTCTCGCAAGCAATATTTACGCTGTTCCATATCCGGCTCTCTGAGAAATCCTGGTTGTCAAAAGAGGTTTCCGACAGGCACGCGTTAAAAGATTTTGGCAAGGCAGGGATAAAAGGGGTCAGACCCCTTAACCCCTCGCAATGTAGCAAGGGTGTTTGTCTCCCGTTAAAGAAATGACTAAAACAATCCTCCACTATCGAAGCCATTTTTTGAGTCTGATCACACAACTTGGCTTGGTTTATTACCTATTTTATTATATAATATATATACACATTATATGCTATGTGTAATAATAGGTAATTTATGCTTATCATAATACCATCAGTTCAGCGCAGTGTATATTTAATATATAAGTTAAAATGTAAAATAGGCAAATATGTCTGTTCCTAAAATATATAAGGATTTCTATGAGCAAAGGGTTTTCACGCTCACGGAATTGAAAGAGAGGTACAAAAAGGACAATACCCCGGGCAGCTTGAATGTTTTATTACATCAGGCCAAGATGAACGGCTATATTGATTCGATCAAAAAGGGATTATATTACATCATCCCGCATGGTTTCTCAAAACCAGAATATCAGGTCGATAAATACCTGATTGCCGCTAAAATGAGCCCCTCGAGTGTTATCGGTTATCATTCCGCTCTGGAACTCCTGGGTGTGGCCCAATCCGTTTTTAACCGAGTTTTTGTGCTGACGGATCAAAGGATCTCGGCCTGGGATTTCCAGGGAACGCGGTTTATAGGGGTTTCCGGCAATCCCGATTTCGGTCAAATGACATTAACCAGGGATGGCGTCGCGGCGCGGGTGACCGATCGAGAACGGACACTCATCGATTGCGTCGACCGGTTACGATACGCGGGTGGGCTGGAAGAATATTTGAAGAGTGTCGATGGTTTCCCTTCAGTGAACTTTGAGCGCTTAGAGGAGTATCTCCAAAGATACGGGAAAGTGAGCCTCTATTCAAAGACAGGGTTCATTTTATCCTTCTTTGAGAAAAAATGGTTGTTGCCGGAGGATACGCGCGCGAGGCTTCGCAAGAAGATCAGAAAAAAGGTTTACTATCTTGATACGGCGAAGAAAGAGAATACCTTGAATAAGGAATGGAATCTCATGGTGCCGCTTAATCTCAAGGAGTTTATCTATTCATCCTGAAAAAAGGAGCGAAGGTTGGAGGTAGATCGGAAAGAAATTGTCAATACCGCGAGGGCAACCGGATTTCAGCCGGATATCATCGAGAAGGCTTATCGGCTTGCCTTGCTGTTAAGCGAAATCAGGAATCACCCGGCTTTGAGCAAGGAATTGGTTTTAAAAGGCGGCACGGCGATCAATTTTATTTATTTACCCCTGCCGCGACTCTCTATTGATTTGGATTTTAATTTTATCGGCGGGTTAACCAAAGAAGAAGCGGAGTTGAAGCGGAAAGACATGAGCCTGTATTTCAATTCCATTTTTGCTTTTTTGAAATACAGCGTGAGTCAAAGAGAGGAGTATGGAATTCAGCAATATTTTTTGAGTTATACGAATTCAGCTTCTAACAAGGATATGATCAAGGTAGAGGTGAATTTTTTGATGAGGATATCTTTGTTGCCCAATGTTGAAAGGGAAATCAGAATCCCTTTTTTAAGAAACCAAAATGTGACTGTTCGTTCTTTAGCGTTGGAAGAAATCTATGGCGAAAAAATAAGGGCCTTGTTAACGCGGGGCGCGGCGAGGGATCTCTTTGATGTTTATTCCTTGTTAGCGAACAGGGTCAAATTGAATAAAACGATCCTCAAGAGGATGGTGATTTTTTTCGGAAGCCTGGTCAGGGAAGATTGCCGCCAATTTTCAAAAGATTCTCTGAATCGCATTTCGGACCGAGACATCAAAACAGACCTTCTGCCACTCTTGCGGAAGGGAGCGACGCCTTTAAGAGAACAAATGGTGAAAGTCGTCAATCCATTATTGGCCTATGTGCTCGCGTTGAACAAAACACAGCAAGAGTATATTGATACTTTTTTTAAAGGGGAATACAGGCCTGAGTTGCTCTTTCGGCAGAAGGAAATCACTGGTCTGGTGGAATTGCTTAAAAATCATCCCATGGCGCTTTGGAAGCAGCAGCATCTTAAGGGATGGTTAGGGAGACAAGTGGTTGTCTCAAATATTGAAAGCGCCAGCAGGTAAAAATTTGACTAAAACAATCCTTTCAGTCGGTAAAAAGATTGCCTCTCTTGACCGACAGGCCAAGGTTTCGCTCCCTTCGGTCGCCCGCAATGACACGAATTTGGACAGCAATGATTGGAGATTAAATGAACAATGAACAACTAAAACTTTTCATTGCCGAAGGTGAAGGACTGACGGTGGAATTCAAGGAGAAATATACTACGAAGATTGACAGGGACATTGTTGCCCTGGCTAATACAAAAGGCGGGTTCATTGTTCTTGGTGTCAATGATCATGGAAAGGTTATTGGAGAGAAGCTCTCCAATCAGATGAAAGCCGAAATTTCAACTTTAGCGAGACATTGTGATCCGCACATTACGATTGGTAAAATTTCTCCGGTAGAGAACGTCGTCATCATTGAAATTCCCGAGGGTGATGAAAAGCCATATGGCTGTTCGTCTGGTTATTTTCGCAGGCTGGATGCGGTAAGTCAGAAAATGTCACAAAAAGAATTGCGAACCAAATTTCGCGAAACCGTGGACATCGCTTTAGAGGATTTACCGCGGAAAGATTTTAATCTTTAGGAAGAATCTCTTGCTAAGATCAAAGCGTT
>CAYJUK010000234.1:0-3240 GCA_964373335.1 uncultured Planctomycetales bacterium | reverse complement strand
ATTTCAATCCCCCCACAATCCCGGTCAAATTTTCCTGATCATCGATGTCAAGAATGCAGTAAGCGAGAGGAGATTTTTTGTCCTCGGTGGTGATCAAATCAAATGATTCATAGTCCATTAAGTCATATTCTTTTTTAAGAAGGGATTCTAAAGAGGCCCGGGTGATGGGAAATCGAGAACAAATCAAGATTTTGGGTTTGTCAGTTACAGTCTTAGGCATTGGCATCATTTTTTCCGGCTTCTCAAAGGGCTAGTACCGTGTTACCTGAATTGCGTACCGTTGAACCCTGGAATCGAAGTACAATTCTAGGGTTGAACACGGTACTAGGCTTTGTTTTTCTGGGAATATAAGTGTTCATTATTTTTGTAACAAAGCGCTAGGGTTTTTTTATAATGGCTTCTTGAAGGATACTTGTGAGGACATGATTCTAGCAAAGATTAAAAAATTTTGCATAGGTTTTTTTGCGGCTGCTTATGGATTGACCTTCTGCGGGATGGTTGTGAGCGCCGCGCCGCGGCTGCGGGTCCATTTTCTATCCGTGGGATATGGCGACGCGATGGTGCTGGAACTTCCAGATCAGAGTCTTTGGCTGGTTGACGCGGGGGATGAGGGGTATTCGGAAAATATCGCAGAATACTTATCTGCTCTCAAGCGGCCCGGAGAAGTCCCTCTCATAATAGAAGGTCTCATTATAACCCATCCTCATAAAAATCATTTTGGCGGGGCTTCGGGAGTTCTGGGGAAGATTCCGGTGAACCGTGTTTTTATCAATGGTGATCCCAATGCGGAGGAGGGTTATACGGAATTGCTTCAGAGGATCAAGGGCAATGGGATTCCTTTGGAAACATTAAGGGCAGGTTCTCGGATCAAAGGTCTCCCGCGGTCGATCCATCTTCAAGTCCTGAGTCCGGCGGATTATAAAGGAAGCGTGAATGATAATTCTCTGGTGATCTGGTTAACGTACGATCGGACGTCTTTTCTGCTGGCGGGAGATATCGAGGGAAAAAAACAGGCGGAGCTTATCAAAAAATATCCGTTTATCAAGAAGGCGGGTTGTGTGAAGGTGCCGCATCACGGCGGGCCGATCGATGAACAATTCGGTCGGTTTTTTGAGAAGGCGGTCTTTGTCATCTCGACCGGCCCGAATCTCTGGGGCCTTCCGCGCGATGAGGATTTAGAGAAGATTAAAGGAGAGATCATAAGGACAGATCAGCTGGGGACAATCGTCATTGAGAGTGATGGTGATCGCGTTCAATTTTTGGAGAACTGGAGAACTGGAGAACTGGAGAACTCGAGAACTGGTCAACTCGCCAACTCGCCAACTCGCCAACTCGCTAACTCGTTAACTCATTAACTTATGTTACCTTCTAACCCCCCGAGAGTAAAATACTGGCTTCACGTCTTCCTTTGTGTTCTGTTGATTTATTCAACCTTATCGATTGTCCGTCCGATTTGTGAATTCCTGAAGGCGAATACCCCGTTTGCCCTGCTGGCGAATTCGGGATTGATTGTGTTGTTGGGGAGCGTGATCTTATACTCGTTAATCAAGGTGAAAGTCCGCCGGCCGTTAACCTATCTTTATTTGCTGCTGGTGACCGGATTGTATGTGTACGGGATCGTTCTTCTCGATATCCCGGAGGAAAAACTGCATTTTGTGGAATATGGCTTTTTGGGATTTTTAACCTATCGCGCGATCAGTCTGGACGTCCCCGGCGCCAGGGCCTATTGTCTGGCGTTCCTATTAACCGGCCTCTTGGGCTGGGGTGATGAGGGGATTCAGGAAATCCTCCCGAACCGCTATTATCAATTCAAGGATGTGATCCTCAATGTCATCAGCGGCGGCCTGGGGTTGTGCCTGACTTATATTATGAATAGAGAAAAGAAATCCTATATTAGAGAAGATAGCCAGGAACAAAATTGATTTTGGGCGCCCGATGCGCCCGAAAGATTCTTTTGCCAAATGATTCCCACCCTCTTATAATAACTGTCGTTTAAATCCCCTTTACCCCAACTTTTGGGGTTTACCCGTCTCTCAAATTTCAATCGGAAAGGGGATTTTACTATGAAAGAGGACATACCATTCGGTCATCCGATCAATGAGTGGCCTGCTGATGACCGTCCGCGGGAACGATTATTCAAAATGGGAGAGCATCGACTCTCTAATTCAGAACTTCTCGCCATCCTAATCGGTTCGGGAACCAGAGGCCAAAGCGCCTTGGATCTCTCCCGGAATATTCTCATTAAATATAAGACCTTTCGCAATATGAGCCACACCGATCTGCGCGATTGGGAAGGATTCAAAGGCTTAGGTCCTGCTAAACTCGCCCAGATTAGGGCGGCCCTTGAGATCGGCCGCCGCTTCCGGGAAGAAGAGATCAGAGAAGACCGGCCGCAGATCCGCTCTGCCAAAGATATCGTGGATATCCTGATGCCCCGGATGCGGGATCTCAAGAATGAGGTCTTTAAGGTTATTTTTTTAAACAGTCAAAACTGCGTTATCGCGATCGAGGATATCGAAGAAGGCACCGTGAACCATGCGAGCCCGATCATCCGCGAGATCTTCCAGCGCGCGTTGCAGCATTTTGCCGCTTCGATTATCTGTATGCACAATCATCCCAGCGGTAATTCCCAGCCAAGTCCAGAAGACCAGATTTTTACTAATCGTTTAAAAGAGTCGGGAAAGATTTTGCAAGTGAAGGTCATGGATCACATCATCATAGGAGACGGCCAGTTTTATTCGTTCGCAGAGGAGCCGGCATGAAAAGAATCGCCTGTTTAACCCCCATTCAGCACCCGGGTGCTGAATTGGGGTAAACAAGCATTTTCTTAATACGAAATTTTGATTAATAAATGGTATAATTCCGGGTTTGAATTCGATTCCTTTCACCAGTCTCGGCAAAAAGATTCTCCGCCGCGGGGACTTTTGCGGCTGCTTCAGGCGCTGTGGTGGGACGTGAAAGGGGATTGGGACAAGGCGCACCGCGTCGCGCAAGATGTCTCTGATGCCGACGGCGCCTGGGTGCACGCGTATCTGCACCGCAAGGAAGGCGATCTTAACAATGCCGCCTATTGGTACAGCCGCGCCGGCCGTCCGCGGAGTTCCTTATCTTTAGAGAAGGAATGGGAGTAGAGTGTTCGTGATTTGTTGGAAAGATGAGCTTAGGAAGTTTCACGAATCTAATTAACAGTACTTTGTTAAAAATTATTTTCTTTCAACAGGAAACTTCTACTATTCTCAT
>CAYJUK010000233.1:0-3245 GCA_964373335.1 uncultured Planctomycetales bacterium | reverse complement strand
CGTTCGTATTTTCGCGGCGGCGATCTTAGAAGAGGAATTGACCGGAGTTTCTTCGAACAGCCCCTCACGCCATTTGGTTTCCAGCCACTCATATGGCTTGATATGCTTATCATAATCGACTTCCATTCCTTCTCGAGTGAAGTAAATAATCTTAATGTGTGCTCTCCTGTCGCTCAGGGTCTGCACGATCAGTCCTCGCTCATTCTTCTCCCCGTATTCCCTGACCTTATCGGAGCCAGTAATATAAATCCAATCTACCTTAGGATTAGCCACAAACAGCCAGATAAAGCTGGCCATATCCATGTTGAACCGTCGGAGTTCTTCAGCAGATTTTATCTTGAGCTCTTTGGACTTAGCTTCAGTCCCCGCGAGATTAAGGGTTGCTTCATCTTGGGAGAACATATCCACGGTCTGCTGACGGATCGGCGTCACTTGTAACCACCGGCCTAACCGTTCTTCGCCGACGGCAATTCTCGCCATTGTGTTTCGGATATCCGCGCTGGCCGCGTATGGTTTATCCGGAACGGTCCCGCCATTGGCCAAGAGCCCGAGGACTTTAACCCCGCGGTCTTTCGGTTTAACCTGTCCCATGATCCCAGCCAGGGAAGCTGAGATATGGCCATAGTGAAGCGGGTTCATCGTGCCCGGCTGGAGTCCGACGCGGGCCTTAACCTTTGACTGCTTGCCAGCCAAGGCTTTCTTGGCAGCCTCGAAGAGGATCGATGGTGTCACAACGGTCTCGCCTTTTTCTTCCAGCACAGCCTTAATAGCATCCAGATATTCCAGCTCATGCTGTTTGGTCATCTCAAAGAGGACATCTGATTTCTCGATTGGCTTGATCATTTCCTGCCGCTCAATGGATTCGATCTCAGCAAGGTATTGATCCACAAGACCTCTCGCGGTGAGCAAGTTCGGCAAATTGACTCCGTAAAGGAGATTTATCTTAGTCCATAAATTCTCAAGAATGGTCAACGTGAACTGCATCCCTAGTTTCATTTTAAGAGCTTCCAGCTCCTCTTTGGTATTAACCCAGTAGCTATACAATCTTTCCGTGTACTCAAATCTCCGGATGACCTGGATTCCCGCTTCATTGGAACGGTATTCCAAATCATCTCTATTGATCGGAGCGTAAAGAACTTTATTGATAGTATCTTCATTCCCTATGAGTCGATTGATATCTTCTATATTCCCGCTGTCCACCCACTTCCTCACATTCTCAACAACCTTCTTTGCCTCCGTGGTTTCTCTATTATGGATTCTGATCACGGTTTCTCTTTGGGCCGCCATTCGAACCGCCAGCTCTGGACTGATTTCCTCTCCAGCGTTTTCTATTGATGCCGCTCCCGCTTCCTTGATCCGATCAGCAAATGGATCCTGATCTTCCATCCTAAACAATTTATTTTCTAATTCCGGCCACGCCTGTTTTAATGCATCCGGTCCTTGTTCCATCAGTGCCACGAACCGCGCCTTAAGCTCTTCCCTGGTCTTCATGGCCGTCTCAAATTCCTTCTGGTGATCCTGGACTCCCTTGTCATAACCGGCCTTCATCCGCGCGTATTCTCTGTGCGCGTCCTTTTCAATTTCTTGGATGCGTTCCTCTTTAAACGGACTTACAAAAATACTCGTCAGTCCATCGCTGTTGACTCCTATAAATCGGGAATCCCGCTCAATGTTGCTGAAAATTTCACGCAATTTATCAAACCAGGCTAACCCGCCTTCAAGAATGGTCACCTTATCCTGGCGGAGCTTCGACGCCAATCCATTGATCTTCGCCGTGTTGATCTTCCCTCCTTGCGTGGGATCCTTGTATTCATCGTCAAAGTCAGCGAGGGCCAGACCCTGGAGCTGTTCGTTCACCACGGCTGTAATAATCTTGCCTTCATTTTCTAGCTTTCTCAGATGCTCTTCATAGCGGAAATGGTATTCCTTATCTTGTTTTTCGCCGGGACGGATGGGACGGGTATG
Source organism: uncultured Planctomycetales bacterium (assembly GCA_964373335.1). Lineage (GTDB taxonomy): Bacteria > Omnitrophota > Gorgyraeia > Zapsychrales > CAYJUK01 > CAYJUK01. Next base: position 1,280 of record CAYJUK010000233.1, on the reverse strand, counting down.
GAATAGAATAAACTTGTCGATCAATTTCTCCTTCAGTAATTCTTGAACGATCATCTCGAATCCTTCCCAAACCAGGCTCTTTCCTCCCCCAGGAGGGCCGGAGTAAATGATAAATTTTGAAGTGGTTTTAATTTGAGGATAGAGTCTTTTGAGGGCTTGAACAAACTGAGTCAATAGGGCGAGTTTAACTTTATCTTGAGCTTGAGCCGCGTCTTCAGGCCGCGCGGATCCTCCCTCGCTCATCATCCAAGTTCTGGCTTGATTCTCTAACTCCGTATTGATGACGTGGCTATAATTGAATTTCGACATGGCGCCGATCTCGTGGACTAAAGAGGCGGCGCGTTCGATTGGGCTTCTATGGACGGGATGATTGGTCTTTAAAGCGATTCCTTCTCGCCCGCGGCTGTCAACATATGTAGCGGCCAAAAATCCGCCGAACGGCCCGGCGCGGATCAATCCGGCCTTAACCAGATAGATGAGATATTCTTCCATATCCTTTCGTCCGATCGTCCTTAAATATTGATCGGCCAGCTTAAACTCAATCGATTCCTCGGTTAACGCCTTGACGCGGTCGCTGTCCCAGCCAACTTTATTGATCGAAGCCCTGACTTTCCCTGGCATCGGTAATTTCTTCCCCGGCAGCGGACGGGCGGGGTCTTTCTTGGGCGCGCTGTTTTTCTGTCGGGCAATAATTTCCTCCTCAACCTCGGATATATTCCCTTTAAGAGTTTTAATGACGGTTTCCAAAATCTCCCTGGCTGCCCGAGGACTTGCTTTAACCATTTCTTCTTCAGCCTTCTGAACAATCTTTCCGTAAGCCTCCAAAGCCTCCTGCCTTTTCCCTGCCTCGTTCAACTTATCAGCGGAATTTTCTTCATTCTCCAACGGATAGAGATAACGAAGCTGTTTGCCTTCAGCCGTATCCGCGGATATATAATCGATAACTTCCGCTGGAATGGATTCATCAAGACGCGCGTTATTGACTAACCTTTCCTCGAATTTAGTGCTATCCTTTTCATCGCTTAAAGCCGTCCGTAACAACGTGGCCGAAACCCTGTCAAAGGAAGGAATGATTGACTCGCTGAAGAATCCCTCATTCCATTTGGCCACCATCCAGTCAAAGGGTTTGATGTGTTTATCGTAATCGACTTCCTTTCCTGTACGAGTGAAGTAAATAATCTTGATATTGACTCTTCTGTCTCCCAGCGTTTCCACTATGAGACCCCGCTCATTCTTCTCCCCGTATTCCCTGACCTTATCGGAGCCAGTAATATAAATCC
>CAYJUK010000232.1:0-3260 GCA_964373335.1 uncultured Planctomycetales bacterium | reverse complement strand
CCGTGGAGAAAAAAATCGGGGATACTGTCGTTGCCGGAACTATCAATACCAACGGTTCATTTACTTTCAAAGCGACAAAAGTCGGTTCTGAAACATTGCTCTCGCATATCATAAAAATGGTTGAGGAAGCGCAAGGAAGCAAAGCGCCAATTCAAGCTCTTGTTGACAGAATTTCATCTGTTTTTGTTCCTGTTGTCCTAGGGCTTGCGATTGTTGCTTTTGGAGTATGGCTTTATTTTGGCATTCCTATTTTGGGTTTGAGTAGCGCACTCGGATTTGCAATCACCTCATTCGTGGGAATACTCGTAATCGCCTGTCCGTGTGCGCTTGGGCTCGCAACGCCTACGGCAATTATTGTTGGTGTAGGCAAGGGCGCGAGAGAAGGAATATTGGTCAAAGATGCGGCAACACTCGAAATGCTCCATAAAGCAAATATTGTCGTGGTTGATAAGACAGGTACTATTACAAAAGGAAAGCCCGAACTGACAAAAATAGAGGTCTTGGGAAACAAAAACGCAAAAAAAGACGAAAGAGAAATTATTTCAATCCTTGCCACGCTTGAAAGTAAATCTGAACATCCAATAGCTCATGCAATAGTCAATTATGCAAAAGAAAAAAATATCGAAATAAAAAGTGTAAATAATTTTGAAATAATCAAAGGCAAAGGTCTTAAAGGAACGATTGACGATATAGAATATTTTGCAGGTAATTTAAAAATAACTTCTGACTTGCATATTCCCTATAACACTCAATCTTTGGAACAGGAAACGAAGCAAGGTAAAACACCAGTATTGCTTGCAAATAAAAATACTCTGCTTGGTCTAGTCTTTGTCGCCGATCCTATTAAGCCCGAAGCAATTGAGACAGTTAACGCATTACACAAACTGAAAAAGAAAGTGGTTATGCTTTCGGGTGATAATAAAAATACAGTCGAATACATCGCTAAAATTGTTGGTATTGATAAAGTATATGCCGAGGTAATGCCAGAGGATAAATTACATATTATCAAGGACTTACAAACCAAAAGAGATATTGTGGTAATGGTGGGCGATGGGGTAAATGATGCGCCCGCTCTTGCCCAAGCAGATGTTGGTGTCGCTATGGGGACGGGGACAGATGTTGCGATTGAATCAGCAGGAATTACACTGCTCGGTGGCGACATTTCAAAACTCGTCAAAGCAGTGAAATTATCAAAAATGACAATGAACGGAATCAAGCAAAATCTTTTCTGGGCGTTTATCTATAACATTGTCGGTGTTCCACTTGCGGGCGGTGCTTTTTATCCAATATTTGGTTGGCTTCTCTCGCCTGTTTTCGCTGGCTTTGCTATGGCAATGTCCTCCGTGTCGGTCGTGTCAAATTCATTGAGAATAAAAACGAAGAAATTATAAAATATGAACACATACACATTCCATGTATCGGGGACTCATTGCGTGTCCTGTAAAATCTTGATTGAAGATATTTTAAATGAACAAATAGGAATACGAAATACCAAAGTTGATTTAAAAAGTGAGATTGTATCCTTTGAAACCGAGCTAGAAAACAGTAAACATGAGTTAGCAGAAATGCTCACTGAAAAAATAAAGCACAACGGCTATACTCTTTCCGTAGAGAACATTATTAAAGAAAAGAAAAATAACGGGGTCATCTGGCAAGCTCTTCCCATCGGTCTTGCGTTTCTTGTTTTATTTTTTATTTTACAAAAATCAGGAATATTAAATCTCGGTATCGGAGGCACAGCCACACCAACAACAAGTTTTATCATTGGTCTCGTTGCATCAGTTTCTAGTTGTCTAGCAATTGTGGGTGGGCTTGTTCTTTCGCTATCGGCGACCGTCTCACAAGACAATATCAGCGACAAAAAGAATTTTGTACTTTTCCACATTGGACGGCTCGTTAGTTTTGCAATCTTGGGTGGGGTTCTCGGGTTGATTGGAAACGCCATAGGTATTAGTTTTACATTTACAGCAATACTGGGAATTACTGCATCAGCCGTTATGATACTCCTAGGTTTAAACTTGGTAGGAGTATTCGCAAAAAATAAAATTGCTTTATCTCCTGTTTTTTTTAATTTTTTTAGAAAAATAGAACACAAGACACTTACACCACTTATCATTGGTTTTGCTACATTTTTCTTGCCCTGTGGCTTTACGCAATCAATGCAAGTTGCCGCACTTTCTAGCGGATCATTTATGTCTGGACTTCTCATTATGTTTTCGTTTGCACTTGGAACATTGCCGATGCTTGCATTACTTTCATTTGGTTCAGTGTCATTTGCTCACTCAAAATATGCATCATTGTTTTTTAAATCCGCAGGAATAGTTGTAATAGGTCTTGGATTGTTCGCCCTTCTCGCTGGACTTGCAGGACTCGGTATTATCACGCCTTTATTCAGCATCTAAATTTTGATATAATAACCTTATGAATAAAACTGCTTCGATCATTATCACCATCGCAATCATTGTTGGACTTGGGATTATTTTTGTTGGCGATTCTAAATCAAAGGACAATACAAACATCGCTACAAATCAGGCAATTCAAAATAGTGTGATAAAAAATGGTGTGCAATATATCACTATCAACGCCAAAAGTGGCTATTCTCCAAGAGTAAGCATAGCACAGGCGGGTATTCCAACAAAACTTATCGTAAAAACAGATGGCACTTACGATTGCTCAGAATCACTCGCAATTCATTCGATTGGATACCAAAAAATCTTACCCCAAACTGGAAAAACAGAAATTGATATTGGTACTCAAAAAGCAGGAGAAACATTGCAAGGAGTTTGCGGTATGGGAATGTTCAGTTTTCAGATTAAGTTTTAGTTAAGATTTTTTTGTCAGTTCCGCATTCTTAATTCTGACAATATTTCGTTTGGTGGACCCTAGCGGATTCGAACCGCTCGCCTCTTGAGTGCAAAACAAGTGCTCTACCAAATGAGCTAAGGGCCCAAAATTTCTCTTAAAATATAATAACATAAAATATATTTTTTACAAAATTTTATGTTAGAATTTAAGAATGGAAAAAGATAACAAGTTACAAGAAGTTGATAAGGAAGAAGCCGCATTTTCTCCCCTCCTAATGGGAGGGGCTGGGGGTAGGGCTGAATTTGAATCTTTGGAGACGTCTGAGATTAGTTTGGGAGAAAAAAAAGAGCGGAGGAATAAAAAAATAAAAAAGTTTATTAATCATTTTAAAACTATTTCTTTTGTCAGTGGTTTCATTTTAGATTTTTTCTTTTTACCAAAAATTACTTCTATAC
>CAYJUK010000231.1:0-3285 GCA_964373335.1 uncultured Planctomycetales bacterium | reverse complement strand
CTAAATAAACCCCAAATCTACTCAGATTTTCGAACAATTGAACCAAATATATTCATAAGCTCAATAGATTCTTGAATAAGAGCTTGTTGCTCTTCCAACAAATCTGGATATTGGGAAACCTCCAAAAGAGTTAACCAATACCGGCTTTCTTTAGATTCTTTGCGTGAAATTTTAATGCGCATCAGGAAATCCTTTTTACTCAATGCTTCATTGGCTTCTATGTAATTTGCCCCGATTGATCCCGATGCTTTAATCAATTGTTTAGAGTCTTCTAAATGAGCGATTGACTTGGGAAGTTTTTTGGTAAACACCCTCACAGCCTTTGTGAATTTTAAAGTTCTATCTTCCAAGTCGTACACTTTTGTCATATATTTTTACTTTTAATTTTTGTTTGAAGAATTTGGATTTTATATTTGTTTCGGATTTCGGATTTCGATATTCGGATTTTCTATCTTATCATTCCTCATTTGGTCTTTGGTCTTTTCTTGCTCTATCATCCGAATAAACCTCTCAAACAAATACCGCGCGGCCGTCGGCCCAGGAGCGGCCTCGGGATGATACTGGATGGAAAAGACCGGATACTTTTTATGACGGAGGCCTTCCACCGTTTGATCATTCAGATTCTTATGAATCATCTCCACGTCATTTATATCAAGGCTATTGATATCCACGCAAAACCCGTGATTCTGGGAGGTGATGCCGATCCGGTTCACCTCAAAATCCTTGACCGGATGATTGGCCCCGTGATGACCGAATCTCATTTTGTACGTTTTCCCGCCTAAGGCGAGCCCCAGAATCTGATTCCCTAAGCAGATCCCAAAGACGGGCAGCTTCCCAAGGGATTCCTTGGTTAATTCGATCACCGAGGTCACGGCGGCGGGGTCTCCGGGCCCGTTAGAAATAAAAAGGCCGTCGGGTTCGATGGCCATGATCTGATCAAAAGTTGCGTGGGAAGGGAAGACATGAACCTCACAATGCAATCGGGAAAGAATTCTTAAGATGTTCCATTTGATCCCGCAGTCAATCGCGGCAATTTTATATCTCGCCTCCCCGGTCGCCGGCCAGACATATTTTTCTTTGGTCGTGACTTCCTTCACCCAGTCCGCCCCTTCCATGGAGGGCACCTTGGATAACTTTTGAGCCAGGCTTTGGGTATCGAAATCTACGGTAGAAATCATCCCCTTCATGGCCCCGCTTAAACGGAGGCGGCGGGTCAGGGCGCGGGTGTCCACTCCTTCTATGGCGATGATGTGATGCTCATTCAAGTATTCGATCAGTCCTTTTTGGGCCCGATAGTTGGAATACGTCCGGCAGAATTCCTTGACCACAAAACCTTTCAGATGAATCCGGCTGGATTCCGCGTCTTCTTCATTGACTCCGTAATTGCCGATCAAGGGATAGGTCATGACCACGATCTGACCCGCATAGGAAGGGTCGGTCAAGATCTCTTGATACCCGGTCATCGCGGTATTAAAGACGACCTCGCCCGCAGTTTCTCCGATGGTTTCGAGGGATTGGCCCAAAAAATTTGTGCCATCCTCGAGATAAAGAATTACCTTTTTCATTGAAATCTTGTTGAGGGAATATAAGGAAAGAGTGATTCTTTTAATAAACTTTGATCACTATAGCATTGCGAAATGGTTTGTCAATGCGAAACTTGGTAATAGAAGACGCTGTCGATAAGACTTTACAAGGTAGTGTCAAAAATTTTATGAAAAGCAAGTATAGCGAAGGATAAAGATATGAAAGAATGAGCATATTAATTTCCCTCCCTTGATGGGAGGGGCTAGGGGAGGGTGAAGAGAGATCTCTCACCCCCTTCCCGAACCCTCCCCGCAGGAGGGAAACCCTGTTATCAAAACGATCTGCAAACACGGAAGATAAGCAGATTAACCCTAGTTCCGCAGTTTGAATCATGCTCGATGAGAGATGATATAGGCTGTAGTGGAAAATTTGGCCTTCAAAAATTCTTAACCTATCGCAAAATAACGAAATCCTTCTGCCATACTGCGAAACTGGGGTTAAAAGTAAAAATTTTTGACAAAGATTTTTGGACAACGTCTTTAAGTTTAAACATGTTTAAACTTCTCGACACATATTGAAAACTAACCATGACCCCTATTTCTTATTAATACTGCTTTTACAACCTGTTATGAAATAAAAAATATAATTAAGGTTGGCATGATAATTGCTAATTATATTGAGAGAAAACATTTTAAACCTTTATTACCTTAATTGCCCCGGGAGGAAAATGAGAAAGATTTACGTATTAAACATGCTCTTTTATCTTATTTTTTTCAAGATATCACCGGCTTCAGCCATTATCATTGACGGATTTTTTGATCCCCTGGAAGGATATACGCAGGGATATTTTCTGGATATTATTCTTAAAGGAACAAGTACCCCCGCTGGACCCCAGGGTCAACTCTGGTTCCATCAGGATGCCGCGACAAAAGATGTCTCGGCCGCCTTTATTCAACCATTGGAACTGATCGATAATTCTTATGGAGTCAATGTTGTCAACTGGCCCAAAAAGCATAAATTTAATCATCTACTGGGAAGCGACAAGGCCCAATTTGTCTTCACGGATAATAACGGTAATATCCTCCTGGATTTTTATCTTGATTACCTAACCAAATTTCAAGAAAGTGGTATTAATAAATATAAAAGTTTAGGGGCAACTGGCGGAGATGGATCCGTTAATCAAGGCAGCGCCGCTTTTATCAATTCATTTGGCACTTCCCTGGAATACAATATTAATACCCTGGGGCATCTGTTCACCGTCAATTCTCCAGCGACTACGCCGGGGACTTACAATGTCATTGACCCGGCTGTTGCCAACTGGGTTTTTGAGGTCATTTATGAAGTCAGGATCGATGGCAGTTTATTTGATCTAGTAGACTTTGGGGATGTCAACATCCCGCTGGTTCACGATTCCCCCAATAAACTAGGAAAAAATGCAGTAACCATTCAAAGGGACGGCATTATTCCCGAACCTTCCACCTTCTTTTTGCTAGGCAGCGGCCTCCTTGCTGCTTTTATCAGACGAAAAAAGTGACAGTCACTTTTTATGTCAACTTCAATTCCCGCCCGCGGGCGGGAATTGCCTAAAAATTTTTCGCATTCCCGATCTTAGTAGGAATAGAAGACGCTGTCGATAAGATTTTGTAAATTAAGGAGATATAAAAAAAGGTTCTTTCTTAGTTGAGTTGAAATCTTCTTGGGTTTAAATAGCCATAAGCCATCCGCTTAAGCCGTTTGATTTTGTTGTTAAAGCCTTCCGAG
>CAYJUK010000230.1:0-3287 GCA_964373335.1 uncultured Planctomycetales bacterium | reverse complement strand
CCAGCCTTCCTGGGGTTCGTGTTTGGCTAAATAACCCGGTGAGAGTGAGGCCGGCGGTTCCCAGACCGGCGCAAAGATGATTTCGATGAAACGGTTGGACGGTGTCCATTGGCCAAGTGTCATCATTCTAAAGAATCTTCGTCCGACTTCATACGTGCGATCAAGAGTTAAGGCATCTTTTCTCGCTCTATTTGTCATTGCCACAACCCCATACCGACGGCACAACCTGAACATGACGTCTTGAGAAACGCCTTTGGCGCGAGCCGCAGCCGAGACATTTCCGCCATGTTCACGAAGCCTCGCCTTCACATCCTCAATGTCATCTCTTAAATCTTCAATTCTTTGACGAAGACCGTAGGTCCTGATTTCATTCACATAATCAACGACCTTCATATTCATCCTCGCTGCGGCAGCGACAAAATCTCCCGCTGTTGACTCAAAGCTTTCGATTATATCCGCCACACGCTTTTTAATATCCTCCATGCGACCAGATAAATCGTAATCCTTAATAATGCGCCTAATTCCTGACTTGGTAAACCCAAGAGCTCGCCCGGCATTAAGGATTTCGCCTCTGTGGCGCTTAATCACCTCCAGGACAATCCTGCCCCTTAAATCGGTCAATGCCCCAATCAATTTTTCCGGCTGGCCAAAGAATCTGGGGATAAACCGGCTCAATTGGTCGTAAAGCTTTCTCAAATCTTTACAGTCGCTGATCTCTGGAATCAAGGGGACCGTATCTTCCCCCTTCTTGATCAACAAAGCGATAATCTCGTCTTTGAGTCTCAGATCCTCAATTGCCTCATAAAGGGTCTCTTGCCTTTTGAATCCGGAATTCTTGATAACCGCATCCCAATCCAAACCACAAACGCGTACCGCATTGAGGATTCTGTCGCGACGATTTTCTTTTCTGGAATAACGCGCCATCAATGACCCGAAGGTCACACCAAAGCGATTCATCTGCTTCTGTAATTCTTCTACGCTAATCCCATCGGTCTTAGCCGCTTCGTTAACAATCAAATCATGCTCAAGGAGCAGCTGTGTCAAATTTCTCGCTTCCCTCTTCGCTTCAACAACAATCGATTGCAACTTGTGACGTTTGATAAATTGACGCAATCGATCGATAGAATAACGACCTGATCGTTGTGCGGCCTGATAAAGAATGCCGGAGGATTGTTCAATGATCGTCGTCATTCGCTTGACTTCCTTTTCCTCTTCATCTTCCACAGGAAGTTGCAGTTGTGTTGGAGAAACAATTTTCTCTGGGACCGCTTCTGGTGTCAACGATTGAGACCTGGGTTGTTCAGCCCTTTCCGCCACAGTTTCTTGCGCCGCGTTTTGTTCTTGGGACTCGAATTCTATCCCTAGCTCTTCGGGGAAACTCTCCTTAATCTGCTGCTGGATGTGGACAACAAGCTTCTGCCATCGTTCAATCATTTCCTCTTCGGGAATTTCCGGAATTTCAACTGGCCTTGGCCGACCGCTCATATCAATCTCCTCTACCAATTCCCTAGCGATAAAATCTCTTAGCATCGCTTCGGCTGTCTCTTTCTCTTTTAATTCCAAGACCGCCATAAATTCATTTTCTGACTGAACAATGTCGGCCAAAAGATCCTTCAAAATAAATAATTCTACCGATTCCTCGGCCGGCACATCACTTCTAAACAGGTGCACGCGGTCTGCCATTTGAATCTTCTTGTCCTTTTTAAATTTAATATTATCCGCATAGCGTCTTGCCTCAAAGGCCATAACATGCTGACGATTCACAAAATAAATGCGAATCCCCGTGACCGGCAACCAGTAGATATAAATGGCATAGTCCATTGACTTAAATCTCTGAAATTGTAAGCCCCCTTTTCCCCGCATGTGGAAAAGGGTGATTCTTCCTGATTCAGGGGCCGATATTGTGTATTTTTTCTGACGGAATTCCTCTTGACTGGCAAAAAGTCCGGCCACCTCGTCAAAATCCGCAGAGCGCGGAATCAAAAGGCTTTGCGCAATCTGCTTGGCCAATGCATCTCGAACAAGATCGTATGGGGAAAAAGACTCCGCCCCGAGCCATGCATCCGGATCGGCATCAAGGAGTTTTAAGGACGTTTTCTCGCGCGTGGCATGGAGATGGCCGTCGATTTCTTCAACGTAAATCCGATCCAATTCTTCTTTCGAAACGAATTCACGAAGGATTTCGATAGCCGCACCGATCGGAATATAGGGGTAATCACGAATGAACTGAATGATTGTCTCGCCATTCAAATACCTCTCTTCAATTCTATTGATGAACTCCCGAGCGATAGGAGGCGCAAGGAGTTTAACAAGGCAGTTTTGCGTTAAGGTCTTAGAAGCCGAAATCCCTGGGACAATTTTCGGACAACTTCTGGATTCTCCCTGAAAATAGGTTTGACTTCCGTCCAGAAACAGATCCGCACTCTTCCTTATGCCTTGCCCAAAGATTGCCTTGCCATCGTTGGAATATCTGGATATACTTTGAACGGCTCGAATAAATTTGAATGGTCTGCCGAATTTTCTAAGGTAAAGGAGAAAAACGAATGATAAAATTACATGAGGAATATATTGTCGACCAGGAAGGGAAACGCACGGCAGTAATCCTGCGTCTCGAAGAATTTCAAAAGCTCTTTGAACTTCTGGAAGACTTAACGGACAGCCGCTACATAAAAGCCCACCGTACAGAAAAGCGTATTTCACTGAATCAATTTCTGAAAAAACTTGAGAAAGACAAACTTGTATAAATTTTTTATAACGACTTCTGCCCAGAAACAGATCCGCACTCTTCCCAAAATAGAAATACCCTCCCTGATGGACGCCATACAATCCCTTGCCCATAACCCGCGCCCTCAAAACTGCAAAAAACTTTTTGGCACCATAGATCAGTACCGAATGCGTAAAGGTGACTATCGAGTCATTAACACCATTGACGACAAACTTAAAGAAATAACCGTCTTTCGCGTTCGGCATCGAAAAGACGCCTATCGATAATCTTGGGCTGATATGCGCAGGCGCGATTTCATAAAAATGATTTGAGTCCGGTGGCTCTCGCATTAAGCATCGTGTCCCCCTTATGCTTTCGGCAAATACCGAATTTCTTTCTACATCGAAGGGAATACGATATTCGTTGAAAGGATCGAATTGCGCGGACAGGCCTATCGATAATAAGATTGCCTGTCTTGGCCGACTGGCCAAGGCTTCGCTCCCTATGGTCGCTCGCAATGACACAAATTGGGACAGTAATGAAGCAATCTCAATTGAATTATTGACGTTTGTAGAACCAATAG